>JAHJZX010000009.1 GCA_018826295.1 Gammaproteobacteria bacterium
ATGACCTACTGATTACAAGTCAGTTGCTCTACCAACTGAGCTAAAGCGGCACTACGTCAGTGGGTGCGAATTCTAGTGGAATGGTTCGGAGCGTGCAACAGAAAAAAGCAAAAAAGCATGAAATTCCCGCCTAAGCGTTCACAAAGTGCACAATTCGTCACTTACATGTCTATATAGCGCGCTAATCCATGGAAAATCAGTAAAGGCTCAACCACTAAAGGTAAATCAGTCAGATAAGGTTTAAGAAACTTGCTGTCACCGCCGGTTAGCAACAGCTTGTCACAGGGTGTTTGTTGCCATGCCAATCGTATTGCACCTAAAATGGTTGCTAAACAACCATTTTGCAGACCCGTTACCGTATCAACTCCGGGTTCTAACCGGCCGTTAAATAACTCGGCGTTAAACACTTTGGCCGTATTTTTAACTACAGCCTGCTGTTGCATCTTCAGACCGGGCATAATCCAGCCACCGCTATGCGCGCCATCTTTAGCTAACCAATCTACAGTAACCGCAGTGCCCGCATCTACGATCAGTACCTGTGCTGCCGGAAATAGCAACTGTGCACCTAACATCGCTAACCAACGATCTACACCCAGTGTCTGCGGTTGCTGATAACTACTGCGTACGCCATAAGCCTGGGCATCAGAATGTACCTGACGCCAGGGCAAATGATCCAGACCCAACAGTTGCTTAATTACAGCTACCTTCTCCTGCGATGCTACACTGGCAAAGTAAACTGCTTTTATCGGCAATTTTGCTAAATTATCCGCCGCCAGCTGTGGCAAGGCACTAACTTTACCCTGTTTCACCAGAGCGGCCTTTTCCCTCGTATTGCCAATGTCCAGCAGCAAATACATGCTAATCTCCCGCCCGTAGACTTAGTTCACCGCCAAAATAAGCTTGTACACCCTCGGTAGTTTTAATCAATAACGCACCTTGTTGGTCAACGCCAAGACAAATACCTTTGATCTCATTGCTACCAATAAGTTTGACCTCTTGATTATGATACTGATTATATTGACCAAACTCTTCAACAAAGCCAGAAAAACCTTTACTACTAAACTCTGTGAGCAAACCGCTCAGTTGCTGTTGTAACATGGCAACCAATAAATTACGGTCTATTACAGCTTCACAGGCCCCGGCTAAATCAACGTATTGCTGATCAATATTGTCCAGCGCTTGTTGTGGCAAGCGTATATTCATACCAATGCCAATGATCACATCACAGCCTGCGTGTGCCTGCCCGGCAAGTTCTACCAAGATACCGCACAGCTTTTTGCCATCAACGTAAACGTCATTTGGCCATTTAACTTTTGCCTCAACCCGATACTGCTGTTTCAGCATTCTAGCGATGGCAATGGCTACCACCAGGCTCAAACCCATCGCAGCCTGGATCCCCTGCTCTAACCGCCAGTACATAGAAAAATATAAACTGGCGGCAAAGGGTGAATACCAGGTTCGGCCGCGCCGCCCTCTTCCTGCAGTTTGCGCTTCAGCCACTATGGTATAACCGGGCTGCGTTACTACACCATCCTGAACTTTTTGCATCAACTGACTATTAGTAGAATCGGTGATGTGCTGCACCAGAATATCGGCACAGCCCGCTGGACGTAGCTGATTGATCTTGGCAGCATCAAGTAAAGTTAAAGGTTCTGACAAACAGTAGCCACGGCCTTTAACTTTGTAAATATCCAAGCCAAGTTGCTGTAATTGCTTTATATGATTTGCTACTGCAGTGCGACTTAGCCCCAGCATATCAGCCAATATTTGACCGGACTGAAACTCACCGGCAGCTAAAGCGTTCAATAATTGCCGCTGGCTAACTAAACTCGCTTTAGTCATGCAACGATCCGCTGTTGTTCAACATCCGTACCTCAGGTTCCAACTGAATACCGTAAGCCTGTTTTATCTTCTGCTGCACATCAGCTATTAAAGTCAGCAGTTGTTGTGACGTACCTGCGCCGTGATTAACCACCACTAACGGCTGCATATTATAGCAACCAACATCACCATAACTTTTGCCTTTAAAGCCTTGCTGCTCAATCAACCAGGCTGCGGGCACCTTAACGCTATCGTCTGCCTGATTAAAGCCGGGTATATCGGTATATTTCTCTCTTAACGCTGTGTATTGCTGCTTGGTTATAACCGGGTTTTTAAAGAAACTACCGCAATTTGCCAATACCGCAGGGTCTGGTAACTTACTACTACGAACAGCAATAACCTGTTCGAAGATAGTATTGATAGTCGCATCAGCCGGCAGATGATCCAAACCTTTATACACTAGCACAGCTGCAGGACGCTTACTGAGGCACAAACCGACTGCGACTATGATACCTTTACCAGCCAGAGAATGCTTAAATACACTATCCCGATAGCCAAACTGACAGCGTCCGGCAGCAATACGCTGTACTTTACGCTGTTGCCAGTGGTAAAAATCAACGTACAAACAGCTATCTGCCAGTTCTACCCCATATGCACCTATATTTTGCACCGGTGCTGCGCCTACTGAGCCAGGGATAAGCGCGAGATTTTCTATGCCCCATAACTGCTGTTCAACTGACCAAGTTACCAACTGATGCCAGTTATGGCCGGCTTCTACGTGTACTAAAACATGATCTGCACTCAGCTCTGTAACCGTTTTGCTATCAGCCACAAAGCGACAGACAGGAACTGTTAGATCTTGCAAAAAAATAGTATTACTACCCTCACCCAACAATATGGGCACCGTGCCAGCATCAAAGCTGTGTAACTCGCTGACAGAATTCAATTCGTGAACAGAGCTTAAGGTGGCATCAAAACGAAAAGTAGAATAAGGGACTGCAGATATATTAGTTAAAGTGCGCATGATCAAGCCAGTTAACACAGATAGCTCTATTGTAATGATGTGGTTGGTGAAGCGCAAAGCAAAAAGGCCTACCGTTAAAGGTAGGCCTTTTGCTTGAATGAGGTGGCTGCGGGGCTGGCCATCCAGCGGTGAACGTCTGGCGGTGAACTACATTGCTCACCCCTTCCATGGGGGTTCCCCGCTCCGCGGCCAGCTGAAGCTGTCCCAGTTCGTTCCGGACGAACTGGTCGCATAGCGTTCGCTGGCTCGGGCAGGTTTACCATCAGGGCAACATAAAGCAAAAAAGCC
>JAHJZX010000088.1 GCA_018826295.1 Gammaproteobacteria bacterium
CTGTCAAACATGCTTGACCCCGTCTGCTGCCACTGGATAACACAGAGCCCTTCGCAGACGGTATGCCTAATAAAACATCTGGAGCTTGAACATGAAGAAATCCCTGATCGCTGGCGCAGTGGCCGCCGGCATTATCACAGCGACCCTGCCTGGCGTAGCCAGTGCCAATGAGGGTTTTATCGAAGGCAGCAAAGCCAATCTGGGCTTGCGAAACTTCTATATCAATCAGGACAACCGCAGTGGCGCAGCGTCGCCCTCCAAGTCCGAAGAGTGGGGTCAGGGTTTCCTGCTCAACTTCCAGTCAGGCTACAGCCAGGGCCCGATCGGCCGGGGCCTTGATGCACTTGGCCAGTTTGGCGTGCGTCTGGACTCCGGCGGGCGTACTGACAAAGCCGGGCGAAGCCGCAACCCGGGTATTGTTTTCCCCCTTGAAGATGACAACAGCGCCGTGAGCAACTTCGGCCGCTTTGATCTGACCGCCAAGGCCAAGGTATCCGAAACCGAGCTCAAGTACGGCGCGCTACTGCCCAAGCTGCCAGTGCTCACACAGAATGACGGTCGCTTGCTGCCGCAGACCTTCCGTGGCGCCCAGTTGACTTCTACTGACGTCAGCGACTTGACCCTGCACCTGGGCCAGATCGACAAAGCCAGCGGTCGCGCCTCCAGTGATTTTGAAGAGCTGACCATTGCCGGGGGCAGCAACCGTGTAGACCAGTTCCGCTATGCGGGTGGCGACTACAAGGTCACCGACAACCTGGTTGCATCCTACTTCTTCGCTGAGCTTGACGATTATTACCGTCAGCATTACGTCGGTGCAGTTCACAATACTGCGCTGGGTAACGGCAAGCTGAACACCGACCTGCGCTTCTTCGACAGCAACGCCTACGGCGCCAACAAGGACCAGCAGGCAGGCTTTGGCGCCAGCGGCTTCCAGAACGATGGCAAGGTAGACAACAAAGCCTACAGCGCGCTGTTCACCTTCAGCCAGACTGGCCACGCGGCCGGGCTGGGTTACCAGCAACTGACTGGCAAAAGTAACTTCCCGTTCGTCAACAATGGCGATGGCGCAACTGCCTACCTGATCACCGACTCGCAGATCGGCAAGTTCCAGCGCGCAGGCCAACGTACCTGGCTGGCTCGTTACGGTTATGACTTCGCTCAAGCCGGCGTACCTGGCCTGAAAACCACCGTGGCTTACCTGCGCGGGACCGATGTCGACGCCGCCGTATCCGGCAAGGACAAAGAGTGGGAGCGAGACGTGCGGGTGGATTACACGCTACAGGAAGGTCCTTTCAAGAATGTCGGCTTCTCCCTGCGGCACGCCAGCCTGCGCAGCAGTGTAGCCAACCAACGTGATATTGATGAAACGCGCTTTATCGTTAGCTACAACATCGTGCTGCTGTAAGCGCCTAACCCGATTTATCCAGCAAGCTCCTTCGGCCCGCGCACCTCGTGTTCGCGGGCTTTTTTGTCGCCCGCTGCGCCCTGCAAACGTGCGCAAGTGGAGAAAAATTGAACCTCAAGGATGCTGAGGCCTCTATACAGGTACCCATAAAGAAAACAGGAGTTTCAATTATGAAAAAATCATTTAGCGCCGCTCTCGCCACTGCCACCTTGCTTGCCGCTGGCACCGTTATGGCTGATGGCCCCAAAGCTGACTGGATCAGCATTGAACAGGCTATCGAAACAGCCAAGGAAGCAGGCTACACCGAGATTCACAAGGTCGAAGCCGATGATGAATACTGGGAAGGTAAAGGCATGAAAGCCGATGGTAACAAGTATGAATTCAAGATCAATGGTCAGACTGGCACCATTGAGGCAGACAAGAAGGACTGATCAGCGTCCTGACTGATACTGGTAAAACCGGATCAGCAAAAAGCCCACCTCCAAGGTGGGCTTTTTTGTGGCTGTTTCAACGTTATAGAGTCAAAAGCTTAACGCACTCGCTCCAGGCTCTGCACCGTCAGGTCCAGCGCCTTGTACATATCAAGACGTGCAGACCGGCCGATATCCGGGTGGTTGAGATCATTTCCCCGTTCCGATGGCAGTATGGGCGCGGTCAGGTCATCGGCCTCTACCGGCTCAAAATCATATTCCTCGCCGATGGTCATTGCACTGCGACGCAACAGCATACGCAACTGCTCGGGCGTCAGCTCGGGATCTATCGACATCATGGCCGCCAGCAAACCTGCTACCAAAGGCGTTGCATAGGACGTCCCGCAATGGGCGGTGCCGCGCTCGCCTTCCTTCAGCGTCGAGCCCCGCACACAGGCTGCGGCCGTCACGTCCACACGCATATCGATATTCGAAGCGCTGCGTTTGACCACGTATTCAGGGTCATCCACGTCAACATCTTTGTCACTGCGCTCGTGGCCGCCAACGACAAACAACTGGTCCGTCACGAAGGATGAGGGCAGACGATATTCATCACGGCCAGAAAAAGAGGACGCGTTGCCTGCGGAATTGACTACCACTACGTCGGGATGTTCGCGGCGCAGCCAAAGGAAGAACTCTTCCAGCAATTCTTCATAGCCACTCATGGCAATACCCGAGCGCACCAGCGAATCAATTTCCTTGCCATTGATATCAATGGCTCCGA
>JAHJZX010000010.1 GCA_018826295.1 Gammaproteobacteria bacterium
GCTGTACTAATAACGTATCAGCTGAGCGACATCAAAGTACTGCGCTACACTTGCTGGCGCAGGCAAACGACAAGCTCAAAGTGTTGACATCTGCATACCGTGCTCAAAAGGCACGGTTTGTCTTTTTCTGAACAACGCCGAAGGAAAAAGGTGGCAGGACAAATCCCCAGACAGTTTATCGACGAATTATTGGCTCGTACCGATATTGTTGAACTGATAGATCAGCGCGTACCGCTAAAAAAAGCCGGTAGAAATTACGCCGCTTGCTGCCCGTTTCATAACGAAAAATCACCTTCTTTTACCGTTAGCCAGGACAAACAGTTTTACCACTGCTTTGGTTGCGGCGCCCATGGTAATGCCATCAGCTTTATGATGGAATTTGAGCAATTAGAGTTTGTTGAAGCCATTGAAGAGCTGGCACAACTGCATCACCTGGAAGTCCCGCGCGAACAAGGTGCGGCGAAAAACCGACCGGCAGCGCAAGCCGACGACTACAATCTGATGCAACAGGCCGCGGCCTATTATCAGCAGCAATTGCAACAGCACCCTGACAGCCAACGGGTGCGCGATTACATCAGCCGGCGCGGTTTAAGTGCACAAACGGTGACTGACTTTGCCCTGGGTTATGCACCTGAAAGCTGGGACGGCTTGTTAAAGCAACTTAGCCCAAGCAATAACCGCCAATTACGCGATCAGCTGACCGAGCTACGGCTAATTAACCGCAACGACAATGGCCGCGAGTACGATTTTTTCCGTGACCGTCTAATGTTCCCTATCCGCGACAAGCGTGGCCGGGTTATCGCCTTTGGTGGCCGGGTATTGGGTGATGGCACGCCGAAATATTTAAATTCACCGGAAAGCCGGCTGTTTCATAAAGGCCGCGAGCTCTATGGTTTATATGAAGTACGCCAGCAGCCGGGCCATGTTGAACAAATCCTGGTTGTCGAAGGCTATATGGACGTGGTCGCGCTGGCCGAACATGATATCCGCTTTGCCGTGGCCTGCCTGGGTACGGCCACGACCTCGGACCATATGCATACGCTATTTCGTTACACACCGCGCGTAGTGTGTTGCTACGATGGCGACCGCGCCGGTCGCGATGCCGCCTGGCGCGCTCTGCAAAGTGCCCTGCCGCAGCTAAAAGATGGTGTCGAGCTGAATTTTGTGTTTTTACCCGATGGCGAAGATCCCGATTCACTGGTGCAAAAAGAAGGTAAAGCGGCCTTTTTGCAGCGCATTGCCAACGCCATGCCACTGAATCAGTATTTCTTTGAGCATCTGGTGCAAGAGTTTGACCCGGCCACCGACGCCGGTAAATCAGCGTTATCGGTAAAGGCTGCCGAGCTGATTAAACAAATTCCCAGTGAATTTTATCGCGACAGCTTAAGCGATAAACTGGCTAACCTAATGGGTAAGCCGCGCGAACGCACTAAAGCCGCCGCTAGCCGCTCTGCTAACCGGGTAAAACCGGCAGCGATGAAAATAACACCTATGCGCCGGGCTATTGGTTTATTGCTGCAATACCCCAATTTAGCCAGTGTAATGCCCGATGCACCGGAATTAGCCGAAGCCAATATTCCTGGCATAACACTATTACTGTCGTTGCAGCAACGGCTGTTACAGCAAGCGGATTTAACCACCGCGCAACTGATTGAACACTGGCGTGGTCTACCTGAACACGGCATTTTAATGACACTGGCCGCCTGGGATCACCAGATCGAGCCAGAACAATTGTCACAGGAATTTGTTGATACTTTTCATTCAATTGAAGATCAGTATCTGCAACAACGGCTGGAAGCCCTGGAACGAAAAGATAAACTGCAACAACTAAGCAAGGCCGAATGGCACGAGTATAAGTTGTTGCTACAAGCGCTGAAAAGCAAAAAACCAAAGCTTGCGACCTAATGCGGCTGGCTAGAAAAGCCGCGCTTTGTTATAATCGCTAGTTCGCAATTTTACATTAATCAAATTGGTGGAAGATAAGTCTCTATGGAGCAAAATCCTCAGTCGCAGTTAAAAC
>JAHJZX010000011.1 GCA_018826295.1 Gammaproteobacteria bacterium
ACTAAAGCACAACCTTCAAGTGGACGATGGAGTACCGTGCCTGAAAGTCACCCGGATTACACATTCTCACGGCCAACCGATCTGTTATGCAGTTCTGTATCACCCTGCCAACCGGTTTAAACTCACAAGCCACCTGGATATTAGTGCTTGATTTTGCCATTGCATAATTCACGTACACCTCTTTTAACACTCGGTATGACAAGCTTAATGTTAAGGGTTCAGCTGGATACCGAGCATACCGCCATAGCAGATGCATTATTCCAGCTAAGGGCTTTGGCGAAACGGAGTATGTGAAAAACAAGCCACTGCACTACCATGACCTTGTTGCTAAAGATGGCGCGATATTACTCGGTGGCCTGTGCAGAGAGTGGATTAACAAAGATACCGGTGAAACAGCATTGTCTTGCTCAGTAATAACCTTGCCGCCACACCCTCGGCTTGTGCATATTCATAGCAAGGCATCACCGCTATTACTGCCGCTAGATATGGCATTGGTTGACCGCTGGCTGGATGAAAGCATTACTGACCCGTATGAATTTGAGCCACTACTGCTGCCGCATATACCTTATGACCTCATTGCAATGCAAATCGATAAACCGAGCACCTACAACTTGGTAAATGAACCACATTTGATTAGTGTGGATGCAAGCTCCTACTGAATTTCATAGAGCTATCTGGCGAATGAGCGACGTTTTACATCGCCCATTCTACGCAGATAAATGGCTTTATTTTACGCCGCCATAGTTCATCAGTAAGTGACTAACCGCTGCGTCGTAGTTTTTAAGATCTTGATCTTGCATAATGCTTTCAAGCGAAGCTATTGTTTCTTTTAGTAAACGTATTTTCTTTCGAGCTGCCTCGTATTTATCTTGCCGTCGCACATTTAGAAACTCCTCACGAATCCCCCCTGGTAATACATGAAAGAATTCGTTAAGTTTTTTCAAAGCGCTACCGCGCAAATCCTTACACTTCAAATCACAAAAACAATATGTTAGTGCTTTCCATTTTTTATGAAGTTTTACGTCATCATAAGAAATGACAATGCTTTCAAATTTTTCCCGAAATTTTTTCCACTCTCTCAAAGTTAGTTTTTTCACCATATAATCACCTGTCTAAAATTTTAGATTATTAAAAGAAATAAAATTAGCGGAATAATCTGCATCGGAGCGATGCATCTAAAGTTTCATCGGGGCGATAAACATAGAAATTTATCGGGACGACGGTTCTGGAATTTTCATCGGAGCGACAGCAAAATAGATGTATCGGGACGATAAAAACAACAAAACAAAAGGAATATTGACTCAAAAACACTAGCTCTAATTAGTGTAGTGAGTATATTTAGAACTTAGTAAGTTGTATCTATTATCTAATTAGTACACTAGTAACATAGCCATATACATACAGTTATAGCTATTATACAGTTATAATCAGATACATTTATTAAATAGATATACAGATAATTAAGTATAGAAAATAACTATTAATAGTAATGATTTAATCGTAGTAAATATTAACCAGTAAGGCCTCCTTTTAAAGTCCCCTTAATTGGTAAAACCAAAAAATCCTTAACCACTATTGACAAGCCTGAACCAATATGTATGCTAGATAGTGACAGTGGCAACATGGTTTTAGTATATGGTACTAGCCTAGCGACATGTCAATATCGGTTTAGTAATTTAGTAAGAGTAAACTTCAAGGTGGTAGGTATAGCGTAATTTTAATTTAAACTCAGAGTCTAAAATTTTAGACAGCAACTTATCTATAGTAGATCAGAACGATCTCAAACATACGCCAAGCGCGCTCTCCTTTAGTTACCGTCTACAACGGTACAAATTTATAATGGTCAAGACCATTTACCTCCTGTTTTAGCTGTTAAATAGTGCCACCGGTTTTAACCCCAGGGTTACTGCACTGTTTTTCCGCATCGCTATTTTTCCTGTTTCATAAAAATTCTAACTGTAAATTTTTCGCCCCTCGATGGGCTGGTTATTTAATTGATTGAGGAATATCGAATGGCTAAAAACGCTAAAGCCGTACCTGAAATGGTTGATAACGCTTTGATCTTGGGAGATAAGGCTCCACCCTTTTCGAAAGAGGAAGTAATCCAGATAATTGCTCACTCTAAAAATCTTAGCCAAAAAAAGATGCTTAACCTGCTAGCTATTGAAATTTCTGGTAGCTTCAAATCAATGGGTTTCGGCTATATGAAGGAGTTTATTGAAAATCAATTTGACGGCAAATATAAGGCTATCCATCATGGCCTGGCGGCTGCTCGAGTGGCATATTCTTTCGGCGGCGCTGAGCTAGTAGAAAAATACAATGACGATGCTATGCGGGCCATGAAGCGTTTAGATGTTGAACAGCGCAAAGACGTGTTTAACTGGCTTATGAAGGAACAGAATGCCACTAAGGATACGGTTGAAGTAACAGTCAAGACCGTTGAAGAAGCGATTACTACACTTTTCCGTCATAAAGTCGTCGCCAAAAAAACTGGCGAAACCAATTGGCACAAGATTATCGAGAAACAAGCTGATAAGTTTTTCGAAGGTTTGCTAGACAAGGTAGATAAGCCTCTTACTTTGTTGGCGACTGCCATCCAAACCAAGTTACAGCCTGAACAACTCTCTGAGCTTATCAAGCTAATCCAGGCCAGTGAGCATGAAGTGTTAATTAAGGAGGGTTTATGACCCTCCCTATCGCTGTCCGCGCATCAGTAGACAAAATAACATTCATGCTCTATCCAAATAGCTCACGTGTGTTTTTGCGGCAATATACGGAAGAACTAATCGCAGGTTTCTGCGCTCGCTGGGACATACCACGTAACTTTTTTTGCAAAAAAGTGAGTGGTTACGGATACTCATTTATTCTCCCACTGAGTGAGCCTCTTGACTATCGAACTCCGTCGAATAACGACGGAAAACCCAAGATGTTCTTACAAATCTGTAGCTCTGATAAACAACGGCAACGGATCCGTGTCGAAATAAGCGGCTATCCACTGACACGTACAGACTACTATTACGCCCAAAAGTGGTTGCTACAGTTAACCGGTAATGATTTTGATTGCTTGGAGACTGATACCATAAAGGTCACGCGGATAGATGTTGCTCTCGATCTTAATAAACGCATTGATGAACTTTACTTCAAAGTTATCCGCCTAGGTAAGGTCATGATGTTCATATCCAAGGATGGGAAAATAGAATCGATAACGCATGGTCCAGACAATCGCCTGTTAAAAGTATGCTTTTATGATCTTGAAGCTAAGGCCGTCACAAAAGGCAAAAATGGTGCTCGTCGCCAAAAGCGTAACGGTGACGCTAAAACCCGCGCTGAACTGCGAGTTAATCCTAATATCACCCTAAACAAAGTATTAACCGAGTTTGATTTCAAAAAATATTTTGACCGGATTGAGATACTAGATCCGCGCTTTCTTGAAGTAACAGATATGCCTCAGATCCTGAAAAATCACTTCGCAGCGTATGGCTATGCTTCAACCTTGAATGCGTTAGAACCTGCGCAACGTGAAAAACTGCAGAAAAGCACTAAGAACTACAAATACCAAATTGTAGAGCAAGGCACGCTTGTTCAAGCGCTTCAAGATGAGCTACGCAAAACGAAGGGGCTTTATCATAAAATTGATTTCTCAGATGTAACATCGAAGAACTGCAAAACTGCTAAAAAATGTAACAAGCGTTTTGCCCATATGCTCGGAAAGTCAGTTAAACGTGTAGATAACTTTATTTGTAGCTAACCCCACACTGTGAAGTTTAGCCGTTTTTCTACTGTTAACCGTGTCAAAAATGCCGCTCGCAATTCCACCAACACCAGCGCTACCATAGTGTAGCGCTCTCTCTTGCGCCCCCTTTCTCACTCTATTTCAATCTGATTATCACTATTTAACGAGGTGCTCTATGAGTACAGCTTCGCCGTATTCGCTTTACCTGAGCAGACTGTCGGCTAATAGCAAAAAGTCTATTTCGTCACAGCTTCGAAGTGTCGCTAAAATCATGGATTGGCCGGTTGACGATGTTAGCCGCTTCCATCGTGTTAACTATCAAGACATGCTGCAAATACGTGCCATGCTACAGCATGCTGGTTGGGCAGCACGCTCGATTAATCGCGCACAAGTGGCGATCCGTAATATCGTCAAAATCGCTGTAATGATGAAGCTCGCTGACAGTGAGCAGTTAAGTCAGCTGAGCACTCTGAGTCAGCTAAAACACGCCGAATACCCAGGCACAGCACTAACACAGAAGCAGGTTCAAGCGCTATTTACGCTATTAGCGCGCTCAAGAACCGAAACCGGTATACGCAATATTGCGATGTTTGCGGTACTGCTTGGCACCGGCCTTCGTCGTAGCGAACTGGTCGCGCTTGAGCTGAAAGATTTTGATGCAAATAAACAGACGCTGTTGGTGCGTAATGGTAAGGGCAATAAATCCCGCACAGTGTTCTTGCCAGATTGGAGTCTTAACCACTTAAAGAACTGGCTAACACTGCGCTCAAGGCAGCCCGGTTATCTGTTTTGTCCGGTGCAGGCTAGCGGCAAAGTGAAACTGACTACCGGATTAAGTGTGTGGCTGGTGCTGAGACTGGTTAAATCCAAGCTGCAACGCATCGGTGTTGAAAATGCCTCACCACATGATTTACGCCGCACCTTTATTACCCGCTTGCTTGAGCAAAATGTTGATTTAAATACCGTACGGCAAATGGCCGGTCATGCGTCTATTACAACGACCACTATCTACGATAAACGCGATATGCAGTTTATGCAGCAAGCCGCGAGGTCGTTAAGTTATAGCAACACTAATGGCAATAGCGGGAGGTAGCGATGATTACCCCACCACGCACACCACAACCCTGCCATTACCTGGCGGCGTTTTATGCAAGGCAAGTAATTAGCCTGATAGACGTAGATGTCGCAATGACGAACGTTAACCGCACTATCTTAAAACGCATTACCGGCCAGTCGTTTGAAGATGCTGAGCTGACGAGTGAAACCGCCCTTAAACACCTGTCCTTTGTGGATACTAAGCCCGAGCTGACGGAACGTGTTGAGCACAACCTTGCGACGCTATGTACGTTGTTCAGTGTTGAGGCTGCATTTGGGTCAGCACTGGGCTTTCTGGTACTGATGAACGTCAATCAGGGGCTTAATCAGCTGGTCGATTTTGTTGGCGGCTACTTTGAAGACAAGGCACTGGAAAAGCTGATGTGTGATGTCTCAGGTTTAACGGCTACGGATGTCTCACACAGTTTATCGGTATTGCAGCAAAACGGCGTAATACTGGTAGACCGTTATCTGAATGAGCTTCAGGACATCACCATACCGGCCAGTATGCTGTATGTGCTGACCAACGAGACGATTGAGAGTAAATCGCAGCTGCTGCAGCATGTGCTATGCACCAGCACACCAACAACATTATCAACTTCAGATTTTGAGTATGTCGATGTGGCGCTACTGCAAGGCTATCTGGCACAAGCCATCATTCAGAGCATTAGCGGCGTAAACATACTTTTGTATGGCGAAGCCGGTAGCGGTAAAACGGCACTGGCTAAAGTGTTGGCGCAGAGTTTATCCGTACCACTCTATGAAGCCCGCAATATGCGTATGGACGATGGCTTTTTATCTAACGAGTTTGGCGCAAAAAGCTCAGACACCCAGCGCATTCAGTACATTACCATGCTGCAAAGCTTAATGGGCGGCAGTGCCATGATGTTGCTGGTCGATGAATGCGAAAGCTTGTTCTATAGCGCTGATACGCATTACTCGAAAGAATCTGTACACCGGTTATTAGAGCAAAACGCCGTGCCGACTATCTGGATAACCAACTATGTTGACCAGTTGGAGCACAGCTATATTCGCCGCTTTAAGCTGGTGATGCCGGTTAATGCGCCAAAAGATGAAGTGCTGGAGAAAATGAGCCGTGCGGAGTTTAAAGGCTTAGGCGTCAGCAGTGAGTTTCATGTTCAGCTGAGCAAAACCCCAAACCTGACACCCGCACTACTGGCTAACGCATCCCACGTTGCCAGGACGCTGGGTGTTAAGCGTAGTTTGGCGCAAGGCGTTATCGAAGATGTGATTGAAAACAGCCTGACGGCCTGTGATTTGTGGGATGACAGTATGCGCTATCAGGCAGAGCTGGCGTTTGATATGTCACTGCTGAACATCAAAGAATCCGGAGGGGTGCTAAAGCAGATAAACCATGCCGTTGCGAATAACGCCCCGATACGGGTATTAATCAGTGGTCCGCCAGGCACCGGTAAAACCGCGCTGGCGCATCATTTGGCTGAGCAGCATAAGCGGGAACTAAAGCGGGTATTAAGCTCAGATGTGCTGAGTAAATATGTTGGCGGCTCTGAGAAGCAAATCGCACGGCTGTTTCAGCAAGCGCACCGCAACAACCAGATGTTGTTACTCGATGAAGTAGATAGCTTACTGACCAGTCGGGAGCGGCTAAACATGCACCATGAACGGCAAGTGGTGAACGAACTGCTGGCGCAGCTGGAGTGCTTTAGCTACCCGCTCTTTGCTGCAACTAATTTCGAAACGGCTTTGGACAGCGCCATATTGCGCCGCTTTGACTTCAAGTTGCAGTGTGACTACTTGAGCACGCCGCAAGTGTTAACGTTGTACAAGCGCACTGTGAGCGTTCCACAGCTATCGACGTTAGAGACTGAGCAGCTAAGTTCGCTCAGCAGATTAACACCCGGTGATTTTGCACTTTTAACCCGTCGTTTGCGCTTTAGCGCAGCGCACGAACATCGTCAGTTAGCGCTTGCCGTGCTGACAGATGAAAACAACCGCAAGCAACCTAAAACCCCCATCGGCTTTGTGCAATAGCCACTAAGCCAACACCATAAGGAAAACACACTATGTCTATATTGAGTTCGCTCAAGGTTATCGCTCGCCCAAAAATTGAGCCCAAACCACCTATCCTAGGCAAACGCCTGAAGCTGATTGAAAAGCTGGATGAGCAGCAGGCGATGGCGCAGGCCATGTTAGATGGTCAGGCTTATGAAGCCTATAAAGATAAAAAGGTGAAAGACCCCGAAACCGGTGAGCGCAAAACCGTACGTACACGCAAAGCGGTTCGCCCCTGGTACTTTGATGACAACGAGCACTACTACTTTGAAATCAAAGTTGGGCTTAAAACGCTGGAGCTGGAAAAAGGCAAAGCTGCTATTGATGTCGGCAAGAAAGAAGATTTACCCACCGTTATCAGCACCATCATCAAAGCGGTAGAAAGTGGAGAACTGGATGCGCAGATCTTACAACTGTCACCGGCAAAACCACCGAAACCGCCTAAATCCAAAACCACGGATAAAAAGTGATACGACATGGCCGGTCACTGTGCCGGCCAATTCATTAAGCCAGGTTAAAAACGTTTAGCAGGTTTTGGAGGTGCGTTATGGCAACCCTGCGAGAAATAGAACTGACCTACCGCTTTAAAGAAGTGGACTGTGACATTACCGGTAAGACAGCCAATAGCCCCGAAGTCATCGGTAAGCTGTTTGACTACCTAAAACATGAAACCAAAGAAGTGTTTATCGTGGTGAACCTCACCGCACAGCACGAAGTGAATTGCTTTGAAGTGGTGGCAAAAGGCACTGCCGATGCAATCAGCACAAGGCCGGTGGAGCTGCTGCGCACGGCAGTCATTTTAAACTTAAAAGCGGTTATCTTAATTCACAATCACCCATCAGGGTTAAGTGAACCAAGCCAGGCCGATGTGCGCTTTACCGAGCGGGTCATCGAGATAGGCAACATCTTAAATATCACCGTGCTGGACCATGTGATTATCGGCCTTAACCAGCACACCAGCATGCGACAAACCCACGCTCATATTTTTAAGTAAACACCCCATCTATTCAGGAGTAATCATTATGCGTATTCAGTACGAGGGCCTAGCTTTGCCTGTTTCAAAGCGATTTATCGATGCACTGATTAAAGTTATCGAGCCGCACCGAGAGCCATTAGCGGAATTTGTCTGTGTGAACTTTCGGGATCCGAAATACAGTGCAGAAGATGGCGGCTACCATCCGGTAGAAATACTACTTACCGGCACCAGTGGCCGTTATGACATCTGCTACATCACCGACTTTTGTTATGCCGGTATCGGTGATTGTGCAGAGCTGGTGAAATCACTCGATTTCGAGTTTATCGCTGGCACCTTTCAGGATATGACCGGCTACTACCCTATAGAAGTTGCCAAAGAAATCTACCCGATATGGGAAGATAACTTTTTAACCTACTGGCTGGATATGGGGGTTTTTGAGGTGGAGGTAAGCTAATGGAAGCGTACAAACCGAAACGGGGTGAAGCCCATCTAAAAGCCAGCCCGAAACGCATTGCACTTGGCAATTGGTTACGGGAGCAGCGAAAGGCTAAAAGTCTTACCATGCGCGACTTATCAGCCATCAGCGGCAAGCCACATAGTTACTTTGGCAAGATTGAACAGGGTATTCGAGGGTTGGATATCCTAGAGTTTTTAGAACTCTGTCAGTGGCTGGGTATCGATTATCGTTCTGCGATAAACGAGATCAATAAACTGTAACTTCATTCTCTATCCTCTATATATGCTTGCTTGATATTCAAGTAAGCATTACCCCCCCCTTCATATCCAATTCATCTTTTGAAATAAACTCAATGCTGTTTATAAATGTGGGCAGTGAAGTGAAAAAGATGTATCCAGAAATCTCACTTGAAACTATTCACTTTTGTCCCCAATATACTGAGTTAAATTGCCGCGCGGGATGTGCCATGGAAGCTAAGGAATCAAAAATTAGAATTTTGTCACTCAATGGTGGCGGGGTTCGCGGCTTATATACAATCTCTTTACTTGCTGAGTTCGAACGAGTTTTATCAAACGGAGATGAGCGATATTCAATAGCAGAACATTTTGATTTACTTGCCGGTACGTCTATTGGTGGCTTAATAGTACTGGGATTAGCTAATGGAAAAACGGCTCGAGAGTTGGAACAAAAAGTTTGGCAGCATGCCGCAACAATATTCCCTCCTAGGAAAAATTTCGTGCCTAAATTTTTATGGGCTATTTGGAAAGGTATACGTGCATTTTTTAGCAATCGTTATAACGGTGAAGATGTAAGCAGAGCTGTAGCGGATATTGTTGGTGCAGAGAGCACCATGCGTGGACTTCAAAGCCGAGTTTTAATACCAACCCTTAACATCTCTACTGGTAAGCCGCTAATAGTAAAGACATGTCATAATCCACGATTCACAAGAGATGACCAACTTAAGCTAGTTGACGTCGCTCGTGCGACATCAGCGGCACCAACGTACTTTGAACCTCATTTCATCCAAGAACTAAATGCTTATTTTGTTGACGGTGGCCTTGTAGCTAACAACCCAAGTTACATTGCTTATCATGAAGCAGCAACGGACTTAAAAGAAGAACTCAACGTTGAAACCGAAGAGCAAATTTTTGTATTAAACGTCGGAACAATGGCAAGTGAATTCTGCATTAACCCTGAGAAAATTGAGGGCATGTCAGCAGGATATATGAAGTTATGGGGCCTAGGTGCTACTCTCGTGGAAACGGTAATGACTGGTAACCAGTGGATGCACCACTTTATGACCGCACGTGCTCTGCCAAAAGAAAATCACATTATGTTGGACGATGTAGTTCCTGACCAGCAAGCAAGAATTATAACCTTAGATAACTCTCGGACAGATGCTCTAAATGTTCTTGCCGCCAGAGGAAAGCATAAGGCTACAGAATCACTAGCTGACACAAACTTGAATTTGCGCAGTAAGTTTTTCAGCAATAAAGCCAAAAAATTCGTTCACCCAGGGGATAAATAGTATGGCAGCTTCTCATAAATGGAATTTGCATGATTTTTTAGCAAATAGTAACAAAGGGCTCTACTCAAAATTAGAACTATCGTCAGATCAGGATAACTTCCTAAAAAGTCTGAGGAAGCTTGCCAGAGAAAGGATTAAAGAAGTCTTTAATGAAGTTCAGGACGTATTTAAGTCAATAAAGATTTCACCTGATGTGGACACACATAATTTTCTTCGACAACAGATAAAATTCAAGAAGAGCTTTAGGCATGTGGATGGGAATATTTTAGATACATTAGTTAACTTAGTATCTAATCTAAATAACCAACAGCGTATTGAGTTTTTGAAAATTCAACCGAGGTTTCGTACCCAAGGAAGTTTCAATTATAAAACGCTTAATGCACCTTATAGAACACCGCCGCAAGAAATGGATATCGACGATGGTGTGTATTTCCCAATGAAAATGTTTGAAAATGCGCCAGCTTTGGCGCATAAGTTAATGATTGCACTTGTTGATGCCGCACTACAATCCCTAGCGGCAGAAAACGTCGGCTGGAAGTTTGATGCTACTAAACCAACTTGTTCTCGACTTCGTGTTCCATCAAAAAATACACATTTAGATGTACCGATGTACGCAACACCTGAAGAAAAGTTTGTATTAATTAAGTCAAGTTTGGAGTCCCATCAATCAACAGCGGTGTTATCCATAAATGAAGATTTTTTGCAACTACGTGAGCACATTCTGGATAAGGACTCAATCCTATTGGCTCGCCGTGATCGTGATAAATGGCAAAAATCTGACCCACAAGTAGTTCAACAATGGTTTAAAAAGTCAGTAGATGATATTGGGGAACACGCTCGCTTGGCCTGCCGCTTTTTGAAAGGTTGGAGAGACGCTACTTGGATAAATGGAGGAGGTCCATCTTCTATTGCATTAATGAAATGTGTTGTAGACACTCTTGGATCTTCATTGCTTGACGGTAAAGACTTAGGATTAATCATGCAAGCAGTTGCTTGCAACCTGCCAAAACAGCTCAATGCTGGTGTTGTTAGTCCGGATGATTCAGATGAAAAACCTTTATTCCCAAGT
Source organism: Gammaproteobacteria bacterium (assembly GCA_018826295.1). Taxonomy (GTDB): domain Bacteria; phylum Pseudomonadota; class Gammaproteobacteria; order Enterobacterales; family Alteromonadaceae; genus Alishewanella. Next base: position 10,893 of record JAHJZX010000011.1, read on the forward strand.
ATGATCAACCAGAATGATTCTCAACGGGCAATTGTCGTTGCTGCACAAAGCTTTGCAAATAACCTCAATGCTGCCTTTGTTGCCGGAACCAAAGAAGAAGCTCATCGAATTTTGTGCATAATTTTTGGCGAACGCGGTACTGACTCTAATTGTATTAAGACAATTTTAGCTGCTCCAGTCTACTCTCAGCCAGCAAAGGTGAGTGAACCAGCTAGAATCGAAGACACAATGACAAGTGGCTAACTTGGATTTCCGTGGTGCATTATTAAAGGCAGGATACATATGGGTTCAACCATATGTATCTCGCATAATCCCAGAAAAATTTAGTTCTTACAAAGGTATAAAGTTCGTTAAGAGTTACATTACACCGTTAGGCGAATTTAAAGTCTTACTAATCCATTATCAAAAAGATCTCACCAAACTGCCCTTCGCTTTTGTAATAGAAAAACCTATCGAGCTTACGGGAATTTCCCTACCTCATATTAGTAACTCTGGTTATTTATGTTACGCAAATAATGATCAAGCCGAGTGGAACCCTTTAGACGCAGAGTATTTTGCAAAAGCGATTGATAATAGTATTGCTAAAACACTCCTAGTTGCTACAGAAAATATTAACGAATCAAGTGAATACCAAAATGAGTTTTCCAATTACTGGGAAGGTGACTCTACAGCTTATAGCTTCGAAGAGTTTCCCACTGCTACCAAAAACCTTCGATATAGCTCCTTAATATCCAAGCGTGGAAAGAATAAAAGAGACAGCACTGAGTACGTAATATTTACGGAAGATGAAAACCGAAATAACTGGTTAAAGTTGAGAGAACAAGCAACAGTAATAGAGGATGGAACAGTTGTCGTTGTAACCGTTAAACGCAATAACTGGGCACCGGTTTCTTCATGGCCACCGTCTTCGTTAGATGAGGTAGTTGCATGGCTGGCCAGAGCCGACCGCAGCGCTCATGATTTTCTGATTTTTCAGTTAGTAAGGTTTTCTGCAAAGAGGTTATTGGTGATCCTTCAGATTTCTGAAGAAGGCCAACTGGCTTTTAAACTGACATTTAGTAAAAGATATCAAAGTTTGTTGGAGCAATGGAGAAGCCGAAAAAAGAAGTCACTTAAGTCTATGTTAGCTCCTATTTGTAGTCCTAAAGCAACGACGTCTTTTATAAGGCTTCGTGTAGAAGCAGTAGACCCTAACTCAATATTTTTGCGTAATCGACCGGACCCAAAAGTTGGGGACTTGAGAAACAAACGCATTGCTCTTGTAGGCTGTGGGACTATTGGCAGTTTTATTGCTGAACTATTAGTCAAATCAGGAGCAGGAGCTGGTGCTAGAGGGCGACTTGAGGTCTATGACCCTGACATTTTGAAAAGCGGAAATCTTGGCCGCCATAGGTTATCAGCCAGATTTTTAGGCTGGAATAAGGCTGAAGGTATTACGAAACTGATTGAAGATGATTCATTACATAAAGTTTCGATTTATGCGCACGATGAAGACTTTGAAATTTCGACCGATAATCTCAAAAAATACGATATTTTGATTGATGCAACTGGCAGAGTACCTGTTAGTCTGGCTCTTGCTGGCTTCGTTAGAAAAATGCCCTCTAGCAGGCCAATTCTTATTCATGGGTTTAACCATCATTGGGGCCAGGATTCCGTTGCATTTATAGATAACGGAAAAGCTTGTTATGGTTGCCTTGCGAGATTTACCACTACAAAATCCAAAACAGAAACAGCTAATACTTCTCGGTATTCATGTGGCAGCCTGTATACTCCATATGATGCGTCTGTTAGTGTTGTTTCAGCGGCTTTAACTGTTGAAGCAGTACTAAATACACTAGAACCGAAGTTGAAGTGGACATACACAAAAGTAACTAGCAACATAAAGCAATCTCAAAAGCGTTTATCGTTAAAACCTTTATCTAGTTGTAAGGTATGTGGACAAGGAACAATTAGGTGACAGACAGTGATGTTGAAATGGTTTACACAGTTGAAGGTTACAATGGGACTAGACTCGTAGTAATCGAGCCAACCGCTTTAAATGCAATGCGAGCATGCCGACAAATTAGCCCTGCAGCGCCAGAAGCCGGAGGAATTTTAATAGGTGAACGCCGAGGGACATCTTTTGTTGTTAAAGAGGTAACAAAGCCAACGTTGAAAGACGAATCGTCACGATTTAAGTTTGTTAGAAAGTTCCATCACCATCAACTTGCTGTTGTTAGTGCCAATCAAAGTAGCGGCGGAACTAGTAACTACCTCGGTGAGTGGCATACACATCCCCAAGATAGACCATTCCCTTCCGGTATAGACCTTAAGAACTGGTTATTAGCCTTACGGAGACATGAACCCTGTTTAGTGTCTGTTGTAGGACGTCGCGAAGAATGGTGGGCTCTGCATGAAAATGGACGATTTCACGTTCTGAGTTTATTGAATAAACTCTGATGAATGAATGCCTAGAAATAGGCAACCCAAAATTCAAGCTATTAAAGGTAAATGTATGTGGAAGGTATTCCCTAAGCTCGGGTTATTAAAGCTTTTGCTCTTTATTTTTTCAGCATTATTTTTATCAGCTTTGATCCTAATTTTTGGACAAAGCAGTGGAGAACTTTCCTGGGACAATTTCTACAACTCTTTAAAAATTTCATCACCAATAACACTGTTTTTTTGTTCAATAATTTTCGTTTTTGGAAAATGGGGATGGCGGCTTTTCTGGAAACTTCCGTTTCTGGGTAACATTCTTCATAAAGCCGTGTGTCCTGACCTTAATGGTAAATGGTTAGGTGTAGTTCACTCAAATTACATTGATGCTGATGGGAAAAAAGTTACAAAGGAGGTTGAGCTGACAATCAAAGCAAATTTATTTGAAATCAACCTTTCATTGCGCTCATTGGATGGTTACCAAGATAGTAAGGTAATTCAAAGCGAGCTTTATAAAGACCCTCGCACCGGGACATTCTACTTAAGTTATGTTTTCGAGGCATCAGTTCCTATCCCAGAGGAAACAGATGACAGAGTCTTTGAAGGGGCGGCAAAGCTTGAGATACTTATTGATGAGGAAAATACTTATATGAAAGGAACGTACTGGACTAACAGAGCATGGCAACGTAGTAAGAATACTGCTGGTCTAATCACTATGAAATTAAAGAGTTAGCAGAGGTTTTATTTGAAATATATATCAATAGATGGTGATGATATAGGCAGAAAAATTACTTCATGTTATTTAAGTAATGATCACCTTAGACTTGCGGAGCTAAGTCAATCTCTTCAAGATTCAACAAAAGCCATATCGACGTTGCTTCAAGAGCATGGCTTTGACATTATTTTTTGTGCGGCAGATGGAGTAGTCGCTTCGACTGAGTCAGCTATAGATTTAAACTCGATATTCACTGAGATAAGAAACATATCTCCTGATGGACTGACGTTTTCCGCAGGGTCTGGCGAAAATCTTCGTGAATGTTATATTGCATTGATGTCGGCTAAAAGCAATGGAAAAAATTGCTTGCATGATTATTCCAAAATTGATGGTTTAATCGAGGATCAAAAAATTGTTTAGAATTATAAGGTTTGATCTTCTTTTAAGAACCATTGCCCTAGTTACTGTAATAATCAGCATAAGTATTTACGTTTTGGTGCAGACTTATTGGGACCCCAAAATACATTTGTTTAAAGTAATAACGATATCGTCAATCGTAAGTACTCTTCTTGTATTTTCATTACTAACTTCATTTATTTCTAGGAAAATATGGGCTTTTTTTGCTTGGATTGATAAATCTATTTATCCTGATTTAAATGGGACATGGGAAGGTCAAATTACCCTTGAAGATGGAAAAAGAATTTCAGCCAAGGCAGTAATTCGTCAATCTTTATTAGCAACCCAAATTGACATGCACGGTGAAACAACAAAATCGGTTACCTTGGAAACAACTCCAACAATTGAGCAAGGTCAAAAGAAACTGTATTACGTCTATCGATCAACTCCCAAAACACCAGGGTGGCCAGCATATAATGGGTCGACACTGTTTGATATTCGGACTATTAGAATTGGAAACGAAATAAAGTATGAACTTTCAGGTTATTACTATACTGACCGAAAAACAGTAGGAAGGATTCAACTCACTCAGGTGAGTAAAGACTCGAATAATGACGTTTCATTCTACTGAAATAGCAAATTAAAAATTTACTCGAATTTTCTTTTGGTACTAAAAATATTAGAGGGATGCAATTCTAATACAAATAAGTATTTTGGTGCCTAGGGCCGGACTCGAACCGGCACGTTGTCGCCAACGGTGGATTTTGAATCCACTGCGTCTACCAATTTCGCCACCCAGGCATTGAGAGGACTTTTTTTATCTGTCTCTAGTGTAGCTACAGACCTTTACAAAACTTTACAAGCTTTTTTACGAGCTCTTATTTCTTTAACTCTAAACTATTCAAAGAGTTAAGTCTACCTTTTGCGAAGACGCGTTGCATTTTGAATCCGCTGCGTCTACCGATTTCGCCACCCAGGCACTGAGGAATATTTTGAGGTAAACGCCTGCATTATACGACGCGAATGGCGATGCGCAAGCGAATTTATGCCACAGCCTTTTAGTTGCACAAAAATGCAGCGAATGCGCAAATTCTCCTTGCTATACATCGCAGCTAAATGTCGCAATTGGACAAAACTTCTTAGCAGCAAACGCGGTTTAATAAAGCTACTGCCCGCCAAGAGATATGCCGATATGCGCCTGATACCTTCAATAATGCTGCTTTGCTCACTACTGTTATTGCCGTTGGCAGCGACGGCCTTTACCGCCAATGTGATGGCGCCATTGCTGGTGGAGGACCGCGCTGAGTTTCGCCGCCAACTGGCGGTGGCGAAACAGATTGGCGTTGATGGGGTGTCGGTTGACGTCTGGTGGGGGCTGGTTGAGCAAACCGGCGATCAGCAGTTTAACTGGCAGTATTACGACGCGGTGTTTGCTGATATTCGCAGTGCAGGGTTAAACATTATTCCTATCATGTCATTTCACCAATGCGGCGGTAATGTTGGCGATGATTGCGATATTCCGTTGCCGCCGTGGATCTGGCAGCACTTTCTGACGCAAGGATTAAGCGCAACCGATTTGCAGTATAAAAGTGAGTTTGGCAATGACTCCGCAGAAACCCTGTCGTTATGGGCAGATAATTGGGTACTGGGGCAATACGTTGAATTTATGCAGGCTTTTGCCAGCCATTACAACCAGCTGAGCGACCACATCAGTGAAATCAACATCTCGATGGGGCCGGCAGGCGAGCTGCGCTACCCGTCCTATAACAGCCATGATAAAGGCAAAACCGCCTACCCCAGTCGCGGTGGCTTTCAGGCCTATTCGCGCCTGGCTATTGCCGATTTTCGCCAGGCTATGCAGCAAAAATACCCACAGCTTAATGCGCTGAATAAGGTCTGGGCCACCGAGCTGTCCGGCTTTGAGCAGATACAGCCGCCAGTGGATATGGACACCTTTATTACAAGCGGCGCTCATATGAACAGTGCCTACGGCCGCGATTTTATTCAGTGGTATCATCAGGCGTTGCTGGCACACGGCAAACGCATGCTGGATTCGGCTTTGCTCGCCTTTTCTGACTTTAACGCCGGCATTGAACTGGGTTTTAAAATACCCGGTATTCACTGGAAAATTGCCGCAGACGACTACAGCCAGCGCAGTGCTGAACTGGCCGCTGGCCTTATCAGTACAGCCAGCCCGTACCGGGTTGACAATGGTTTTGGCTACCACAGCATTATTGCCCTGGCAGCCAGCTATGCCGCTGCCTCACGGCCAGTGGTATTACATTTTACCGCATTAGAAATGGCTGATAAGCCAGCAGCGCCAGATCAGTCGATGGCGAAAAGTCTGGTGAACTGGGTAGGGGCTGAAGCGAGCAGACAACAGGTGGCGCTGAAAGGTGAAAATGCCCTGGCAGACGGTATTAGCCATAGTGCGGGTTGGGACAATATTCAAGCTGCGCTAAGCCGCGGAGACTACAGCGGTATTACGCTATTACGGATGGAGCAGGCGACAAATGGCGGTGTTGGCCAACAACGTTATCAGCAATTAATCCAGCAGTTTAAGCGCACACCTGGTGTTGCCGACTAAATGGCTACCGCTACGAAAAAACCGCGCTGCATGCTACACTGGCGCGGTTTTTTACTGGCGGATAACACTATGTTTGCTGAAGCACCCCGCGCGGGTCTGATACGCCGTTTGGCGGCACTGATGTACGACTGGTTAATTTTAGCGGCGCTGTGGATGCTGGCGATGGGCCTGGCAATGGCGGTTATTGCTTTGTTAAGCCAGTTGGGGCTGATTTCGCTGGCAGGTTACACCGACTATGCCGATGTGGTTAGCCAGCATAAAATCTGGTTTCAGCTGTATTCGCTACTGTGGTTTTTCTGGTTTTATCTGTACTTTTGGTACAAAGGTGGCCAAACCCTGGGCATGCGCGCCTGGCGTATGCTGCTGATTAGCCAGGACAACACCGCGATAAGCTTTAAGCAGGCGTTACTGCGGGCGCTAACGGCATTGTGTGGTATTGGCAACCTGTGGTTGTGGTTGCGCTGGGGTAAAGGCCTGGCGCTGCAAGACCAGCTAAGCGGTACTCAGGTTGTAGTATTAACCAAAGAGCAAAGCCGGCAACTTAATTTGCATAAGGCAGCGCAGTAGCTGCCTTACACTTTTTTGCGCATAAAGTAGGCGGATAAGCCAATAAACAGCAGGCTAGGTAATAAGGCGCCAGCCAGTGGCGGCAACTGATACACCAACGCCATCGGGCCGAATACTTCATTGGCCATGTAGAAACCAAAGCCGGTTAAAATACCCATTAGCACCCTGGCGGCCATGGTAACGCTACGCAACGGGCCGAATATAAACGACAGCGCCATCAGTAACATGGCAATAATGGTGACCGGCTGCAGCGCTTTGCGCCAGAACGCCAGCTGATAACGGCTGGTATCCTGGGCATTTTGCTGCAGATAATCGACATAGTCGGTTAATCCGCGCAGCGACAGCATCTCGGGTTTGATGGTGACCACACCAAGTTTGTCCGGCGTCAGTGACGAGGCCCAGCGCAATTGTGGCCACTGTTGTTTACCAATCCGCTCCAGCGTGAAGTTAAGCTGGGTAACCTGCTGCAACTGCCAGGCACCGCCACTGTAAACTGCGGTGTCAGCACTTAACACCGATTGCAGCTGCAGCTGATCGTCAAACTGATAGATCACCAGATCGGTTAAATTACCAAAATCGTCTACCTTGCGGATATTAACAAAGCGATCGCCGTCTTTAGCCCATACGCCTTGCTGGGCAGCAAACAGGCTACCGTCAGATATGGCTTTAGTGCGCAGCTCACGGGCAGCTTTATCACTTACCGGTGCGCCCCACTCAGCTACAGCCATCATTAGCAGCATCATTACCAGCGCGGTTTTCATTACTGAGCTGATAATGTTCAGCCTGGATAAGCCTGCCGCCTGCATCACGACCAGTTCGCTGCTGCTGGCCAGCATGCCCAGGCCTATCAGGCCCCCTATCAGCGCGGCCATCGGGAAGAAGGTAACCAAATCGCCAGGTACGCTATACAGCGTATACAGCGCGGCATGCACCATATCGTAATAACCACGGCCGACTGAGCGCATTTGATCGATAAACTTAAACATAGCCGAGATCACCAGCAATACGCTTAAAGTCAGCATCGAGGTGCTTAGTATGGTTTTGCCGATATAGACATCAATAATTTTTAACATGCTAGTCTCTGCCTGCTAGCCAGGCATGCAATCGGTTGGCGCTGCGTCTGTTACGCATAATCAACATGCAACCTAATAACAAAGCGCTGCCATGCAGCCACCACATGCCCCATTGTGCCGGAATTTTACCGTCTTCCAATGCGGAACGGGCAATAATTAACAGCGAATAGTAGCCCAGATACAGCAACAAGGCCGGTAACAGGCGGCCAAATTTACCCTGGCGCGGATTAACCCGGCTTAGCGGTACAGCTATCAGCGTTAGCAGCGGAATAGACAAGGGGATAGCAATACGCCAGTGCCACTCGGCTACGGCTTCATTGCTGTCCAGCAGCATCAATTCATTGGTTGGCACGCTACCTAGCTTACGCCGGCGCTGCTCGACTTCCTGCTCACGGATCTGAATTTGGTATTGTTCAAACTCGGTAATTTCAAACGCCGGCGAGCTGACATCCCCGGCATAGCGGCGGCCCTGATCCAGCTGCAGGCTTTGCGCCCCGCTAGCATCTTCGCGCACTATACCGCCTTGCGCATAAACCACAGCAGTATTGGCCTCGCTGCCGCTTCCGCTGGTTTGTGCCACAAACACCTTATTTAAACGGCCGGCTTCATTGCCACGGCCTACGTCATGCACAAAAATTACCGCTTTTTCGTTGGAGGTATGCTGAAAACGCCCCGGCACAACCGACATTAAACCGGCACTGGCGTCGGCTTTCTCCAGCACCTGATATTCGCGCTCTGTTGCCCAGGGGCTTAGATACAGGGTTACACTACCGGCCGCAACGGCCAGCAGCAGTGACAGCATCAGTGTGATGCGCGTGACATACCATTCACTAACGCCGGTAGCATGCAGTACCGTCATTTCGCTGTCGGCATATACCCGGCCGTAAGCTACCAAGATACCAATAAAGGCACTGAGTGGCAGTATAATAACGGCAAGTTGCGGCAACTTAAGCGCCACTATGCTCATAACCAGCTGACCCGGCACTTCGCCTTCAGAGGCATCGGCCAGAATTTTTACAAAGCGCTGGCTGATAATGATGGTCATCAGAATGATAAATACCGCCAGCTGAGATTTAAATACCTCAGCTAACAGGTAACGAAAAATAATCAACACGCCCCCTAAAAACCTGCCTTTTTGCTGGAACCCTGGCGATTTTTCAGTAAACTTGATATTTATAGCAATTATTATCGACCAAACAGCAGAGAAAACCGAGCTTTTTTATAATTTCACGGTAGAATTCTGCCAATAATGTGCCCGTTATGTTAGCACAGTCTATTAGAATCAGGAGTTAGTATGGAGTTCAGCGTAAAAAGCGGAAGTCCGGAAAAACAACGCAGCGCATGCATTGTTGTTGGTGTGTACGAGCCACGTCGTCTTTCCGCTGTTGCCGAGCAACTGGATAAAATCAGCGAAGGTTATATCAGCAATCTGCTGCGCCGCGGTGATCTGGAAGGCAAACCCGGCCAGATGTTGCTGCTGCACCATGTGCCTAACGTATTAAGCGAACGTGTACTGTTGGTCGGTTGTGGTAAAGAGCGTGAACTGGACGAACGCCAGTACCGGCAAATTATCGCCAAAACCATCAGCACCCTGAATGAAACCGGTTCAATGGAAGCGGTATGCTTTTTATCTGAATTACACGTAAAAGGCCGTGATACCTACTGGAAAGTACGCCACGCAGTAGAAACCACGCAGGACAGCCTGTATGTGTTTGACCGCCTGAAAAGCAAAAAAGACGAAACCCGCCGCCCGCTGCGCAAAATTGTGTTTAATGTACCAACACGGCGTGATTTAACCATTGGCGAAAAAGCAGTAGAGCATGGCTTAGCCATCGCCGCCGGTGTTAAGCAGTGTAAAGACGTCGGTAATTTGCCACCGAATATCTGCACGCCGCAATACCTGGCTGAACAAGCCCAGTTGCTGGCCGAAAGCAGCGCAAAAATCGCGGTAGAAGTGTTAACGCCTGACGACATGGCCAAGCTGGCGATGAACTCTTATCTGGCGGTGGGCCGTGGCTCGGTGAATGGCCCGCGTATGGCCGTGATCCGCTATAACGGCGCCGGTAACGACAGCGCGCCCGTAGTGCTGGTGGGCAAGGGCCTGACATTCGACTCCGGCGGCATCAGTTTAAAGCCGGGCGATGGTATGGATGAAATGAAATACGACATGTGTGGCGCCGCCTCAGTATTTGGCACTATGCATGCGCTGGTACATTTAAACCTGCCGATTAACGTGATAGGCGTGTTAGCGGCGGCGGAAAACATGCCCGATGCTAACGCTTACCGGCCGGGTGACATTTTAACCACTATGTCTGGCCAGACGGTGGAAGTACTTAATACCGACGCTGAAGGCCGCTTAGTGTTATGCGATGCGCTAACCTATGTAGAGCGCTTTGACCCCGAGCTGGTAATAGATGTCGCCACGTTAACCGGAGCCTGTGTGGTAGCGCTGGGTAAACACGCTACCGGCTTACTAAGCAACCACAATCCGTTGGCACACGAAATACTTAATGCCTCTGAGCAAAGCGGCGATCGCGCCTGGCGCCTGCCGCTGTGGGATGATTATCAGGATCAACTGGAAAGCCCCTTTGCTGATTTCAGCAACTTAGGTGGCCGTGCCGCCGGTACCATTACCGCCGCCTGTTTCTTGTCCCGTTTTACCCGCAAATACAACTGGGCGCACCTGGATATTGCCGGTACCGCCTGGCGCAGTGGTGGTAAAGACAAAGGCTCTACCGGCCGGCCAGTGCCGCTGTTAACCCAGTTTTTAATTAACCGGGTTGGCCAACAACAGGATCATTGATGCAAGTTAGCTTCTATCTGCTAAATGAAAGCCAACAAGATGAGCTGAGCACTGTGCCAGCTCATTTTGCTTTAGCCTGCCGTCTCTGTGCCGACTTGTACCGCGCCAAGCAACGGGTTTTCGTTTATACTGCCGGCCAACAGCAGGCAGAAGCCTTTGACGAACTGCTTTGGCAGTTTGATGCCGGGCGTTTTGTGCCACATAACTTAAGCGGTGAAGGCCCGAAATATGGCGCGCCGGTCGAGATAAGCTGGCAAGCACCGCGGCAAAACCGCGCTGTGCTGATTAACCTTTCCTGTGAAGTACCGGCTTTTGTCAGCCGGTTTGCCCAGGTTATCGAATTTGTTCCCGCTGCCGAGACTGAAAAAGCCCAGGCGCGGGACCGTTTTAAGCAATATCGTCAGTTAGGCATTAACCCACAAACCGTTACTGCCAGCTGAGCTACAGGTACTATCATGGAAAAAACGTTTAACCCTACCGCAATAGAGCAGGCAATGTATCAGGCCTGGGACAGTAAAGGCTATTTCAAACCCAGCGGCGACACCAGCCAGGGCAGCTACTGCATTATGATCCCGCCGCCAAATGTCACCGGCAGCCTGCATATGGGCCATGCCTTTCAGCAAACCATTATGGATGCCATGATCCGTTATCAACGGATGCAGGGCAAAAACACCCTGTGGCAGGCAGGTACTGACCACGCCGGTATCGCCACTCAGATGGTAGTAGAGCGTAAACTGGCTGCTGAAGGCCAACCCGGCCGCCATGCGCTGGGCCGTGATGCTTTTATTGAAAAAGTCTGGCAGTGGAAAGCTGAGTCCGGCGGCAATATCAGTGCGCAAATGCGCCGGCTGGGTAATTCGGTAGATTGGCAGCGAGAGCGCTTTACCATGGACGAAGGCTTGTCTGACGCAGTACAGGAAGTGTTTGTCCGCTTGTATGAGGACGACCTAATCTACCGCGGTAAGCGTCTGGTTAACTGGGACCCTAAATTACACACGGCTATTTCTGATCTGGAAGTAGAAAACAAAGAACAAAAAGGCCAGATGTGGCATTTGCGTTATCCGCTGGCCGACGGCGCCGTTACCGCAGAGGGTAAAAATTATCTGGTTGTGGCCACCACCCGGCCGGAAACCATGCTTGGCGATACCGGTGTAGCCGTTAACCCGAAAGATGAGCGCTATCAGGCATTAATTGGCAAAGAGCTGCTGCTGCCGCTGGTAAATCGTCGTATTCCGATTGTGGCCGATGACCACGCCGATATGGAAAAAGGCACCGGCTGCGTCAAAATTACCCCGGCACACGACTTTAACGACTACGAAGTCGGTAAACGTCAGCAATTGCCAATGATCAACATTATGACGCCCGATGCCACCATCCGCACCGAAGGCGAATGTTTCTTCACTAACGGCGAAGCCAATACTGCCGTAAGCGCAGCCATACCAGCTGAATATCAGGGCCTGGACCGCTACGCGGCGCGTAAAGCCATCGTTGCCGCCTTCGACGCGGCCGGTTTATTAGACAAGGTGGAAGATCACAACAACACCCTGCCCTATGGTGACCGCAGTGGCGTGGTAATAGAGCCCTTGCTGACAGACCAATGGTATGTACGCGTTGCGCCGCTGGCGAAAACAGCAGTAGAAGCAGTAGAAAGCGGCCAGATTGAATTTGTGCCCAAGCAGTACGAAAACATGTACTACAGCTGGATGCGCGATATTCAGGACTGGTGTATATCGCGCCAGTTATGGTGGGGCCACCGTATTCCGGCTTGGTATGATGCCGACGGTAAAGTGTATGTTGGCCGCAGCGAAGCCGAAGTACGCGCTAAACACCAGCTGGCTGACTCTGTCAGTTTAAGCCGTGATAACGACGTACTGGACACCTGGTTCAGCTCAGCATTGTGGACCTTTTCAACCTTAGGCTGGCCGCAAGACACGCCGGAGCTGCGCACCTTCCACCCGACAGACGCACTGGTAACCGGTTTTGACATTATTTTCTTCTGGGTAGCCCGGATGATTATGATGACAATGCACTTTATTAAAGATAAAGACGGCAAGCCGCAGGTACCTTTTAAAACTGTCTATGTCACCGGCCTGATCCGCGATGAAAACGGCGACAAAATGTCTAAATCCAAGGGTAATGTTATAGACCCGCTGGATATGATAGACGGTATCAGCCTGCCGGATCTGCTGGCTAAACGCACCAGTAACCTGATGCAGCCACAATTGGCGGAAAAAATAGCCAAAGCCACCGAAAAGCAATTCCCGGAAGGCATTACTGCCAGCGGCACCGATGCATTGCGTTTTACTCTGGCGGCCCTGGCGTCTACCGGCCGTGATATTAACTGGGATATGAAGCGTTTAGAGGGTTACCGTAACTTCTGTAATAAACTGTGGAACGCCAGCCGTTATGTGCTGATGAACACTGAACAGCAAGACTGTGGTTTTAATGGCGGCGATATGCAGTTATCGCTGGCAGATAAGTGGATACTGGCACAGTACCAACACACGGTTAAGCAAGTACGGCACTACTTCGATACCTACCGTTTTGATTTAGCCGCTGGCGCCTTGTACGAATTTACCTGGAACCAGTTCTGTGACTGGTACTTAGAACTGACCAAACCGGTGTTGTTTAAAGGTAATGACGCCCAGCAACGTGCTACCCGCCATACTCTGGTAACAGTGCTGGAAAGTCTGCTGCGGTTAATGCACCCGATCATGCCATTTATTACCGAAACCATCTGGCAATCGGTAAAACCACTGGCGCAGATCGAAGCCGACAGCATTATGCTGCAAGCTTATCCGCAAACAGATGAAAGCCTGATTGACGACACTGCCACTGCCGATCTTGAATGGTTAAAAGCGGTGATCACCGCCATTCGTAACGTGCGTGGCGAAATGAACATAGCGCCAAGCAAACCGCTGAGCATACTGCTACGCAATGTAAACAGCGACGAGCAGCGCCGGTTAAGCGAAAACGAAAGCTTTTTGATGAACCTGGCCAAGCTGGACAGCATTACCGTGCTGGCCGCGGCTGAGCAGGCGCCAACCTGTGCCGCCCAGTTAATTGGCAGCACGGATTTACTGATCCCGATGGCGGGGCTAATCGACAAAGACGCCGAGCTAAGCCGCATTGCCAAACAGCTGGAAAAAACCCAGCAGGAACTGGCGCGTGTAACAGGCAAGCTTAGCAACGAAGGTTTTGTAGCTAAGGCGCCGGAAGCGGTGTTGGAAAAAGAGCGTGCCAAGCAAGCTGAATTGGAGCAGGCCGTCGCCAAACTGCAGGCGCAACAGGCGGAGATAGCCGCGCTTTAAGCCGATAAGTAGTATTAAAAACCGGGCAAAACAGCCCGGTTTTTTTATCCTTGCAAAGGGCCGCCAGCCGCAGCACGGCTTGGGCGCAGCACAAAGATTCCATTTGTAGAAAAACTATTTTTTGCTATGATTGCGCGGTATTTCGGCAACTGCCTGACTATACGCTTGCACTGCGTAATTATGCAGTAAAGTCTGGTGTTTAGTGCTTCAATTTTAAGCGCAGCAGCGGCTGATAAATGCAAGGAACCGCTCCGTTGGGTTGGGTTATCTGCTGCAACGGTTCACTTAACTTTTGTCCGGCCAGCCGGATTTTTTTATAGAGAATAATAAATGATGTCAGCAGATACCCTGGTTGAGAGTCTCGCCGAACCTGTTGCAGCGGCGGCCGAAGCGGCCGCTATTACCCCTTCTGCTATTAGCTTAATTCCGCCTATCGTCGTATTGGCTATCGCGATCTGGTTAAAACGCCCTATTCTGGCGTTGGTCATGGGCGCTATTGCTGGTTTGCTGTTGCTGTCACCTGCCGGTGCTCTTACCAATATGGCTGAAACCTCGTTACGGGTCATGCAGGATGAAACCATCGGCTGGCTGATACTGGTGTGTGGTGGCTTTGGCTCGTTAATCGCCTTGCTGGTGCATACCGGCGGTGCCTTTGCATTTGGTCGGGCGGCGCAAAATGTGGCTAAGGGTCGTAAATCTTCGCTGCTGATGACCTGTTTTTTAGGCATCGTGATCTTTGTTGATGATTACTTAAATGCGCTAACCGTGGGCGAAACCATGAAGCGTATTACCGATAAATATAAAGTATCGCGTGAAATGCTGGCCTATGTGGTGGACTCAACCGCGGCACCAATCTGCGTAATTATTCCAATTTCTACCTGGGCAGTGTTCTTTGGTGGTCTGTTAGTCGCCAATGATGTGGCACCGGCCGGCGATGCCAGCGGTATTCAAACCTATATCTCTGCCATTCCCTATATGCTGTACGCCTGGCTGGCGATGATCATGGTTATTCTGGTCATTTTAGGCGTTGTGCCTTTATTCGGCCCGATGAAAAAAGCTGAACTGGCAGCGCAACAAGCCACTATAGCCGCAGCGGATGCCCCTAACTCGGCCACCACTGCGCAGGACACCCATTCGGCAGACGATTTTGCCGTGCAGTCGTTTGAGCAGGAATTTGAGCAATCCGACAAGAGCGGCGGCAAGCTGCATAACTTCCTGCTGCCAATGATCATGCTGGTTGGCTTTACTATCTGGTTTGACATAGACGTCTGGAAAGGCCTGTTGATGACGTTCCTTATTACGCTGCCGCTGTATTTGCTGCAGCGCTTAATGACTATCTCAGAAATGATGGACCAGATGATCCACGGTTTTAAAACCATGCTACCGGCTATCTGTACTGTTATTGCTGCCTTTGTATTTAAAGATGTCTGCGATCAGCTAGGTTTACCGCAGTATATTATCGATAATCTGGCACCTTATATGAGCGCCCAGCTGTTGCCGGCGCTGGTGTTTTTCTCGATGGCGGTGCTGGCTTTTGCTACCGGTTCGTCCTGGGGCATTTTTGCCGTGTCTATTCCGATAGTAATGCCACTGGCCTTTGCGGTTGAAGCGAATATTCCACTGGTGATTGGCGCACTGTTATCAGCCAGCTCGTTCGGTAGCCAGGCCTGTTTTTACAGCGATTCTACCGTACTGGCAGCACAAGGCTCGGGCTGTAACCTGATGAGCCATGCCTTAACCCAGTTCCCGTACGCCTTTATGGCTGCCGTGCTGGCGTTTTTTGGCTTTTTAGCCCTAGCCTAACACAGTAAACTCACCGCTTAACAAAGGCGCTAATTACAGCGCCTTTATTTTTCAACAGCTTATTTTTCAGCACAAGGGCACTGTTTTAGCCCTGACAAAACGCCATGACACTGTTACCTTATATAACACTGCTGTTAATCGACATTGTCCCCCCTGCTTACCGGAGGCTTTATGCTGACCCTGCTGGCTAAAATTCTGAAAGTCTTAAATTCCCAAGCCTCGCCCTGGCAGATCGGCTGGGCCATAGCACTGGGTTTATTTATTGGCATCTTGCCGTTTGGCCTGTTAACCCTGTTGCTGCTACTGCTGGTATGCCTGCTTACCATTAATTTGTCGGTATTTTTACTGGTGTGGGGCTTAACCGAAGGCTTAATGCTGTTACTTGCTGATCCGCTGGAGCGGCTAACCTGGCAGTATGCGCAGAACGACAGCTTGCTGACACTGTTAGCCAACACCGAAACGCTGCAACTGCTGCATTTACACCATACGCTTACACTGGGCGCATTTGCACTGGGTGCGCTGTTGTTGCTACCCGTTGCCTGGCTGGCCAAGGTGCTGGTGCAACAATACCGCAGCCGTGTCATGACCACACTGGAACAATGGAAAGTCATGCAAATGCTTAAAGCCAGCAAGCTGTATGCGCTGTATGAAAAACTGAATTAAGGAGCGCGATATGAGCCGTGAAATTGGCATCCGTAAATCTGGCTGGTTAGTGTTTAGCGTTGCTATTGCCGTTTTGCTGGCACTGGTCTATCTGTTAGCTGGCCCGGCGATACGGCTGGCGATGGTGTATAACCTGGAAAAAGCCGTAGGGGCAGAGGTTAATATCAGTAAGGTATCGCTAGAGCTGGCCCCGCTGGCGCTGCGGATAAATAACCTGCAAATAACCGATGCCGCCACCCCGACGCACAACAGTTTCAGTTTCGGCCATGCCCGCGCTGCACTGCAAGTATGGCCGGCGTTGCTGGGCTATTATGTGATTGACGAGCTCAGCGTAGATGGCTTGCAATATGGCGCAGAGCGTCTTAGCGAAGGTGTCGTATACCGCCAACCCGGCGCTGACGCTGAAAAAGTTGATATCGCCAAACTGTTGCAGGTCGATTTACCCGATGCCGATGAACTGATTGCCAGGGCGAAATTGCAAACGCCAGCCAAAGCCGACGCCTTACAACAGTTAGCCGCCGCCGAACAGCAACAGCTACAAAGCCTTAAGCAACAACTGCCAAATAAGGATACTTTGGCGCAGTATCAGGCCGACATTAAAGCGCTGACCGACAGCAAAATAAGCAACGCCACCGATTTAGCCGCTAAAGCGCAGCAATTGCAGCAACTAAAAGACCAGTTGAACGCCGAGAAGGCTAAACTGCAGCAGGTAAAACAGCAACTGACCCAAAGTAAAGATAAGCTGCAACAAGCGGTAGCAGAGCTGAAAGCCGCCAGTGCCGCAGACTATGCCAAGGTGCAACAACTGGCAAACTTAAGCGACGGTGGCCTGGCCGGTATCAGCCAGATTTTACTTGGCGACTTATGGGGCCAGCGTATTGCTCAGCTACAAAGCCTGTATTTACTGGCGAAACCCTATTTGCCCGAGCAACTGCCACAGAGCAGCGGCGACAGCCCGGCCCGGACTGATGTGATCTTACCTAATCGTATTTTACCGCTACCGGGCCAGCCTTACCCCGATTTTTGGGTTAAGCAGGCGCGGATCAACTGGCTGCTGGGTGGCGGCGAAGCCACTATAGCGCTGCAGGATATTACTGCACAACATAAGCTGATAGACCGCCCGACGACGTTCTCGCTGGATGTAACACAGCTGCCGCAGTTGGCAGCATTTAACCTAAGCGGCGACTTTGCCATTTTCGAGCAAATGGTCACCAAGCTGAACTGGCAGTTGGATGGCTTGCAGCTGCAACCGACGACGCTGGGTAACGGCGACAGTGCGCTTGATCTGGCGGCCGGCCTTATTAGCTCAGCTGGCAAGCTCAAGCTGACCGATAATCAGATTGAACAGCAAGCTACGGTAGTGTTAAAGGCGGCAAACTTTAACAGCAGCGGCAATAAATACCTGCAGCAGCTGGCCAGTTTATTAAACCAGCAACAGCAAATTCCGTTTGATATTGCCACTACCGGTGTCATCAGCGCGCCGGATGTTAGTATCCGTTCTTCGTTAGATAAATTGCTGGGCGATGCACTGCTGGGCGAAGCTAAACAAAAAGTCGCCGCTTACCAAACTGAACTACAGGCAAAACTGGACAGCCAGTTACAAAACGGTCTGGCCGGCCAGCAGGATTGGGCATCAGTGTTAAACCAACAGGATGGTGAAGTCACCGAGCTGAGCGCCAGTATAGAAAGCATGCTTGACGCCAAACTGGCTGATGTTAAAGATCAGGCCAAAGATAAGCTAAAAGATAAACTGCTGAACAAACTCGGCGGCGGCTAATAACCAGGCTGTACCGGTTGTAACCAAATGTTGCAACCGGTAAGCAGCTGTTGCTGCGCCCGCCACTGAGCGCAAAATCTCATCCTCTTGTCCCAGTGCTATCGCTATTTTTGCCACAAGGCATAGATTCAGCGCATTAACGTGGATGGAAACCGCTGCTATGAATCTAACCCGCACTGCGCTGCAAAACCCGGCCAGCGTTATCGTTATCGCTATTCTTATTTTGTTATTTGGCATAATCAGCCTGCTGAAAATGCCAATACAAATCACCCCGGATATAGAACAACCACAAATTTCGGTGTTTACCGGCTGGCGTTCGGCGGCACCGCAGGAAGTCGAAACCGTCATCATTGAACCGATAGAAAACGCCATTAAAAACACCCGCGGCGTAATAAAGGTAGAAACCAACATCCAGCGCGGATTTGGCTCAGTCACACTGACGTTCGACGTTGGCGCCGACATGCAGCAAGCCATGCTGGATGTATTAAATAACCTTAACCAGGCGCCACCGCTGCCGCTGGATGCAATAGAGCCAACAGTAGTGGCCGGCGGCGGCCAGAATACACCTAATGCGGCGTCAATTTTAATCCGGCCGCTGCCGGGCAATCATATTCAGGATGTGGCGCAATATCAGCAACTGATAGAAGATGTGGTGTATCCGCGCTTAAGCCGCATTCAGGGTGTCGGCCAGGTTAATTTAAACAGCCAGCGCCCGCGCGAGCTGCGTATTACTTTTGACGCCCAGCGTGCCGCTGCGCTGGGGCTTAGCATCAGCAACATAGCAGCGCAGGTGCGCGGTGCTACTGATGCCTCTGGTGGCTTTGCTGATGTTGGCCGCCGCCAGTACACCGTACGCTTTGCCGGCCAGTTTACTCCACAAAGCCTGCTGGAAATGATTGTCGGCTACAGCGGCGAACGGCCGGTTTATCTGAGTGATATTGCCAGCGCTGAAGTCAGTTTCAGTGATCGTAACGGCTTTACGCTGCGCAACGGTGCCCATGCCTATTACATCACCATAGCGCGCAATAACGACGCCAATACCGTCGCGCTGCTGGACGACATAAATCAGGCCATTACCGAGCTTAATCAGGGCGAATTACTGGAAGCCGGCCTGATGATGGACTTAAGTTTTGATGCTTCAGTACATATCCGCAATGCGCTGGCCCTGGTAAAGAGTAACCTCGGTCTTGGCGTGTTGCTGGCGCTGGGTTTATTGTGGCTGTTTATGCGCGGCTGGCGGGCCACTGCTATTATCGCGCTGAGTATTCCATTATCACTGGCGATAGCGTTACTGGCATTGCAACTGCTGGGCCGCAGCCTGAATGTGATTTCACTGGCCGGGCTGGCTTTTGCTGTTGGCCTGGTGCTGGATGCCGCCATTATTGTGCAGGAAAATATTCTGCGGTTAAAAAGCGAAGGGCTGGACGATAAAAAGGCCGCACTGCGCGGCGCAGCCCAGGTAAGTGGTGCTTTGCTGGCGTCGACTGCCACGACAGTGGCGATCTTTTTGCCGATATTATTTATGGCCGGTATTGAAGGTCAGTTGTTTTCTGATCTGGCACTAACCTTATCGGTAGCGGTTTGCAGCAGTTTTGTCGTGGCCATTACTGTAATACCACTTGCCAGCCGCTACTGGCTTGGGCATGCCCAATTACAGGACCCATTTGCCGGCTATTGGCAACGGTTGACCGCACTGTTAATGCGCCTGACCAACACTAATATTAAGCGCCTTAGCTGGGTAAGCGGCCTGCTGCTGGCGTCTGTTGTCGTTACATTGTCGTTTTTACCGCGCACTGACTTTATGCCGCGGGCACCGATAGATGGCTTCTTTTTCTCTTTTAGCCTGCCGCCGGGCGGCAATATCGACTTTATCGAGCAGGAGCTGGCTAACCGGGTGGTAGAGCGGTTAGAACCCTACTACAGCGGTGGTAAAACCCCGGCCATTAAAAGCTATAACTTTTATACCTTTGGCCCCAACGCCAGCGGCGGTTTTGTCTACGCCGCAGATCCCACTGCCGTAGAACAACTGATGAATGTCGTACGCAACGAAGTTTTTGCCGGTATTCCTGATACCCAGGTGTTTTTGTTCCGCGGCTCGATGATAAACGTGGCTGGCGGTGGCGATGGCCGCAGCGTCGAACTGAACCTGCAAGGCGCCGACCTGGCCGCATTACAGCAGGTTGCCGCCATTGGTATTGCATCAGTGCAGCAACACTTAGCAGGGGGCAGCGCCCAGCCGGTACCGGCGCTGGAAATGGCCGAGCCCGAACTGCAACTGCTGCCCTACGATCGCGCCATTAGCCAGGCAGGTTTAAATCGCGCCGAGGTTGCCAACGCTGTGCGCGCCTTTACCAGTGGCTTGTTTGTGTCGGAATATTTTGATGGTAACGACCGGATGAACGTTATTTTGCGTGCCGAGCCCTGGCAAAGCCCCGAACAATTAGCCGCTATGCCACTGCTAACACCCAGAGCCGGTGTGCAGGCGCTCGATTCGCTGGTACAGGTGCGCCAGACTGTCGGGCCGTCACAGCTGCGACGTATTGGCGGCAAACGCACTGTCAGTTTAATCGTGCGCCCACCTGAGGGCATGTCGCTGGACGAAACCATGGATATTTTAACCCGTCAGGTTATGCCGGCCATGCAACAGGCGCTGCCACCAGGAGCCAGCCTGTTGCTAAGCGGTAATGCCAGCCAGATGAACTCGGCAATCGATGAGATGCTACTGAACTTCGGCCTGGCCCTGCTGATTTTATTGCTGTTGATGACAGCATTATTCCGCTCCCTGCGCGACGCCTTATTGGTGTTGCTGGTAATGCCCCTGGCCATCGCCGGCGGTGTACTGGCACTGGCTGCAGTAAACCTGTTTAGTGTGCAGTCACTCGATTTGCTCACCATGATAGGTTTTATAATTTTACTTGGCCTGGTGGTAAACAACGCCATCTTGCTGGTTGATCAGACCCGCAGCGCCGAACGCGACGGCTTATCACGACAAGACGCGGTGCAACAAGCCATCTTAGTGCGCGCCCGGCCGGTGTATATGAGCACCCTGACCAGCCTGTTTGGCATGCTGCCATTAATGCTGATCCCAGGCGTCGGCGCCGAAATTTACCGGGGCTTAGCCACCGTCATCGTCGGCGGTATGGCCATCAGTGCCCTGTTTACTCTGATCTTACTGCCGGCAGTACTGCAATTGCAGCGCCCGGCTGCCGTGCGCGCCCAGGCCAATACGGCGTTAACCAAAGGACATCATCATGCGTAAAACTGTTATTGCCCTGACCCTGCTGCTATTAAGCCCGCTGACGCAGGCACAACAGGCCGCGGCCAGCTCAGTGCAGCTGAGCGAAAGCCGTCTGTCATACGACGTACCAACCATGCAGATACCAGCCACAGTACACAGTAGCAATAATACTGAACTGACCTCAGGTGTAGATGGCCGGCTAAACTGGGTAGCCGAAGCCGGCACCCTGGTGCAGGCCGGTGCAGTGCTGGCCGAAATCGACCCGCTACCACTGCAGTTACAGCGGGCCGAGCTATCGGCACAGCTGCAACGCGCCAACCTGCAGGCTGACTTTTTTCAACGCGAATACCAGCGTTTATCTGAGTTACAGCAAAGCCAGAGCGTCGCATTGCTGCAACTGGACAAAGCCCGTTCAGATCATCAATTGGCCCAGGCCGATGCCGCCATTATCAGTGCCCGCCTTGCCCAGCTTGATGACCAACTGCGCCGTACCAAGGTTGTCGCCCCCTTTGCCGGCGTAGTCGCCGAACGGTTACGCCAGGCCGGTGGCGATGTCAGCCGCAGCACGCCCTTGTTGCGGCTACAGGATATTTATCAGTTAGAAGTGCGCGCCTATATACCGCTACAATACCTGCGCTATGTCAGGCCCGGTGACAGCCTGCTGGTTAGCAGCGCCACACAGCAACAACAAATGATCGTTAGCGCGCTGATCCCGGCTGCCGATGCACAAAGCCAGCGCGCTGAGTTACGGCTAAAACTGTCTCAGGGCGACAACACCTGGCTGGCCGGCGAAATGGTCAACGTAAAAGTCGCCACCCGCGACAGCAAGGCCGCTGTTACGGTGCACCGCGACGCCTTACTGCTGCGCAGCGACGGCACCTATGTGGTAACGGTAGACGAGCAAAACATCGCCCACCGCAAAGCCGTAAAGGTGAGCGAAGGCAGTGGTGACTGGGTTACTGTAGACGAAGGCCTGGCCGCCGGAGAAAAAGTGGTAACACGTGGTGCAGAGCGGCTACGCGACGGCCAGGCTGTTACGCAAAGCTAACCGACAGGCATAATTCAATAAGTAAAAAGCCGCTGTATCAGCGGCTTTTTTTGTCATCAGGCAGTGACTTATTCTTCGTCATCTTCCAGTTCAAATTCGTCTTCGTCACCTTCAAAATAGGTGCCCCAGCCGTCGTATTCCACTTTATGTTTCTTGGCCAGTTCTTCCAGTTTAATGGCGTCAGCAACTATGCTGTCGGTATCCAGTGACTGTTCGCGAATGGCATCAAACACCCAGGCGTTGCCGCCGTCTTCAAATTCTACTTCTTCGGCGTCGGTAACTTCATAACCCAGCTTAAACAGTTCTACGGCCAGCTTTTCCAGCTTGGCGAAATCTTTGTCGTAAAAGTGATGTTCAATAGTGTAAAGCGCATCCGGATCGCTGCCGTCTTCTAATAACGCAGCGATAGTGTCTTCGGTAAATTCCTGCCAGTTTTCCATAAAATTACTCTTTAGCTGTATTAATGCTGGCAGTGTAGTCGTTGCCCAGTTCGCTATCAAGCAAAGCGATCTGCCTTTGCATCTGTTGGTGCAGGGTTTCGGCAAATTGCCGCAAATTCATTTGCTCTTTATCAGGTAAAGGCGCCGGCGCTAATAATTGAATAATCACTTTGCCGTTGTTCCAGCGGTTTAGTTTAAATTGGCCGTGGGTACTGCTCATACACACCGGCACCAGTGGCACACCGGCTTCCATAGCAATATGAAAGGCGCCCATTTTAAACGGCAACAAGCCACGGCCATAACTGCGGGTGCCTTCAGGAAACATCCAGACGGATAAGTTGTTTTTACGGATCCGCTCTGCGGCGGCCAGCATGGTATTCAGTGCTTTGGATTTGTTATTGCGGTCAATCAGGATATTGCCGCTTAGCCAATATAACTGGCCAAAAAACGGGATGTACTTCAGGCTTTTTTTGCCGATAGTTACCGTACGTGGCTCTACCGCACTGCTGATGGTAAATAAATCGAGGTTATTTTGATGGTTAGCAATATACACACAGGGCTGGTTAATGTTTGCGCCCTGATATTTACGTACTTCAACGCTGATGCCAAAGATCCACGCCGCCCAGCCATACCAGCTGGAAAATACAGCGACATTATTAGCATGAAACGGCCGCACTACGCAGAGTAATAAGCCTGCCACTGTGCTGATAATAAAAAACAGCACTAATAAAATTAACCGCACTACCGCTATCACTAGATTCTCCAACTGGCTGCGTACACCCGGCAGCAACTATCAGGGTGCCGTAAAAAGGGCACCCAGTATAGCGGTTTTACTCAGGGCTGCTGGTTTGATCACTGAGGTCATCGGTCTGATTTACCTGCACCTCGTCAATGCGCTGCAAACCACGCGGTAATTTATTGCCACGCCGACCGCGTTCTCCATGATAGTGCGCCAGATCGTCAGCTTTTAACCCCAGCTTACGTTTGCCGGCCACCAGGGTAACGCTGCCATCCGAGGGCACTATCGCCAGCTGACAGACGTATTCTTCACGGCTGGCCGCGCGGGCAGACGGAATAGACATTAGCTTGTTGCCTTTACCTTTGCTCAGTTTGGGCAAATCCGCCACCGGAAACACCAGCATGCGGCCTTCATTAGAGATACAAAGTACTAAGTCGGTTTCTGGTTGTCTTACTACCAGTGGCGGCAGCACTCTGGCTGCTACCGGCAGGCTGAGCACGGCTTTACCGGCTTTATTGCGGCTGAGTAAGTCACTGTATTGCGCCACAAAACCGTAACCGGCATCGCTGGCCAGCAGCAGGGTTTGCTTGTCATCGCCCAATAATACATGGTCAAAGCTTTCGCCGGCCACTACCGCAAAACGGCCACTTAATGGTTCGCCCTGGCCACGGGCTGAGGGCAGTTCATGTGCTTCGGTAGCAAAACTGCGGCCGGACGAATCAATAAACACAGCTAATTGGTTAGAACGGCCACTGGCCATAGCTTTAAAGGCATCGCCGGCTTTATAACTTAACGCATTGCCATCAATATCATGGCCTTTGGCGCAGCGCACCCAGCCTTTTTCTGACAGCACCACTGTTACCGGTTCGCTTGGCAGTAGCTCTTTTTCGCTTAATGCTTTGGCTTCTTCACGCTGTACCAGCGGACTTCTGCGCTCATCGCCGTATTTTTCGGCATCGGCCAGCAGTTCGTCGCGGATCAGTTTGGTTAGCTTTTTCTCGGAGCCCAAGATCGCCTCAAGCTTGTCACGCTCTTTGGCCAAGTCAGCTAACTCACCGCGGATTTTCATTTCTTCCAGCTTGGCCAGATGGCGTAACTTCAGCTCTAAAATGGCTTCTGCCTGGCGCTCGGTAATACCAAAATGGGCAATCAGCTCCGGCTTGGGTTCATCATAATGGCGAATAATGCGGATAACTTCGTCAATATTGAGAAAGGCGATTAACAAACCTTCTAATACATGCAACCGGTCCAGCACCTTGTTTAAGCGGTACTGCAAACGCCGGCGCACTACATCGCGGCGAAATTCCAGCCATTCGGTTAAAATTCCCTGCAGGTTTTTCACCCGGGGCCGGCTATCCAGCCCGAGGATATTCAGGTTAACGCGGTAACTGCGCTCCAGATCGGTAGTAGCAAACAAATGTTGCATAAGCTGCTCGACGTCAATCCGGTTGGAGCGTGGCACTATGACTATGCGGGTTGGGTTTTCGTGGTCCGATTCATCGCGCAAATCACTGACCATAGGCAGTTTTTTCGCCTGCATCTGGGCGGCTATCTGCTCGAGAATTTTTGCCCCGGACGTCTGATGTGGCAGCGCGGTAATAACAATGTCGCCGTCTTCCTGGCTGTAAACAGCGCGCATTTTTACACTGCCGCGGCCGGTTTCGTAAATGGCCGCTAAATCGTTGGCTGAGCTGATAATTTCGGCATCAGTCGGGTAATCAGGCGCCTTAACATATTGCATTAAATCAGCCACACTGCTGTGCGGGTTATCCAGCAAGGCCGCACAGGCATGCGCCACTTCGCGCACATTGTGTGGCGGAATATCGGTGGCCATACCAACCGCAATACCGGTAATACCGTTTAGCAAAATGTGCGGTAAGCGGGCTGGCAGCACTTTGGGCTCTTCCAGCGTACCATCAAAGTTAGGTACCCAGTCGGCAGTGCCGGCGCCAAGTTCTGACAGCAACACTTCAGAAAAGCGCGACAATTTCGCTTCAGTGTAACGCATAGCAGCGAACGACTTAGGATCGTCCGGCGCCCCCCAGTTACCCTGGCCGTCTACCAGCGGATAGCGGTAGGAAAACGGCTGCGCCATCAGCACCATAGCTTCGTAACAGGCACTGTCGCCATGCGGGTGAAACTTACCCAGTACGTCACCTACAGTACGGGCCGACTTTTTATACTTCGCCAGATGCGATAAGCCCAGCTCTGACATGGCATACACTATGCGCCGCTGCACCGGTTTTAAGCCATCGCCAATATGCGGCAGCGCGCGGTCCATAATGACGTACATGGAATAATTCAGATAGGCTTCTTCGGTAAAACGGCGCAGCGCCAGTTGTTCGGTGCCGTCTTGTGCGATCACTGTCTCGGTCATGCGTTATCCTGTTGCCCGGCTGAGTCGGCAGCCTGATTAAGAAATTTTTGTTTGCGTCTGGTCAGTTGCCACAACAGCAATACCAGTAAAATCAGTGTGCTACAGCCTAAAATGGCCAGCCACAATATTTGTATTTTCTGTTCGCGCTCGGCTTCGCTCAGCCGCAGTGCCTTCAGTTCGTTGTCCTGCTCCAGTAACCGTGTTTGCTGCTGTTGCCGCTCCTGATCAAACGCCAGCCGCAGTTGCTCAAATGCCAGCTCGTTTTCTTTATTGCGCGCATCCTGAAACACAAAAATAAACTCATGCAGCGTCTGATACGCTTTGTCATATTCACCCTGCTCGGCCTGCAATTTAGCTTTCAGATACCAGACATTTAACCGGGTTGGGCTGTCGGCCTCCACCCCTTCTTCTGTCAGTCGCTGCTCTGCCAGCATAACCTGCTGCATGGCCAGCGATGTTTGCTTAAGCTTTTGAAAAATTTGTGCTTTTTCAAAGTGATGGGTAGACAAATGCGATCTGGATTGCAGCTGCGGCAGATATTGTTCCGCCTTGGCAATATAAGACAGGGCGGCATCGGCGCGACCACTGTCACTACTGGCTATCGCCAGGCCGAGGTAAGCGTGGTACAAGTTAACCTGATCTTGCACCTGCAGGCTTTTTTGCAGCATCTCGTTATAGGTTTGCAGCGCAAGCTGATACTGCTCCATGTAGCTGTAGGTGCGCGCCAGATTAAACAGTACGGTAATCTGCTCTTTTTGCCAGCCCAGTTTTTCGTATGCCGCCAGCGCTTGCTTTAACAGGCTGATCGCCTCCTGCTCATAAGCCAGAGACGCATATAACAAGCCCAGTTCTGACATCACCTCAGCCGTCACTTCGGCATCATTTAACAGCTGAGCACGTTGATAAGTATCTTTTAGCAGCGCCAGCGCCTGCTGCATATTATTGCGGTTACTTAAAATAGCCGCATGGTTGATCTGGCCATACAGGATGTATTTTTCGTTTTCCAGATGTGTCGCCAGGGTAATGCCGTCTAAATAATACTGCAACGCTGCCGGATAATCGGTTTGCATTTCGCGGGCAAAACCCAGCTCATACAATAGCTTTACCTTTAATAACAAGGTGCTGTCGGCCAGCTCTGCCAGGCCTTGCTCGGCAGCCTGTTGCTGTTCCTGATGCCGGCCCAAAATACCCAGCAGCGCGGCCTGCTGGTAGCGGGCAGCGGCACGATCTTCAGCACTAAGCGCTGGCAGTTCGGCCTGATGCTGATTAAACAGCGCCAGCATAGCTTCGGGTTGTTGCCGTTTATTAGCGGCTACCTGCTGCAGCCATTGCGGCTCAGTTGCTATAACACTGGCACTAAACAAGCAGCCGCTTATTAGCCAAACCATCAGCAACCATGTCGCGTTAATATATGTCTTCACTGTGCACTAACCTTGTGTTTAATGCGCTATACCGCCAGCGCGGCCTTATCACCTTTCAGCTCAAGCCAGTCGCGCCGGTCTGTGGCACGTTTTTTTGCCAGCAGCATATCCATCACTTCCAGCGTTTGTGCCACATCATCAATGGTCAGTTGCACCAAACGGCGGGTGTTAGGGTCCATGGTGGTTTCACGTAGCTGCAGCGGGTTCATTTCGCCTAAGCCTTTAAAGCGCTGTACGTTTACCTTGCCGCGTTTTTTCTCGGCTTCTATCCGATCTAAAATGCCGGTTTTTTCATCTTCGTCCAGCGCATAGTACACATCTTTACCTATATCTATGCGGTACAGTGGCGGCATGGCAACATAGACATGACCGGCTTCAACCAGAGTACGAAAATGCCGCATAAACAAGGCACACAGCAAGGTGGCAATATGTAAGCCATCTGAGTCGGCATCGGCCAGAATACAAATTTTGCCATAGCGCAGCGCCGATAAGTCTGTGCTGTCCGGATCTATACCTATGGCCACCGATATATCATGCACCTCTTGCGAGGCGAGGATTTGACCGGAGTCCACCTCCCAGGTATTGAGGATTTTACCGCGCAACGGCATAACGGCCTGAAACTCGCGATCGCGGGCTTGTTTGGCACTGCCACCGGCCGAGTCACCCTCTACCAAAAATAATTCGGTTTGGCTCAAATCCTGTGCCGAACAATCGGCCAGCTTGCCGGGCAGTGCCGGTCCGGAGGTGACTTTTTTGCGGATCACCTTTTTTGCAGCTTTCAGCCGCTTTTGCGCATTATTTATACAAAAATCAGCCAGGCTTTCGGCAATATCGGTATGTTCGTTCAGCCACAGGCTGAACGCATCTTTGACAATACCGGCAACAAAAGCCGCAGACTGACGTGACGATAAACGCTCTTTAGTCTGGCCGGCAAACTGTGGGTCCTGCATTTTCAGCGACAGGATATAAGCACAGCGATCCCAGATATCTTCCGGCGACAATTTAATGCCACGCGGTAACAAATTACGAAACTCACAAAATTCGCGCAGCGCTTCCAGCAGCCCCTGACGCAAGCCGTTAACATGGGTACCGCCCTGCGCAGTGGGAATAAGGTTTACATAGCTCTCGGTGACCAGTTCGCCACCTTCAGGCAACCACAACAGGGCCCATTCGACGGCTTCAGTACTGGCAGAAAAACTGCCGGTAAACGGCTGCTCTGGCAGACAAATGGCGTCTTTTACGGCTTCAGTCAGATAATCTTTAATGCCGTTCTGATAACACCACTGATACTGCTGCTGGTTAACCTTGTCAGTAAAACTGACGGTTAAGCCCGGGCAAAGTACCGCCTTGGCTTTTAGCACATGCAACATGCGGCTGACAGAAAACTTCGGTGAGTCAAAATATGACGGTGTTGGCCAGAACCTTACCCGGCTGCCGGTATTACGCTTACCCACAGTGCCGGTAATGCTTAGCTCAGACACCTTGTTGCCATGTTCAAAGGCCATTTCATAGATGTTGCCGTCGCGACGTACTGTTACATCTACCCGGCTGGACAAGGCATTAACCACCGAGATCCCGACGCCATGTAAACCACCTGAAAACTGATAGTTTTTATTCGAAAATTTACCACCGGCATGCAAGCGGCAAAAAATCAATTCGACGCCGCTAACGCCCTCTTCCGGGTGAATATCTACCGGCATACCGCGGCCGTTGTCGATCACTTCCAGCGACTGGTCTTCGTGCAAAATAACCTGCACTGTATCGGCATGGCCGGCCAGGGCTTCATCGACGCTGTTATCGATCACTTCCTGCCCCAGATGGTTAGGCCGGGTAGTATCGGTATACATACCGGGGCGACGCTGCACGGGCTCAAGGCCGGTCAGCACTTCAATGGAGTCGGCGTTATACTGTTGTGATGTCATAGTCTCGGTCATTCGCTAAAGCATTAAGCGCCCCGTTGCCTGATTGGCAATGGCTTACGCAAGTTGGCAAAAGTGGGCAATTGTTTGCAGCTCGCCGGCATAACCGACATAGCTGTGATCGCCCCCTTCGCGCAGTGTTATGTTAGCGCCGCGATAGTAATCCAGCGCAAGTCGGTAATCTAACACTTCATCACCGCTTTGCAACAGCAGCAGGTAATTCTCTGGTTGTTGTATCCGCTCGGGCATCAATTGCGCCAGGCTGTGCATCTGCTGTGCAGTAACATCAAAATGTTGCTGCAATACCGGATGATAATAGCGGCCAAGGTGCTGATGCAACACCTTATGCGGTGCCACCGCCGGGTTAATTAAGCAGGCGCGGCAGCCTCGCTCTTCAGCGATACAGGTTGCCAGAAAGCCGCCCAGTGAGCTGCCAATTAAGGCTATATCGTCACTGTCATCAAGCTGACGGCGGATCAGCTGCAGTGCACTGACAGGCTCATAGGGTAAATCCAGCGCGGTAAAATCCACCTCGGGATATTGCCGGCGAAAGAAGGCTGTCGTCAGCTGCGCCTTTTCTGATTGCGACGAGCTGGCAAAACCATGCAAATAGAGTATTTTTTTCATTTCAGCTTACTGCTCGTTATGTTCTGCTGTTTATTTTGCTTAGAAATTACAACTGTCTGAATTGCCAGCTGACCGTGGCGTCGTCCCTGAATACCCAGTCACACCACTGCGGCCCGGCATTGTAAGTTTGCCAGTCAGCTGTAGCGCTAAACTGCACTGAGCTGGCCGGGCAACCCACAACAGCAATACCTGCATGCGTTAGATGATAAGCATAATGTGCATGGCCATGTGCAATGCCACGGATACGCTGATCTGCGCCGATACTTTGCCATAAGCGTTCACTGTCAAGCTGACCGTGTTTATCAATAAAACAGTTAAGCGCTAACGGATGATGATGACAAAACAACCAGACAGCGCCGGCGCTACTGTGTTGCAACTGACTGGTTAACCACTGCTGCTCAGCCAGACTAAAATTGCCAGAGGGCGTTGTGCCCTTGCTGTTTACCAGCGCAAGCAGCCAGTTGCCCAGCAGCAAGCTGCGCTCCGGCCGAAACGGCTGTTGCTGCGTTATCGTCGCCAGCAGCTCAATGTCATCATGGTTTCCCGGCGTAACAAAAATCGGGCAATGCAGCGGCGCCAGTATCTCTGCCAGCAGCTGGTAAGAGGCAACACTGTGGTCCTGTGTTAAATCGCCGGTCAGTAGTACTGCATCCGGTTGCTCTGTCTGCAAGCGGCGCACTATAGCAGCCAAATGCAGTGCCGGCTGCACCTGTTGATAAAAACCCTGTTTGTCGGCCAGCAAGTGGCAATCGGTAATTTGTGCCAGCCGGTACTGCTGCCTGGCAGGAAAGACGTACTGCATCAGCTAAACGCCAGCTCCTTATTGTTATAGCCCTGACAAGCGCATAATTTCAGCCAGTCACGTAGCAGCAGGTTAATCTGCAGTTTTTCATCCGGCAACAGCATATCAGTGTTGGGGTAATCGTAACGCGCCTTAAAACCCTTAATTTGCTGACAAGAAAGCACTTCGGCCAACTGGGCGTCATGGTACAACCGTACCACAAAGCCAGGCCGGAACAACGCATGGTTGGGCGGTAAAAGCTCAATGCGTAACGTGGTGGTAAAAGGTGCCACCTCAGTAACAGTGACGCGGTAACAGTGTTGTGGGTTGATGCTGATGTCGCTTGTCTGGCCAGGCTGAGGATCTGCCGCCAGATAGCGGTTAAGCTGGGCATAATTGCGCTCGCACAATGCCAGAAAATCTGGCAACACCGGCACATATTTATTGCGCTTTAACCACACTTCAGACTCCCCAGCGTGCTTTAACTTGGTCCAGGTTTAGTGCCAGCCACTGCAAGGCAATGACACTGGCGGCGTTATCTATTTTTTGCTCCGCTAACAACTGCATGGCCTGCTGGCGGGTGACGACATGTACTTTAATATCCTCATGCTCTTGCGCCAGACCAAAGATGCCAGGCTGCACCGGTGCCGTTAACCGGCCGAGAAACAGTTGGATCCGCTCTGTCGTCCCCCCCGGGCTCGACGAATAGCTTAGCATAGGCCATAGCTCGGTAATTGTTAAGCCCGCCTCTTCTTCAGCCTCACGTTGCGCCACCTGCTCTGGCGTTTCACCCGGATCGATCATGCCGGCTATGGCTTCCAGCAGCCAGGGACTGGCACGGCTAAACATAGCGCCGGCGCGGAATTGCTCTATAAGCACCAACTCATCGGTCTCGGCATTGTAAGGCAGCACTACCACCGCATGGCCGCGTTCGAAAATTTCACGCTGCATCGGCTCACTCCAGCCGCCGTTAAACAGCTTATGCCGCAGGCTGTAGCGATCTAAGCGGAAAAAACCCTGAAAAACCGTGGTTTTGTCGAGAATTTCAACATCTGCCGGGCCAAATGCTGGATACTGGCTGAAGTTTGCCTTTGTCATAATTGTGCTCACATTCTGTTACACTCTTGCGCGTAACTTTACGGTTTAATGATTACCTAGTTTACCGTAACAGAGTATTATTCGTGCAGTTTCCTTTTAGTCAGGCCAGGATTGGTAATAATGAAAAAGACTTTAATCAGCACCTTATTCGCATCATCATTCGGATTGTTCAGCCTGCATCTTTGTGCAGCCGACCTGCAAGAAATTTATCAGTTAGCCACACAAAAAGACCCTACGGTGTTGCGTGCCGCTGCCACCCGTGATGCAGCTGCACTGCGTATTGATGTACAGCGCGCCAAATTGTTACCTAGCGTTACTGCTGAAGCAGGTTTTGGCCGTAGCGACAAAGCCAGCCACAGTTTTGATTCTCCCAATGCCGCATCTGCAAGCGTGACATTACGGCAATCTTTATTTAACTGGGAAAATTGGAACAATCTGTCCCGTGCCGAGCAGTTCGCCTTACAGGTACAAACAACTTATGACAGTGAAATGCAAAATTTGATTGTACGGGTTACCGACGCTTATTTTAATGTGCTGCGTGCGGTAGATGGTTTAGGTTTTGCCCAGGCAGAAAAACGCTCGATTGAGCGCCAGCTGGAGCAAACCAAGCAACGCTTTAAAGTAGGCTTAACCGCTATTACTGATGTGCATGAAGCCCAGGCTCAGTTTGACAGTGCACTGGCGCGGGAAATCGGCGCGGAGAATGAACTGGAAAACGCCCGTGAGTTTTTACGCGAAATCACCGGTCAGTATCATGAAGACTTAGCCCAACTGAATACCGATAAGTTTGCCCCCGGTGCACCAACCCCGGCAGCGATACAAAACTGGGTTACTTTAGCCCAGGACAATAACCTGGTATTAAAAAGCCAGCGCTTATTGCTCAAGATTGCCGATAAAGATATTGAACTGGCCAGAGCTGGCCATTACCCAACATTGGGTTTATCTGCGACATTGGGTTCAGACAAGGCTTCAGGTTTAGATCGCTCAGATAGCAGCTCTATCGGCGTCACTTTGCAAGTGCCAATTTACAGTGGTGGTGGTGTATCTGCAGGGGTTGAAGTCGCCAAAGCTAATTATGTTGAAGTAAGCCAGACACTGGAGCTGAACCACCGCGCGGTAATCCGCCAGGTTCGCAGCTCTTTTAACGGTGTTAATGCGCTTATTTCATCTATTCGCGCATTAGAGCAAGCGGTAGTGTCGGCAGAGAGCGCATTAAACGCTACTGAAGCCGGTTTTGAAGTGGGTACCCGTACTATCGTCGACGTGTTGCAAAGCACCCGCAACCTGTTTGAAGCGCGGCGTAATCTGTCCAGTGCCCGCTATGACTACATCACAGCGGTATTACAATTACGCCAGGCTGCAGGTAATTTAACTGAACAAGACTTACAGGCGATTAACAATAGCCTGCAGTAAACTGAGTTTGGAAATATCAGGCTTCACAATCCGCTGAAGCCATGCTGTTTCAATTTCAATACTAACAATACATACATCAGCAATAGTAAAACACCTTTCTAATTATTAAAGTCAGAAAGGTGTTTTAAGTTTTAGCCTACGGAATTTGGCACCCCTCACATAACGGGATCCAAACCAGTTCTTCTCTGCAAGAGCCAGGCACCACTTCTGTATGGCTGCGGGTTCTATTCATATGAGAAGTACTTGCCAGCCCAATCCAACCAGATAAATGTATCCATTCAGCTGGCGGATAGACGTATCTATTGTTAGCCGCGTCCCAATAGGCAGGCGCTTGATAATGAACAGATTTATTAGTGTACATTTGCGATGAACAGGCGACATGGCCATTTTTCATCTCGCTTGACGTTACCCATTCCGAAAAATACTGCCCTCTGTGATGAGTCCAAAGAGACCCACTGTAAGCGCATAACGTATAAGGTTCATTGGTTTGAACCGTGCGATAATCACATACTTGGCGAACATCCCAATAACCATTTTGCGCGGACGCGAAAAATGGTAACGCTGTAGCAAGTAAAATAAGCAATTTTTTATTTAACATTTAAACCTCACTTTGATTACACCAAGTGAATATATATAACTTTTGTTATTTGACGTCAATGCTGCTATTTTTTTGCAACCTATATTCCTCCTACCAGTTTTCTCTGTCCGTGCGGTGGTTTTTCGCTACAATAGCGCATCAATTTGTACTGAGGATTTCATGTGGTGCAGGCTCCGCAGTTTAGCTGGCGTTTTTTATTACCCCAATATTGGTTGTTATGGCTTGGTGTCGCCTTACTGTGGTTAATCAGCTGGCTACCCTATAGCGTACTGATGTGGTTGGGGCAGTGTTTTGGCCGTCTGCTATACAAGGTGCTGAAATCACGCGCTAAAGTAGCGCGACGCAATATTGAGCTGTGCTTTCCGCACTTAAGTGAGAGCGAGCGCGAAGACTTGGTACGGCGTAACTTTGATGAAACCGGTAAAGCCTTGTTTGATACCATCATTGGCTGGTGGTGGCCCAGCTGGCGCTTTGGCAAACTGGCTCAGTTTCAAGGCTATCAACACATCCAGGCAGCACAAGCCGAAGGCAAAGGCGTACTATTGCTGGCCGCGCACTTTTTGCACCTGGAGGCAGCCTGCCGGGTATTTGGCTTAACCCATCCTGGTGTCGGTTTTTACCGGCCACATAATAATCCGCTGATGGACTACCTGCAGTATCACGGCCGTAACCGGGCTAATAAATATATGATTGGTAAACGCGACGTCAAAGGCCTTATTGCGGCGTTAAACCAGGGCGAAGTGTGTTTTTACCTGCCCGATCAGGATTACGGCCGCAATCGCAGCGAGTTTGTACCTTTTTTTGCCGTGCCAGATGCCGCCACTACTACAGGTACCCTGTTATTTGCTAATGCCGCCAACTGCGTGGTGCTGCCTATTATTACCAGCCGGCGTAGTAACAACGCCGGCTATGAAGTTGAAGTGTTGCCCGCTTTGTCTCCCTTTCCGACCGGCGATGATAAAGCCGATGTAACCCGGGTAAATAAATGGGTCGAGCAAGCGGTATTGCGCCAGCCAGAGCAATATATGTGGTTGCACCGACGCTTTAAAACCCGGCCCGATGCCGCAGCGCCATCACTGTATAAAGGAGTTTAACTATGTGGTTTTGGATCCGCAGTATTGTTTTATTAGTGGTGCTGGGTGGCCTGGCATACGTAGTGATAACCAAACCGGATTTTTTTCTGCGCAAAGACTCGGTTAACGAAGCAGCCGACAGCTTTAGTGAGTTTTACGGCAAGATCCGCGGCTCTATCGCCGACGGTGTCAAAGAACTGTCTGAATTTAAAATTACGTTACCCGACACCAGCGACAAGCTGACAGGCCAATTAATGCAACGTGGCAAAGTTACAGTGCCGGGCAACATAAACTGGCGCGGCCAGGTAACCGACCGCCGCTTTAGAGAAGGTGAAACGGTAAAAACCAAACTGACCGAATTTGCCCGGGCTGAAGGGCTGGAGCTATATTGGACCTTACCGCGCGATTATGTCATTAAGCAGTATTTTCAAACCAACACTACGCTGATTGAAACCCTGCATGAAGTAGCGGTAGCTATAGCACCGGATTTCAGCTCACCGGTGCTGGCTTATTATTGCCCAATTGAGCGTGCCGCTGTCATTACCGATGCCGCTAATGCTCACTTACAACAACATTGCATTACGGCTGATACACCGCCGGCTAATGCTAAATAAGTGCCTGTTCAAAACAGCGCTGCCACACCTGCTCTACCACAACTTTTGCCTGTAACAATTCATCCTGCGCCGGCAATGTAGCCGGTGCCAGAGTCTGGCGGTGACCGGCGCCACGCAGTAGCTGGTAACTTTGCTGCAGTTGCTGCACGTCGGTTGCCG
This sequence comes from Gammaproteobacteria bacterium, assembly GCA_018826295.1. Classification (GTDB taxonomy): domain Bacteria; phylum Pseudomonadota; class Gammaproteobacteria; order Enterobacterales; family Alteromonadaceae; genus Alishewanella. Next base: position 46,548 of record JAHJZX010000011.1, read on the forward strand.
GCAGTAAACCGCTGTGCGCGGCCGCATCCAGTATACGGATATTGTCGGTATACTGGTACAAGGCCGGGTGCTGCGCTGCGTGCGCCAGCACCAGATACTGACTGATAAACTCCAGATCCACGATACCACCGCTGCTGTGTTTCGGATCATCGGCCGTAGTACCATGATGCTGTCGCAGCTTTTGCCGCATTTGCAGCACATCTTGCCGTAGCGTGTCCTGTGATCGGCTAAGACAAATTATCTGCTGGCGTATTTCGGCAAAACGCTGACACAGTTCTGCACTGCCGTAAATCGCCCGCGCCCGCACCAGGGCTTGATGTTCCCAGGTCCAGGCTTGTTGCTCCAGATACTGGCCGTAGGTGTCAATATGAATAGCCAGCAGGCCTGAGTTGCCGGACGGCCGCAGCCTGGTATCCACCTCATACAACACGCCGCTGCTGGTACGGGTGGTACACAGATGCAATACCCGCTGTACCAGCTTTAAGTAAAACTGCATGGCATCGATATTGCGCTCACCGTCAGTTGTGCCCTGACTACTGCAGTTATGCACAAAGACCAGATCCAGGTCCGAACCATAGCCCAGCTCCAGCCCACCAAGCTTACCGTAGGCTATTACTGCCAGGCCTTTATTCTGCGCATTACAGTGCGGTGGCACGCCATAGCGCGCCGTCATTTGCTGCCAGGCCAGTTCAACCACCTGCGCCACGACGGCTTCCGCTAACCAGGTCAGGTGATCGCTGACTTTCATTAACGGCAGTACGCCGGTGATGTCGGCCGCGGCAATACGCAGTTGCTGTGCTTGCTTGTACTGGCGCAACGTTTCCATTTGCAGTTCCAGATCGTCCGGGTCAACCCGCAACATTTGCTGCTGTAAACGGGCTGCGTAGTCAGCCTGGCTGGCAATCTGATACAGCTGCGCCGGATCGATTAACTCGTCCAGCAGCATCGGATAACGTGCCAGTTGTTCGGCCAGCCAACCGCTGCGGTTACACAGTAGCACCAGTTGCTGCAGCGCGGCTGAGTTTTCAAATAACAGCTCAAGATAGGCAGTACGGGTAACTATCTGGCCAAACACCAGCAATAGCCGGCTTAACACCGCCGCATGACATTGCTGTTGCTGCAGTATATGCAGCAACAGTGGCATCAGTTTAGCCAGATAATCCCGTCCCCGCGGGCCGACACTGCGCTTTTGACAATCCAGTCTGAATTGCTGCAACTGCTGGATCAGGCCGGTGGCGTCTGCAGCATCCAACCAATCTAACTGCGTGGCCAGCTCTTCTGCGTTTTGTTCGCTGTCCCAAATCAATTTGCCCAGGCTCAAGTCCTGCGCGTCAGGCTCTTCGCCGTTATCTATCACCAGCTTAAACTGCTGGTGAATGCGTTGCATGGCCTGTTCAATTTTCGTTTGCAAGCTGGCCCAGCTGTCCAGCTGCAGTGCTGCTAATAACTGGGCCCGTTCAACAGGGTCCTGTGGCAGAGTTTGCGTTTGTTTATCATCCAGCCCCTGCAAGGCTTGCTCTACCTGCCGCAACCATAAATAGTCATCTCGCAGCTGCGTTACCTGCCGGGCAGTTAAAATCTGCTCTTGCTGCAATACCTGCAGCGCCTGCAGTATGGCGGGCTGTTGCAATGCCGGAATACGTCCGCCCCGGATCAGTTGCAGGGTTTGCACGACAAACTCCACTTCGCGAATACCGCCGGCACCAAGCTTAATATTGTCACGCCGGTTTAGCCGTCGGTTTTCCTGTTCAATTTGCTGCTTCATCCGCCGCAGCGATTCAATCGCCGAAAAATCAATATAACGCCGGTAAATAAAGGGCCGCAGCAACTGCTGCAGTTCATTACTGTGCTTCGCGTCCGGATTGAGCACCCGCGCTTTTAGCATAGCGTAACGCTCCCATTCCCGGCCTTGCTCCTGGTAATAATCTTCCATCGCGGCAAAGCTCAGCACCAAGGGCCCACTGTCGCCAAAAGGTCGCAAGCGCATATCTACCCGATAGGCAAAACCATCGGCGGTTACCTGATGCAGGGCGGCAATAATCTTTTGTCCAAGCCGGGTGAAAAACTGCTGATGCTCGCAGCTGCGTCTGCCGCCGCTGGTTTCACCATTGGCCGGATAGGTAAAAATAAGGTCAATATCAGAAGAAAAGTTCAGCTCGCCGCCACCAAGCTTACCCATGCCCAATATCAGCAGCGGCATAGGTTGTCCGGCGTCATCGCACGGCGTGCCCCACTGCGCAGCCAGTTGCTGATACGCCCAGTGATAAGCCGTGTTAATCAGCCGCTCGGCCAACTGCGACACCTGCACCAGGCTGGCCGTTACCGGCTGTAACTGCAAAATATCCGCAGCAAGAATCCGACACAGCTGTGCATTACGATAACGCCGCAACCGGCTAAATACCGCAGCTTCATCACCAAGATCCAGCTGTTGCAGTACGTCAGGCTGTTGCTGCAGTGCCAAACTAAGGCGGGCGGGCTCGGTAAATTCAGCCAGCAATTCCGGCTGTTGCATCAAAGTACGGTTGATAAAACCACTGCTGCTAAGCAAACGCTGCAGTATCGTCAACGCCGCCGGCGACAAGCCGGCAGTAGCGTGCTGGCTTAACCGTTGCGCCAGCATGGCGGCCATGTCAGTCGGCATCATCGTTTACTCCTGCATCTGCAGATACAGCAACTGTGTCAGCTGTAATAACAGCAGGTTGTAGTCTGGCAAGTCAAATACATAGCGTTGTTGTACTAATTGTTGCGCCAGTGCTGCAGCCGACGCTGCTGCCTGATGCTGATCTTGCTCAAGCAACAACACATGCAGCTGCAACATGGCATCAGCTGCTGCAGCCAGCGCTGTTCCGCCGCCAGCTCTGTCATAAACCACTTCGGCCTGTTGCAGTACCTTCAGCTGCGCCGCTAATGTATTAGCACTGTTTTGTGTTAACGAAACAACGCTGCCCGCCGCCAGCATATAGCCACGGGCCGCTTTGCTTAGATAGCCGCTACGCAGCGGTAAAACACTGATTAACTGGCGCGCTAACACAAACAGTTGGCCCGGGTTACCACTGACAAACTCAAGCTCAAGCTCAGCAATGGCCTCATGCTGCTCTGCAGCCCTAACTTCACCGCTGTCGTACACCAGCTCTATCTGGCTGCCGTCTTCGCATTGCAACAGCCAGCTGTGGCGCTGAAAGTCGGTGCGAAATAGTTCGGTAAGTTGCTGTTGCAACCGGGCAACGTCAGTACCCTCTGGCCAGACGCTGCTGTCAAAAGCACTCAGTTGTGGTGTTACGCTGCTGCAAGGCAGATTATATTCCGGCCGCAGTTGCATAGCGCCATGCTGCCTGCCGGCCAGTTTCAGCGTTTGTTCAAAGTTACCGCGTTTTTGCCTGCTGCGCAGACCCATATCATGGCGGCGAAACCAGCGTTCAGTGGTATCGAAATACGCATTCAGCAATGACGCGCTGTCGGCAGCGACCGTTTCGCCCAGCTGCGGCAGCAGCGATATTAATTGTGATAAAAATGCCTCGGGCAGGGCAAACTTCAGCTCTAGTTCAGTACTCATCTGCTACTCTGTGTGCTTAGGTGGCAGCGCAACAATGCTGCATCGTTTTAAACCTTGTCAATTGCGGCGCAACTCCCTATCATCCAAGAGATTGTCCGCAATGATGTTTTATAAGAATAAGCTCAGGATACCTATGTTCAGATTAATTAAAAGCACTCTGCTGGTAATAATTTCCGCCGTCTGCCTTAGTATAACCGGCGCCGCACAGGCGCAAGACAACAGTAAACCGGCTTTTATCAGTGATGCCTTGTTTGTTTATTTACATTCCGGCCCCAGCAACCAGTATCGTATTATCGGCACGGTAAATGCCGGCCAAAGCGTCACCTATCTGGGCGAAGACAGCGAAACCGGCTATGCGCAAGTACAGTATGAAGCCAATAAAACCGGCTGGTTGCCAAAAGAATATGTCACTTACACGCCGGGGCTGGTTACGCAGTTAGACAATCTGCAACGGGAATATGCCGGCAGCAACGAGCGCATCCTGCAACTTGAACAACAGCGCGACCAGTTAAACTCTCAGTTAAATCAGGCGGTAACCGAACGGCAAACTGCGCTGGAGCAGTTAGACCAGGCTAACCGGGCTTATCAGCAATTAAAAGTACAGTTGGAAAACACCCAGAGTTCCATTTGGGAAAAGCCAATGGTGCTGGGCGCCTTTATCCTGTTTGGTGGCTTGTTGCTGGGCCTGCTGTTACCGTTACTGCTACCTAAACGCCGTGGTGGCGATCGCTGGATGTAACAGCCGCCAGCTGTCTTTTTCTGCTTAGCCCACCACTGGTGGGCTATCCTGCGTTTTCACCGGCAAGCCGTTGTCACTTTTAACCTGTTCAATCACCACATAGGTATGTGTTTGTGCCACGCCGGGCAAGTCAACAATCATCGCCAGAATAGAGCGGTAAGCATCCATATTTGGCAGGCGTAACTTTAATAAATAGTCAAAGCCACCGGCCACCATATGGCATTCCGCCACTTGCGGAATTTGCACCACCGCATCGCGGAACTGATCAAAGACTTCACTGGTCGTGCGGTCCAGCGTTACCTGAATAAAGGCCGCTGTACCCAGCCCCATTTTGGCGGCATTTAATCTGGCACCGTAACCCTCAATGTAGCCTTCTTTCTCCAGCCGTTTAACCCTGTCTATGCAAGGGCTGGCGCTTAAGTTTACTTTTTTCGCCAGATCAACATTAGCAATGCGGCCGTCCCGCTGCAGCGTATCCAGAATACTGATATCAATCCGGTCCAGCGCTTTGTTTTTTACAGGTGTATTCATAGCAGCAACTTTTCTGGTTTCTGTTGATTTTGGCAGAATTATATCGGGTTATCGCGCAAAAATAACCACCCTATGCTGCAGACATTTAACTAAAATGCCGCACTCTCAAATTCTTGTCAGGAAGCTTACTGCCATGTTGTATAACGGTTCCCTGGTTGCCACCCAACCGCTGCGTCAAACCATTCGTGATTTCTATCGTGCTGACGAAGATCAGGTACTGCAATACCTGCTGCCATTGGCCGATATTGGCGTTAATGCCCGCAGCCGGGCCTGGGAGCGCGCCCGTCAGCTGGTGCTGACTATCCGCCAGGCTCAGGTGGGCAAAGGCGGCGTTGATGCCCTGCTAAATGAGTTTTCGTTATCCACCGAAGAAGGCCTGGTATTAATGTGTCTGGCGGAAGCTTTATTGCGGGTACCGGATAAAACCACGGCAGACCGCTTAATCCGCGACAAATTATCTCAAGGCGACTGGAGCTCACACCTGGGCAACAGCAGCTCAGTGTTTGTTAATGCTTCAGCCTGGGGCCTGCTGTTAACCGGCAAGCTGGTTAATTACTCTGACGAGCAAAAGAAACAACAATTTGGTTTGTTAAAACGCACCTGTGGCCGCCTGGGTGAGCCGGTGATCCGCCAGGCCGTGCGCTACGCTATGCAAATTATGGGCGCGCAATTTGTTATGGGCACCACTATCAGTGCCGCCTTGCAGCGTGCTACTGAAATGGAAGCCAAAGGTTTTCGCTATTCGTACGATATGCTGGGCGAAGGTGCCCGCACTATGGCCGACGCCGATCGCTACTTTGACAGCTATATGCGTGCCATCGACACCATCGGCAAAGCTGCCAAAGGCCGCGGCCCGTATAACAGCCCGGGTATTTCGGTAAAGCTGTCTGCTATTCATCCGCGCTATGAATTCAGCCACCGCGATCGCGTTATCGAGCAACTGGTGCCACGGGTAAAACAACTTGCCCTGGCTGCCAAAGCTTATGATATTGGCTTTACTATCGATGCTGAAGAAGCCGACCGGCTGGATCTGTCGCTGGATATTATTGAAACCGTATTTAGTGATCCGGCGCTGGACGGCTGGCAAGGTTTTGGTTTAGCCGTTCAGGCCTATCAGAAACGCGGCAGCCATGTAATCGACTGGCTGCGCGATTTAACGCTAAAAGTTGGCCGTAAAATGATGGTGCGGTTGGTAAAAGGAGCTTACTGGGATAGCGAAATTAAACTGAGCCAGCTGGAAGGTTTCAGTGACTTTCCGGTGTTTAGCCGCAAGCCATCTACCGATGTGTCTTATCAGGCCTGTGCGAAAAAACTGCTGAGCTACCGCGACAGTATTTACCCACAGTTTGCTACGCACAATGCCTACACCGTTGCCTGCATTATGGAGATGACCCGCGATTACAGCGGCTTTGAGTTCCAGCGTTTGCATGGCATGGGTGATGCACTGTATGACGAAATAGTAATTAAAGATAAGATCCCCTGCCGCATCTATGCGCCGGTTGGTGAACATTCAGACTTACTCGCCTATCTGGTGCGTCGTCTGCTGGAAAACGGCGCCAACAGCTCCTTCGTTAATAATATTGTCGATGAAACTATACCGGTAGAGTCACTGCTGAGCGATCCGGTTGAAATCGTGCGTGGCTGGAGCAAAAAGCGCAACCAGCAAATTCCGCTACCGGCCAAATTATATGGCGCTGAGCGGGACAATTCGAACGGCCTGGATCTTAGCGATATCGACCAGATAGAACAGGTTAAAGCCGCTATGCAGCAATGGTTTGACAGCGTACGGCAATTGCCGGTGCTGGCTGATGCGGTACCTGTTACCAACCCGGCCAATCTGGATGAAGTGATTGGCTATCTGCAATATGCCGACCAAAACGCCATGCAACAGTTGTTGGCCCACGCCGATGCGGCCTTTGCCAGCTGGTCCGCCACCGCTGTCAGCGAAAGAGCTGCCCTGCTACGCCGCATTGCAGATGCGCTGGAAAGCCATCGCAACGAGCTACTGGCACTTTGTGTAAAAGAAGCCGGTAAAACGCTGGGTGACAGTGTAGCGGAAGTACGTGAAGCCATTGATTTTTGTCGCTATTATGCTGCCAGAGCTGAAGAGCTGTGCGCTCAACCACAGCAAGCCCGTGGCGTATTTTTATGTATCAGCCCGTGGAACTTCCCGCTGGCTATTTTCTTAGGCCAGGTTGCGGCCGCGATAGTGGTGGGTAACACCGTAGTCGCCAAACCGGCAGAGCAAACCAGCCTGATTGCTGTGCGTACCGTGGAATTAATGCGCGAATGTGGCATGCCAGAACATGTGGTGCAACTGGTGATAGCGCCGGGCCGTCAGGTCGGCGAGCACATAGTACCTGACAGCCGTATTCAGGGCGTAATGTTTACCGGCTCTACCGAAACCGGCTGCTGGATCGCCCGCAAACTGGCTGAGCGCGGTGGTGAACCTGTGCCATTGATTGCCGAAACCGGTGGGCAAAACTGCATGATTGTCGACTCGACCGCGCTGCCAGAGCAGGTGGTGGATGATGTGATTTCATCTGGCTTTCAAAGTGCCGGCCAGCGCTGCTCTGCACTGCGGGTGCTGTTCCTGCAGGAAGACGTAGCCGACAAGATCATCACTATGTTAAAAGGCGCCATGGCCGAACTGCATGTTGGTGATCCGCAGTGGCTGAGCACCGATTTAGGCCCGGTAATTGATGCCAAAGCACTTGAGCGGTTAAACAGCCATGTGCAGTATCTGGCTGATAAAGCGACCTTGCATTACGAGTGCGCGATCCCAACTGGTGAGCGTCACTATTTCTTTGCGCCACGCTTATACGAAATCAGCGATTTAACGGTGTTGGAGCGCGAAGTATTTGGCCCAGTCGTGCACATTATCCGCTTTAAAGCGGAACAGCTGGATCAGGTCATTAACCAGATTAATGCTACCGGTTATGGCCTGACAATGGGTGTACACAGCCGGATAGAGCAGTTTACCGACCGGGTGGCCCGCGAAATTAAAGCCGGCAATATCTATATTAACCGCAATATGATTGGCGCCGTGGTGGGCGTACAACCGTTTGGCGGTCGTGGCTTATCCGGCACCGGCCCTAAAGCGGGCGGTCCTTTATATTTAACCCGGCTGGTTAAAGACAACCTGGATGTTAGCTGTGCACCGTTAAGCGATGAAAAACGTCAGCGCCTGCTTAGCGAAACCACCAGCAGTGCTGTGGCTTACGCTATGCCAGCTGCCGCCGCAGCCCAGCAACAGTGGGCCGCACTGGCGGTGAATCAGCGCACCTCGGTATTGCGGCAATTTTTGGCCTCGTTGGCGGCCAACACTGTGGTCAATAAGCAAGAACCGGATCTGGAACAAGTGCTTACTCTGGCGCAGCAAAAACTGGCCCGGGCCGAGCGCGAACTGCAAAAACCTATTGCCCTGCCGGGGCCGACAGGTGAAAGCAATGTACTGGTGTTAGACCCACGCGGCATTGTGGCACTGGTACGCGATGAAACCAGCTCGTTTGGTTATTGGCTGGTAACCATCATCACCGCGCTGGTGGCCGGTAATGCGGTGATTACTGCGGTAGAAGAAGCCGATCTGACCGAAGCCGAGGCATGTATAAAAGCCCTGCAACAGGCTGGCATGCCCGCGCATTTGCTGGCGGTAGTTAAACTGGATTGCCTGACCACACTACTGGCTCATACAGAACTTAGCGCAGCTATTGTTGAAGTCAGCAGTGCGGTTAAACCGCTCTGCGCCGAGCTGTTAACTGCTCGCGAAGGTGCCATCCTGCCGCTGATCACCTCTCCGGCCGGTCAGCGCTTGCTTCAGCGGTTAATTACCGAGAAAACCATTACCATCAATACCACTGCCGCCGGCGGCAATGCGTCCCTGATGACAATGGCCGACAACGTCGGTTAAGCGTTACAACCATGCCTGCAGTAAAAGCCCGGTTCGCCGGGCTTTTACTTTTAACTCCCTGCTGTTATCGCCACTTTATGACAGATTGTCTCATTGTTAATATATAGTTAAGCTTGAGCTGCTATACTCTCGGGTGGTTTAAAGCAGGAGCTGGCCTAACACAAGATGTCGTATCAGGAAGTAAAAATTGCCGATTTGCAGCCAGGCAGCTATGTCGTTCAGGTTCTGCGGCAAAATGGCGATATTATCGTTAAACATGCCGGCTGGGTGCGCACAGCACAGGCCGTGGCACAGCTTCGCCAAAAAGGTGTGCTGGTCGTATTAACCGATCCTGACAAGCAATTACTGCAAAAAGGGCCGGTTGAACAGGTAGCAGAAAAAGCCGCTGAACCAACCCCGGACGTCACCAGCCGGGCTTTATTCAGCGATGAGCAACCCAAAGCAGAACGCGCCTTGATGCAGGTGCAGAAAGTACAACGGCAAATGCTGGATGCCGTGCGCAGCAACAACAATATTGATCTAACCCTGGTGTACGAAGTCAGTGCCGGGCTGGCCGAGTCGATCAGTCGCAATCAGGATGTGCTGTTGTGTTTAAGCCGCATTGCCGAGCAAAGTGACGCTCTGTTGCAGCACAGCATTAATTGCGCAGTGTTTATGGCGGCTTTTGCCCGTTATCTGAATTTACCGCCCCATAAAATTCAATCTCTGATCACCGCGGCTTTGTTGCATGACATAGGCAAAGCAATAACGCCGGATAATCTGCAGGCGGAGGATCATGCCGCCATTCCGGCCAGCCTGACAGCACTAAGCAAAACCACCAATCTGGCCGGTGATATTTCACTGTGGATCAGCCAGCATTGCGCTCATCTGGATGGGTCCGGCTCGCCCAAAATCAGTGCCGGACAAATTGATAAAGGCAGCCGCATGCTGGCTATCGTAAACTACTACGAAAAGCTGTCGTCGGGCCAGCATAGCAAACAAGGGCCACTGGCTGCATCACGCAGCTTACTGGAACGCACGCCTCATCAACTCGATAGCGAGTTAGCGCAGTTGTTTATTAAATGCATTGGTATTTATCCGCCCGGCTCCGTCGTAAAACTTAGCAGCGGCAAGCTGGCTTTAGTGCTGGAAAACAACCCGAAAAAGCCCACCCAGCCCAAAGTAAAAGTGTTTTACCATAGCAGCCACCAACACCATATCCCCAGTAAAATTATTGATTTGTCGCGTCAGCAGGAAGAGCAGGTCGACAGCTGCATCGAGCTGAAAAAGTACGGTCTGGATGTACGAAACTACTTTTAGCCAGCCCGGCCCGCTATTTTGTTAACATTTATCCCTGTCCCACTTGCCCGGTTGCGCTGCCAGCATTAGTATTAGGTTATATTAGTTTTTGCTGTGATAAATTTATGCTTACTACAGTGACAATAGATCAGTTAGTCTGCGGTATGTATGTGGTTGGCGTTGCGTCACAAACCGATGGCCGGTTAGTTAAAGTTCAGGGCTTGATTAAGCAGCCAGCACAAATTCAGCTGTTACGGCAAAAGGGTGTACTGACACTGCAGGTCGACCCGTCGCGGCAGCTTAACACCGAACCGGCTGCAGACGATGACAGCAGCTTTAATATGGCCGCGACGATAGCTCCGGCGTCACGAAAAGATCGCATCAAGCCGCTGCCGTTGGCAAAAGAAATTAAACAGGCACAAAATCTGTATCGTAAAGCCCGGCAGTTACAACAGCGGGCGTTCAATGACATTGCTAAAGGTAAGCCGATTAATGTCGCCGACTTTCAGCGCTGTGCTGATGGCATTATCGACTCGCTGTTCCGTAATCAGGACGCCTTGCTGTGCATTAGCCGCATGCGCGACAAAGATGCCTATCTGCTGGAACATTCGGTTAATGTCGCCATCCTGATGACAGTGTTTGCCCGCCATCTGAAGTTTGATGACCACAGCATAGAACAACTGGCCACCGGCGCCTTGTTGCATGACATTGGTAAGATACGGGTGCCCAACGCTATTTTAAATAAGCCTGGCCGCCTTAGCGATGACGAGTTTGTCGCTATGCGCAAACATGTGGAATACAGCCGGGATATTCTGCAGCAAACCGAAGGCATTTCGGCGGTCAGTATCGATGTTGCCGCCAATCATCATGAACGGCTGGACGGTGGCGGTTATCCGCAAGGCCTTAGTGCTGAACAGATATCACAGCATGCCAGAATGATTGCCATTGTCGATACTTACGATGCCATAACCGCTACCCGGGTATATAAAGACGGCCAAAGTAGTATTAAAGCACTGAAAATACTTAGAAAAGACAGCCCCAGCCATTTTGATGCTGATTTAGTGACACAGTTTATCGCCGCTGTGGGTATGTACCCGCCAGGTACTCTGGTAAAGCTGGAAAGCCAAAAGCTGGCACTGGTGCTGGAAAACAACCCGGCGAAACTGGCAAGTCCGGTCGTGAAGGTGTTTTACAATGCCCGCCAGCGGCATTATCTAAAACCGGTTAAGCTGGATCTGGCAGCAGCAAATTGCAGCGAGAAAATTGAAACCGCTGTCGATCCGGTCGAATATAATATTGATATACAACGCTTTTTTAAAGAGTTTATCTTAGAACACTAGCATCAGGAGCCGTCAGCCTAAGTAGACGGCCATTCACTTAGCGCCGACATACTAAACATCTGTGTACCCAACTGCAGCAGCACATACTGCGGCGTAATTTCGCGAATACGGATATCTGCGGTCACCCACTGCCCTTCCTGCAAGGTTTTACCATTCACCTTTACCCAGCGCTGTGCGGCACTGGTGGCATACACATGCGCATCAAACCGCAGCGGCGGGATCTGCTGCAGCAGGCGGGCATCGAGCATGCTGATATCCTGTGCCGGTGCCGTGTGGCTGCGCACTGCGCTGTGACCACTACCATGCTCAGTGGCTTTTAACGCCTGAGAAAACTTATCTCGCAGCTCATCCGACACCGCCATATCAGCCACAATGTCAGCCTGGGCTGCATTTTCTTCACTGCTTTGGTCTTCGTCCGGCAGCGGGTCGCTGTCTGCCGCTGTCACCCGTTTAACCGGCGTCTCTGGTAGCAGAACTTCCTGCTGCTTAACCGTTTCAGCCGGTGCTGTAGTTGTCGTTACCGCCGGCGTTGATGGTTGTTGCAGGACCGCCAGAATATCTGCCGGTTTTGCCGGTTCAGCAACTATAGCCATATTGGGCTGTGGCTGAACTGTGCCGCTTTGCAGCCAGTAAGCTAACAAAACACCGCTGAGCAGTGACACCAGCAATGCCAGTATCAGTGCCAGTTTGCGCCAAAAGGCAGCGGTATCACTGACAGCAGGTTGAATTGAGCTTTGTTGTTTTAACGCATCCATCAGGATCGACATAGGTTTCCCGCTATTATCTTGCTGCCAGCAACGGCAGTATCAGCATCGCCAGAGCGAAGCCCAGCACTATAGCGCAAAGGCCAATGACAGGCCAGAACCAGCGCGGCAACGCGGCCTTAACCGCCTGCTCTGACAACGGCAGAATTTCCGCGGCGGCTTTGCTCACCAGCTTGTCATTCACCAGGGCCTGCTGCTGGCTGTAAGCGCCCAACAAGGCTCTGTCGGCCATTAAATTTAACAGCCGTGGTATGCCACCACTTAACTGATACAACTTTTTCACCGCCGCATCGCTGAATACCGGCCGGCTGCAGCCAGCAACCTGTAAGCGAAACTTCAGATAATGTTTTACTTCATCCAGGCTCAGCGGCAATAAATGATACCGGGCGGTAATGCGCTGCGCCAGTTGACGCAAGTCATTGCGCTTAAGTAATTGCTGCAACTCAGGTTGGCCAATTAAAATTACCTGCAGCAGCTTACGGGTATTGGTTTCCAGATTGGTCAGCAATCGCAGCTGTTCCAGCACCGCAGGTTGCAGATGCTGAGCTTCATCGATAATTAGCAGCGTATGTTTGCCGGCAGCGTGGTTTTTCAGCAAGCGGGCTTTTATTTTATCGCCCAGTAGTTTTAAGCTGGCCTCGGTTTTTTTGTAGCGGATTTTCAGCTCATCGCATATAGCAGCCAGCAATTCCAACTCGGATAATGTCGGGTTAAGAATAAAGGCCACGTCGGCGCGCTCATCTAATTCCTGCAATAAGCAGCGCGATACCGTGGTTTTACCGGTGCCGACTTCGCCGGTTAACAGCACAAAGCCACCGGCTTCCCCCAAACCAAAGCGTAAATGCGCCAGCGCTTCAGCATGGCGCGGGCTTAAATACATAAACTCCGGGTTGGGCGCTATCGAAAACGGCGCGCTGGTTAAACCGAAAAATCCGCTGTACATACTGCATCCTGCTGGTTGGGGCGCCGCGATTTGTTGCGACCGTGCATTTTAAAAGACGACAGGTATAATGGCAAAAAAACAGCTGACAGGAAAGCCGGTGCAACGATATCTGGTAGGTGGTGCAGTACGCGACAGTCTTTTAGGTTACCCGTTTCACGAGCGGGACTGGGTAGTAGTAGGTGCTACACCACAGCAAATGCTGGATGCGGGCTATCAACAGGTGGGCAAAGATTTCCCGGTATTTTTACATCCGCAGACCAAAGAAGAACATGCCCTGGCCCGTACCGAGCGTAAAAGCGGCCGCGGCTACACCGGTTTTAGCGTTTATGCCGCACCGGATGTTACTTTAGAGCAAGACTTACTACGCCGCGACCTGACGATAAATGCCATAGCCCAGGCCGATGATGGCAGTTTAGTTGATCCCTTTGGCGGTGCCGCCGATATTGCAAATAAAATACTACGCCATGTGTCAGAGGCGTTTGCCGAAGATCCGCTGCGGGTACTGCGCGTGGCGCGTTTTTATGCCCGCTATGCTCATCTTGGCTTTAGCGTAGCGCCGGAAACTCAGGCACTGATGCGTCAGTTAAGCGACGAGCTAAACACCATAACGCCGGAGCGGGTGTGGCAGGAGACTGCCAAAGCGTTAAGCGAGCAAACACCGCAGGCTTATTTTCAGCTGTTGCATGATACCGGTGCCTTAGCGGCGCTCATGCCGGAATTAGATACGCTTTGGGGAGTGCCGCAACCGCCACAGTGGCATCCGGAAATTGATACCGGCGTGCATACACTACTGGTGCTGCAACAAGCCGCCGCACTGTCGCCACGTCTTGATATTCGTTTTGCCGCTCTGGTGCATGACTTAGGCAAAGGCGTAACCAAACCGGAATTGTGGCCATCACATCATGGCCATGAACACACCGGCCTGCCACTGATCAACCAATTGTGCGACAGCTTGCGCGTACCAAATGACTGCCGCGAATTGGCCTTGCTGGTATGCGAGTATCATCAGCTGGTACACCGCGCCCGCGAGTTAAAAAGCAGCACGGTATTAAAGCTGTTTAATGCGATAGATGTCTGGCGTAAGCCAGAACGCTTAGAGGCGATTTTGCTAAGTTGCACAGCAGACTTGCGCGGCCGTACCGGTTTTGAGCAGGCCGCATACCCACAGGCAGATTATCTGCAAAAACTGGCAGATGCCGCCCGGCAGGTAACGGCGAAAGACTTAGTGGCTCAGGGTTTAAAAGGCGAAGCGATCAAACAAGGCTTGCACCTTGCACGTCTGGCGGCCATCAAGGCCGCTCAGCAGCAGGAACCCACAACTTAACCAGCGAACCAGCCAAGGAAAACAATCAGGCCGACACCTAATAGCAAACGGTAAATGACAAAAGGCAACATGCCCATACGGCTGATAATTTTCAGGAAAAAATGAATACAAATTAAGGCACTGATAAAAGCCAGCAGGGTGCCCAGTAAAATACCTGCCACATCATATTGCTGCGGCTCGGCCAGCAGCTTGCTGGCCTGGTAGCCGCCACTGAGCACAATAATAGGAATAGACAGCAAAAAGGAAAAACGTGCTGCACTGACTTTATCCAGGCCTATTAACATAGCCGCTGTCATGGTAATACCAGAGCGCGAGGTGCCGGGAATAATTGACAACGCCTGAGCAACGCCAATAAATAACGCTTGTTTCCAGCTTAGCTTATCCATAGCGTGCTGCTGCTTTGCTGTTGCATCAGCCCACCACAATGCCAGGCCAAATAGGATAGTGGTACAGGCAATAACCCAGGGCGAACGCAGCAAGGTATCAACCAAATCTGCTTTTGCAGCCAGCAAACCAGCTAAACCAGCCGGTATAGTGGCCAGAATAACCCACCAGGCCAGTTTACTGTCGGTACTGTGCCGGCCACTAAAGCTTTGCACCCAACCTACGGTTAACTGGCCAATATCGCGGCGAAAATACAGCATTACAGCCAGTAAGGTGCCAACATGCACTGCGACATCAAACACTATACCCTGATCCTGCCAGCCAAAAATGACAGAAGGTAAAATAAGATGGGCGGAGGATGAAATAGGTAAAAACTCGGTCAGGCCCTGAATGATGGCCAGAATGATTACTTCCACTGTACTCACTGCTTACTCCCAATCAAATGGCACTGGCCATAATTTTTGTTGTTTATCATATTGTTGCCATAACTCGGCATAGGTTTTACCGGTAACAGGGTGCACAACAGCCGGAGCCAGCTCTGACAACGGCAATAACACAAAGGCATTTTCGCCTATCTCGGCGCGTGGTAAGGCTATTGGCTCGTCACACACGGCATCGTCATAAGTCAGTAAATCTAAATCCAGCGTCCGGCCACTAAAACGGGCACTTTGCCGGTCACGGCCATAGGCATCTTCAATTTGTTTAAACACACTAACGCAGTCGGCAATACTCAGCGCAGTGTCGGTGGCAGCCACCAGATTATAAAAAGCGTCACCGCAAAAGCCGACGGCTTCGCTTTCATACACCGATGATAACTGAACAGTGCCAAAGTGTTGCTTAAGCGCGCTGACTGCGGCCTGAATATGGTAACTGCGGTTTATATTGCTACCTATGCTGATATAAATACGCGCCATTAGTTACTCCGGCGCACTATGCTTACACCTACAGTTTGCGCTTGAGGCAGGGCATCAGGTTTGTACACGGTGACACTCACTTCTGTCGTTGCAAATTCACTAAGCAGCAGTTGCGCCACGTTTTCAGCCACTGTTTCAATCAGCTCTATTGGCGCGGCGGTAATTAGCTGCGTAACCCGCTGCGCTATTACCGCATAATCCAGCGTCTGACCAATATTGTCATCTGCTGCGGCCTGACGAATATCGGTTTTGAGTTCAATATCTAACAACAAGCGCTGCTGAATTGTTTTTTCCCAGTCATACACCCCAATTACAGTGTCAACTTGTAGCTGTTTTATAAAAATGGTGTCCATTCAGTTAATTCCGCTTTGCGATATAGCCGGTTTCAGGTAGGCTGGTCGGATAGGTAAAACCGCGAAAACCCTATATTCTGCTGGCCTTACATTACGCCGCAATCTTAACGTAAAAACCGGTGCTGAGGAACCGCCTAAATGACCCTGCTGATTGGATTTATGATGCTGGCCGCGTATTTGTGCGGTTCCATATCGTCGGCGGTGCTGGTTAGCAAGCTGTTCCGGCTGCCCGATCCACGTCTGCACGGTTCGTGTAACCCGGGTGCCACTAATGTGTTGCGCTTAGGCGGCAAATTGCCGGCGGTATTAGTACTGGTGTTTGATGTATTAAAAGGTACGGTGCCGGTATGGGGCTCGTATTTTTTACAAATCGAACCTCTGTATCTGGGGCTTATCGCCATTTGCGCTTGTCTTGGTCATATTTTTCCGCTGTTTTTTGGCTTTAAAGGTGGTAAAGCCGTGGCTACGGCCTTTGGCACTATGATGCCTATCGGCCTGGATCTGGCTGGTTTATTGATCGTCAGTTGGATCTTACTGGTTGCGCTAACGGGTTATTCGTCACTGGCCGCTATTGTTACTGTAAGTCTTGCACCACTGTTTACCTGGTTTATTAAGCCGCTGTATACGCTACCGGTGCTAATGCTAAGCATTTTAATAATTCTGCGCCACCGGGAAAACGTTGTGCGTTTGTGGCGCGGTAAAGAAAGCAAAGTCTGGGATAAGTCCAAGCGGATCAGAGAGTAAGTAATCCCGCAACCGGTAAGCGAGGTTGGAATCCCGATTTGGGCGCCACAGAGTGTCTGAGTGAGCGTGCCAGCGCGAGCGAGTTGCTGTGGCGAGCCAAGGCGGGAGTTGCAACCGAAGCCCCGCACCTGGCCATCCATTAGACCGTTAAACCGCCGGCAAATCCTGCATTGGCCAGCGTGGTGTTACGCCAATCGTTAAATCCTGTTGCTGGCCGGCGGCTAAGCGGTAATAGCCCGCCAGCGCTATCATGGCGCCGTTGTCAGTACAAAATTCTTTGCGTGGGTAATACACTGCTCCACCGCGGCGTTTAAGCAAGGCTGCCAGCTGTTCACGCAGTGACAGATTGGCGCTCACGCCACCGGCAATAACCAGCCGCTTATAGCCGGTTTGCTCAAGTGCCCGCTCGCATTTAATCACTAAGGTATCCACGACGGCCTGCTGAAATGAAGCGGCTATATCTGCCTGCACTTCGGCGCTGTTACCTTCTTTGGCGATCACATTCGCTGCCGAGGTTTTTAAACCGCTGAAGCTAAAATCCAGCCCGGCCCTGTCAGTCATCGGCCGCGGAAACTTGTATTTTTTATTGTCGCCCTGCGTGGCCAGCTTGGCCAGTAAAGGGCCACCGGGATAATCCAGGCCCATTAGTTTCGCGGTTTTGTCAAAGGCCTCGCCGGCGGCATCGTCTATTGACTCGCCCAGCAACTGATAACGGCCTATGCCTTCTACAGCAACCAGTTGGGTATGGCCGCCCGATACCAACAGCGCTAAAAACGGAAACTCTGGTGGTGTTTCCTCCAGCATAGGTGCCAGCAAGTGCCCTTCCATATGATGTACCGCCAGCGCCGGCTTACCCCAGGCCATCGCCAGCGAGCGGCCAATTGCAGCCCCAACCAGCAAAGCGCCCGCCAGGCCTGGGCCGGCAGTGTAAGCTACACCATCAATACTTGCGGCATCGCAGTTGGCTTCACGCAGCGCCTGTTTTATCAGCGGTATGGTTTTACGAATATGATCGCGCGATGCCAGCTCGGGCACTACACCGCCGTAATCGGCATGCAGCGGGATCTGGCTGTACAATACATGGCTTAACAAACCTTGCTCACCATCATAGATAGCAATACCGGTTTCATCACAGGAAGTTTCTATGCCTAAAACTCGCATCTTGGTCCCAACTTGGCTAGAATAGCCGGCTATTGTAGCGGCTCAGCCAGCGCAGAGCCAGAGGATCGGATTTAGATCGCAGAATCGCTTTACATCGGGTTGGCTTTTTGCGTAAAATGCCGCACCATTTTTAATCGTATTGGTTCACAGATAACCAATTTGGCCCTGAGGTGAGAATTTAATGCCTGTTGTTAAAGTAAAAGAAAACGAACCGTTTGACGTAGCCTTACGTCGTTTCAAGCGCTCTTGCGAAAAAGCTGGTGTATTAGCTGACGTTCGCGCTAAAGAATTCTACGAGAAGCCAACTTGGATCCGTAAGCGTAAAAAGGCTGCTGCTGTTAAGCGCCACGCGAAGAAAATGTCTCGCGAAAACGCTCGTCGCATCAAGCTGTACTAATAACGTATCAGCTGAGCGACATCAAAGTACTGCGCTACACTTGCTGGCGCAGGCAAACGACAAGCTCAAAGTGTTGACATCTGCATACCGTGCTCACAAGGCACGGTTTGTCTTTTTCTGAATAACGCCGAAGGAAAAAGGTGGCAGGACAAATCCCCAGACAGTTTATCGACGAGTTATTGGCCCGTACCGATATCGTTGAACTGATAGATCAGCGTGTACCGCTTAAAAAAGCCGGTAGAAATTACGCCGCTTGCTGCCCGTTTCATAACGAAAAATCACCTTCTTTTACCGTCAGCCAGGATAAACAGTTTTATCATTGTTTTGGTTGTGGTGCCCATGGTAATGCCATCAGTTTTATGATGGAGTTTGAGCAATTAGAGTTTGTCGAAGCCATTGAAGAGCTGGCGCAACAGCACCACCTTGAGGTGCCACGTGAGCAAGGCGCAGGTAAAAACCGGCCTAGCGCACAAGCCGACGACTACAATCTGATGCAACAAGCTGCAACTTATTATCAGCAACAACTGCAACAGCACCCAGACAGCCAGCGGGTTCGGGATTATCTGAGCAAACGTGGCCTGAGCGCACAAACGGTTGCCGATTTTGCCCTGGGTTATGCGCCAGAAAGCTGGGACGGCCTGTTAAAGCAGCTTAGCCCGACGAATAACCGTCAGCTGCGCGATCAGTTGACCGAACTGCGGCTTATTAACCGTAACGACAATGGCCGCGAGTACGACTTTTTTCGTGACCGTTTAATGTTTCCTATTCGCGATAAACGTGGCCGGGTTATCGCTTTTGGCGGCCGGGTACTGGGTGATGGCACGCCGAAATATTTAAACTCGCCGGAAAGCCGCTTATTTCATAAAGGCCGCGAGTTGTATGGTTTGTACGAAGTACGCCAGCAACCTGGCCATGTTGAGCAAATATTGGTGGTAGAAGGTTATATGGACGTGGTCGCGCTGGCCGAGCATGATATTCGCTTTGCGGTGGCGTGTTTGGGTACTGCCACTACGTCAGATCACATGCATACACTGTTTCGTTATACGCCGCGCGTGGTGTGCTGCTATGACGGTGACCGCGCCGGCCGTGATGCAGCCTGGCGCGCGCTGCAAAGTGCCCTGCCGCAGCTAAAAGACGGGGTTGAGCTAAACTTTGTATTTTTACCCGACGGTGAAGACCCCGATTCATTAGTGCAAAAAGAAGGTAAAACCGCATTTTTACAACGCGTTGCCACGGCCATGCCGCTGAATCAGTATTTCTTTGAGCATTTAGTGCAAGAATTTGACCCGGCCACCGATGCTGGCAAATCGGCGTTATCGGTTAAAGCAAGCGAGCTTATCAAACAAAT
Organism: Gammaproteobacteria bacterium; assembly: GCA_018826295.1. Taxonomy (GTDB): domain Bacteria; phylum Pseudomonadota; class Gammaproteobacteria; order Enterobacterales; family Alteromonadaceae; genus Alishewanella. Next base: position 66,231 of record JAHJZX010000011.1, read on the forward strand.
ACCCAGCGAATTTTATCGCGACAGTTTAAGCGACAAATTAGCTAACCTGCTTGGCAAGCCGCGTGAGCGCACGAAAGCATCGGTTAGCCGCACTGGCAACCGGGTAAAACCGGCGGCAATGAAAATAACACCGATGCGTCGGGCTATTGGTTTATTGCTACAGTACCCCAATTTAGCCAGAGTAATGCCGGACGCACCTGAGTTAGCCGAAGCCAGTATCCCAGGCATAGGGCTGTTGCTATCAATACAGCAACGCTTATTGCAGCAAGGCGATTTAACCACAGCACAGTTAATTGAGCAGTGGCGAGGTTTACCCGAGCACAACATTTTAATGACACTGGCAGCCTGGGATCACCAGATTGAACCAGAACAATTATCACAGGAATTTGTTGATACTTTTCATTCAATTGAAGATCAGTATCTGCAGCAACGGCTGGAAGCCCTGGAACGAAAAGATAAACTGCAGCAACTTAGCAAGGCCGAATGGCACGAGTATAAATTGTTACTGCAGGCGCTGAAATGCAAAAAACCAAAGCTTGCGACCTAATGCGGCTGGCTAGAAAAGCCGCGCTTTGTTATAATCGCTAGTTCGCAATTTTACATTAATCAAATTGGTGGAAGATAAGTCTCTATGGAGCAAAATCCTCAGTCGCAGTTAAAAC
>JAHJZX010000012.1 GCA_018826295.1 Gammaproteobacteria bacterium
GTGCTTCTCATGATCAACCCCAAATGGTGGATTGTACTGGGTTCGAACCAGTGACCCCCGCCTTGTAAGGGCGGTGCTCTCCCAGCTGAGCTAACAATCCATGGGAGTTTCAAACAATTTTAAATTTTGGTGGATTGTACTGGGTTCGAACCAGTGACCCCCGCCTTGTAAGGGCGGTGCTCTCCCAGCTGAGCTAACAATCCACGCTGTTTGATGGCGCTCATTATAGGGAGCATGAAAAAGCTGTCAACATTATTTTATGAAATCCGGTTTGCTTGCTGCATTATTAAACATTCTGCCTTCGCTAAGGATAAAACAGCAGCAAAGGGCAGTGTATTGCGGGTGCATCCGGCGCAGGGCATTGTTACAATACGCGCAATATTGCACTGTGATGGATAAATTATGTCTCTAGTTACCCGTTTTGCTCCAAGCCCAACTGGCTATTTGCATGTTGGTGGTGCCCGTACCGCGCTGTTTAGCTGGCTGTATGCCAGAAAAAATGGCGGTAAATTTATTCTGCGGATTGAAGATACTGATCTGGAGCGCTCTACTCAGGAATCTGTTGACGCTATTTTAGAGGGCATGAACTGGCTCGGGCTGGATCACGATGAAGGCCCGTATTATCAAACCCAGCGCTTTGATTTATACAAAGAAGTGGTGGCGCAGCTTCTGGCCGACGGTAAAGCGTATAAATGCTTCTGTACGGTAGAAGAAGTCGACGCCATGCGTGAAGCACAGATGGCGGCCGGCGAAAAGCCACGTTATAACGGCATGTGGCGTGAACGTAACGACCACCCAACCGATAAGCCTTATGTTATCCGTTTTAAAAACCCGCAAAGCGGCACTGTCGTCATTGACGACTTAATTAAAGGCAAAATTGAAATTGCCAACAGTGAATTAGACGATTTAATTATTGCCCGCAGCGACGGTACGCCTACATACAATCTGACCGTCGTTGTCGATGACTGGAAAATGGGTATTACTCACGTGATCCGTGGCGATGACCATGTGAATAACACGCCGCGGCAGATGAATATTCTGGCGGCACTGGGAGCCGACATTCCTAAGTATGCGCACGTGCCGATGATCCTTGGCGACGATGGCAAGCGTTTATCTAAACGTCATGGCGCCGTAGGGGTTATGCAGTATCGGGATAACGGCTTTTTGCCTGAAGCGCTGCTAAATTATTTAGTCCGTTTGGGTTGGTCGCATGGTGATCAGGAAATATTCAGCAAAGATGAATTGATCCAGCTGTTTGACCTGGATAGCTGCAACCGGGCGCCATCAGCATTTAATACCGACAAGCTGATATGGTTAAACCAGCATTATATGAAAACCCTGCCGCCAGAGCAGGTAGCGGCGCAACTACAGTGGCATATCGCCGAGCAGAAGTTGGATGTCAGCCAGGGCCCGGCCTTGACTGAAGTAGTTAAAGCGCAGGCCGAAAGGGTAAAAACACTTAAAGAAATGGTGCAAGTTAGTCGCTATTTCTATGAAGACTTTAGTGAATTTGACGCTGAAGCGGCAAAGAAGCACTTACGCCCGGTAGCACTTGAGCCCTTGCAGGCTGTGCAAGCCAATTTAGCTGCGTTAGCTGATTGGACACAAGAGGCGGTGCATCAAGTGATTAACGCCACCGCCGAGCAGTTAGGTGTAGGCATGGGTAAAATTGGTATGCCGCTGCGTGTTGCCGTAACCGGTGGCGGCAATTCACCGGCGCTGGATATTACGCTGACGCTAATCGGTAAAGAGCGGACCTTGGCCAGGTTGCAGCTGGCGTTGGACTTTGTTGCAGCGCGCGCTGCCGAGTAAGTTAAACCGATATCCGGCTTGCGGCCAAATGCCGGATTTCTCAGCCCGTTAAACCGGGCTGAGTTACACTGCAACTGTTACAATCTTTCTCACGACAACAAACAACACTAATAAGTCGTAAGATATACAACTCATGGGTAAAGCTGGTTTAGGAGTAAGTTAGCGAGCTAATGCGATTTTTCTTAATTGGTATCAGTATTGCGCTGATGCTTAGCCTGTATGGGGTACAGGCATCTGAGACGGAAGCGTTGCCAGACAGCGAAGAGCCGCTGCAACCTATTGGTTTTTTTGGCACGGTAACCGGCAGTGTTGAACTGGGGTTTTTGCTTACCTCTGGCAATACTGACGCCTTTGCTATTCGGGCGAATAGCGAGCTGGTGCACGATTTACAATACTTTCGTAATAAATATCAGCTGCATAGCCTGATCCAAAAAAACAATGTGCTGGATAATAATGCCAATGAAAAACGCCGGGTAACCACTGCAAACCGCTATGGTTTCTCCGGCCAGAGCAACTATAAGCTGGTGACAGGGCGTGAATCGATATTTGGCCGTGGCTCATACAGTTATGACCGATTTGGTGCTTTTCGTGAACAGGCTACGCTGGCTGCCGGTTATGGTAACCGTATGTATGAACAACTGGAAAGCTACCTGGATTTAGAAACCGGCCCGGGTTTTTCCTATCAGCGCAGTGCCGCCGGCAATAACAATAGTGGCGCCATCTGGTTTTTTGCTGCCAACATGGATTATGCATTGTTTGAAAACGTGCGCTTTCGTCAGACTCTGGAAGGCGCACTGTCGTTAAACGGTGAAAACTCCACGTTACTTAGCCGCAGCAGCATTACGGCGAAAATCATAGATAAACTGTCGATGCGGTTTAATTTTGTGCTGCGGCACAACTCGCGACCTGAAGGTGCACTGCGTAAAACGGATAGTGAAACTTCAGCTTCGTTGGTATACACCTTCTGATCGCGATAACGGCCTTACTTCAGCTGTTATGCCGCTGTGCAGCAGTTAGTTTACCAACTCATTGCCCGTGACGGTATTACTGGCAAACGCCAATAGGTTGTCGCTGGTGACCTGACAAATTTCCTGTAAGGCTTCTTTGGTAAAAAACGCCTGATGGCCAGTGATTAGCACGTTAGGAAAGGTTAGCAGGCGTTTAAATATCTCATCATCAATCATTTGCTCGGATAAGTTTTCAAAAAATAAATCGGCTTCCTGCTCATATACATCCAGGCCCAGATAACCTATTTTGCGGTTTTTCAGGCCATCGATAACTGCTTTGCTGTCGATTAGCGCGCCGCGGCTGGTGTTAATCAGCATCACACCATCTTTCATGCTGCCAATACTGTAGTGATTAATCAGGTGTTTGGTATCGGGTGTTAGCGGGCAATGCAGGCTGATAATGTCGCTTTGCGCGTACAGCTCTGCCAGTGGTACGTAGCGAGCGCCCAGTTCAGTCAGTACGCTACTCGGTGCGATATCATGACATAACAGCTGACACCCAAAACCATGCAGTATTCTGGCAGTCGCCTGGCCAATACGGCCGGTGCCGATTAAGCCAACGGTTTTGCCAAACAGGTTAAAGCCCAGCAGGCCGTCCAGGGCAAAGTTATCGTCACGTACTCTGTTGTAAGCTTTGTGCAGCTTGCGGTTTAAACACAGCATCATGCCTATGGTGTGCTCTGCCACTGCCTCAGGTGAGTAGGCCGGTACCCGGGCAATGCGAATGCCTAATGCTTTGGCAGTAGTTAAATCGACATTATTAAAGCCGGCACAGCGTAACGCGACCATTTCAATGCCCATTTGCGATAACTGCTGCAGTACGGCGGCATTTAGCTCATCATTTACAAAGGCACACACTGCATGGCAACCGCTAGCAAGTTTAACGCTGTCGCTATTTAGCCTGGTTTCGTGGTAACTAAATTGAATACTGGTGTCGGCCCACTGGTTTAACCCGTCGCGGTCATACTTTTTGGCGCTGAATACGGCAACTTTCATGTTGGTTCTCCCATCTGTTGCCGTTTAGCTTAGCGCAAAGCTGCGGGCTGTATTTAGCGCTGGATCAAAGTTACAGCAATTCTTCAATAGCACCGGCTATGGCTGAAGGTTTAGTGCGGGGAGCATAGCGCTTTACCACATCGCCGTCTTTGTTTACTAAAAACTTAGTAAAATTCCATTTTATTGCGCGGGTTTTCATTAACCCTCTGGCACTGTCTTTTAGGTGCTCGAATAACGGTGAGGCATCGGGGCCGTTTACCATCAGCTTGGACATAACAGGAAAACTCAGGCCGTAATTAAGTTGGCAAAACTGCTGAATATCAGTATCTGAACCCGGTTCCTGCCCACCGAACTGATTACAGGGAAAGGCCAGGATCAGCAAACCTTTGTCGTGGTACTGCTGATGTAACTGCTCCAGCTCTTTATATTGCGGCGTAAAACCACACTGACTGGCGGTGTTAACTATCAGCAATACCTTGCCACGATACTGACTTAAATCCAGCTCGTTACCGGCAGCGTCTTTTACCTTGTACTGATGTACATTAGCCATGCGGATCCCTTATTTAAAATGCTTTTCATTGGGTACGGAACTTTGTAAGCTTTGCGCCACAGTATGTCACAGATTTAAGTCATTAATATGTCAATTAATAGTGAGAATAAGGTCGCCTTTATTGGTCTGGGTGTAATGGGTTACCCAATGGCGGGTTACCTGCAACAAAAAGGCTATCAGGTAACGGTGTACAACCGTACTACCGCCAAAGCGCAAAAGTGGGCCGCGCAGTACGGTGGTGCTTATGCGCAAACTCCCGCTCAAGCTGCTCAGGGCGCTACGCTGGTGTTTCTTTGTGTCGGCAACGACAATGATGTGCGCTCGGTAGTGTATGGCGAGCACGGCGTATTAACTGCTATGGCCGCGGGGGCTGTACTGATTGATCACACCACTGCGTCGGCAGACTTAGCCCGTGAACTGGCAGCTGCGGCTGGCGAAAAGGACGTAGGCTTTTTAGATGCACCGGTATCGGGTGGTCAGGCAGGTGCTGAAAACGGCGTGTTGACAGTGATGACAGGTGGTGAGTCCAGCGACTTTGCTAAAGCCGAAGCGGCGATAATGAGTTACTCGCGCTGCGCCAAGCTGTTAGGCCCGGCAGGCAGTGGCCAATTGGCGAAGATGGTCAATCAAATTTGTATTGCCGGTGTGGTGCAGGGGCTGGCCGAAGCACTTAACTTTGCGCAAAACGCCGGGCTTGATGGCGCAGCAGTGGTTGAGGTGATATCACAAGGCGCGGCATCATCCTGGCAGATGCAAAACCGCTCACTAACCATGCTGGATGGCAAATATGACTTTGGTTTTGCCGTAGACTGGATGCGTAAAGATTTAGGCATAGCGCTGAGTGAAGCGCGGCAAAATGGCAGCCATTTACCCTTAACCGCACTGGTAGATCAGTTTTACAGCGAAGTACAACAAATGGGCGGCGGCCGCTGGGATACCTCCAGCTTGTTGGCGCGGTTAAAGCGTTAAACGCGGATCAGGCAGAAAATCCAACTCAGTGCTACTGTCGATGCAAGCCTGGTAAGCGGTATGGGTTGGATTAAGCAGAATATTGCGCTCACGTGGTGCAATAACGCTGGGTACCGCTAACGCCAGACTGGCGTTCTGTGTCAGCCAGCTATCGCCAATACGTGCGGTGTCGATACTGGCCGGTTGCTGTTGCCAGTTAGCCGGCAAATTGGCTTGACTGAGTGACAGTACTTCGTCTGCAGTAATTGTTAATTGAAATAGCCGGTATTGTTTAAGTGCAGTGCGATTATTTAAATGTACCAGCACTTCCAGTATGGCCAGCGCTTCAGAGCCGGCAGTATAAACACACAATTGACCTTTGCTGTTCCAACGTCCGCCATAAAGTTTTGCACCTTCACCATCAAATGCTTGTGCAGCCCATTTGTTATGCACTAAGCGATACAGTTGCATCAGGCAAAAACACCATGTTCTAAGCGGCCAATTAAATCCAGTATCGCCTGGGTTTCAGCTGAGGTTGCCAGCATATCCAGCGGTGCTTTATCACCAAGGCCGTATACCGGCTCAGTAAGCCAACGTTTGGTTGCGGCCATATCGGTATCAAACAACGTATTCGCGGCGACTAACACGGTAGCAAAACGATGCAGCCGGTCGCTTTCTTCCTGGGTAAATTTACCCAGTTTTGCCCGCCTTGCCAAAGTAGCAGGGGCTAACTGGCAAACCTGTGCTAACTGCTTTTTATCCAGCATGGAGACTACAGACAGCTTATCAAATACGCTGTAGCTAAATCCTTCATGTAGCGCCTGATACAATTTAGGCCCGCGCTCTGCAATACCAAGCTGTTGCCACAGATTTGGCGCAGTATAAAGGGTAGGAGTAAACTCACGAACTAAGGCTGTCATGATGCATCCAATATCAGTTGATATTTAGAGAGGTTATCATGTGATTGTGGCGTGGTCAAAAAAACAGCGCCAAGATCATCACAATCTTAGCGCTGTTCAGAGCTAAAAGCGGCAACTTAGTTAAACACCATCTCCGGTATATCGCCGTCGATTACCAGCTTGCCGGCGGTTTTTTGTTTGATTTCGTCTACCGAAATTCCCGGTGCACGCTCTAACAGGTGAAAAGCGCCGTTACGTACTTCAAGTACGGCTAAGTCGGTGACGATTTTCTTCACACAGCCTACGCCAGTCAGCGGCAGCGTGCAGTCGGTTAGCAGTTTGCTGTTACCGTATTTGTCGGCGTGGGTCATGGTAACGATGATGTTTTGCGCACCCGCGACTAAATCCATCGCACCGCCCATGCCTTTAACCAGTTTGCCCGGGATCATCCAGCTGGCGATATTGCCGTTTTGGTCAACTTCAAAGGCGCCCAGTACGGTTAAATCAACATGGCCGCCGCGGATCATGGCAAAACTTTCGGCAGAGCTGAAAATCGCTGCGCCCTTAATAGCGGTGACGGTTTCTTTGCCGGCGTTAATCATGTCGGCGTCAATTTCGTCTTCCGTCGGGTAGGGGCCCATACCGAGCAAGCCGTTTTCTGATTGCAGCATCACTTCAATGCCGGCCGGCACATAGTTAGCCACCAAAGTCGGAATACCAATACCTAAGTTAACGTAGTAACCGTCTTGCAGCTCCTGCGCCACGCGCATGGCAACCTGTTCACGAGATAAAGCCATTGTTGCCTCCTTAACCTTGACGGACCATACGACGTTCAATGCGTTTTTCAAAGTTGCCTTTGATCACGCGCTGCACGTAAATACCCGGGGTGTGAATTTGTGATGGCTCCAGCTCGCCCGGCTCGACAATTTCTTCTACTTCAGCCACGGTAATTTTACCTGCAGTGGCCGCCATCGGGTTGAAGTTCATCGACGTGTGGCGAAACACCAGATTACCGTAGCGGTCGGCTTTCCAGGCGCGCACTATGGCAAAATCACCGGTGATAGACTCTTCCAGTACATAGTTACGGCCGTTTATTTCGCGGGTTTCTTTACCTTCCGCTACCGGCGTACCGTAGCCTGTGGCTGTAAAAAACGCGGGTATACCGGCACCGCCGGCACGCATTTTTTCGGCCAGTGTGCCTTGTGGTGTCAGTTCTACTTCCAGCTCGCCGCTGAGCAGTTGTTTTTCAAACAGGGCGTTTTCACCGACGTAAGAGGCAACCATTTTTTTGATTTGCTTATCTTCCAGCAGAATGCCCAAACCAAAACCATCCACACCGCAGTTGTTCGATACTACGGTGAGATCTTTGGTTTGCATTTTTTTGATCTGAGCAATTAATCCCTCAGGTATGCCGCATAAGCCAAAGCCACCGGCAATAACGGTCATGCCGTCCTGCAGGCCTGCCATGGCGTCTTCGTAGCTATGTACGACTTTATTAAACCCTGCCATTTTTAATCCTCTACGCGCTTTTTTAACTGTTAGTTTGCGTGCACTTGGCCTTTAGCGCCAATCCTACTTTAGAACTAGGCTGCTTCCCCAGCTTGTCGGTAATAAACCAGCCAGCTTTGGCCAGCGCAGTTAAATCGATACCGTGTGAAATGCCAAGCCCGTTCAGTAAATACACCACATCTTCGCTGGCAACATTACCTGACGCGCCAGCGGCATAAGGGCAGCCGCCTAGTCCAGCAACAGCGCTGTCGATAACAGCGATACCGCGGCTTAGCGCCACGTAAATATTGGTTAACGCCTGGCCGTAAGTGTCGTGAAAGTGTACAGCAAGCTTATCGGCCGGTACCATAGCGAGCACCGCATCCAGCATCGCATTCACTTTATCCGGCGTACCCACGCCTATGGTATCGCCAAGCGAAATCTCGTAGCAGCCCATTTCCAGCAACGCTTTAGCCACCAAAGCCACTTCGGTTGGCGCGACATCGCCCTGATAAGGGCAGCCAACCACGCAGGATACATAGCCACGCACCTTAATGCCGTCGGCTTTGGCTGCGTCTACCACAGGCGCAAAACGTTCCAGGCTTTCCGCAATGCTGCAGTTAATATTTTTCTGGCTGAAAGCTTCAGACGCTGCACCAAAAATCGCCACTTCAGTGGCACCGGCAGCTTTGGCTGCCTCATAACCTTTTAAATTTGGCGTCAGTGCAGCGTAAGTGATACCGGCTTTGCGGTTAATACCAGCAAACACTTCAGCTGAGTCGGCCATTTGCGGCACCCACTTGGGTGAGACAAAAGCACCGCTTTCAATGTAGCTATGGCCAGCATCGCTTAGCATATTGATCAGCGTGATTTTATCGCTGGCTGATACCGTGCTTTCGTTTTGCAAGCCATCACGCGGCCCGACTTCAACAAGGCGTACTTGCTTGGGAAAACTCATGCTTCCTCCGGCGAGAAATCTACCAATTCGGCGCCATCTTTTACCAGATCACCGGCGGCATAAAATACCTCATTAACCACACCGTTTTTCGGCGCTTTAATGGCGTATTCCATTTTCATTGCTTCCATAATCACCAGCGTATCACCGGCTTTTACTGTTGCACCGGCTTTGGCTATTACCGCCACTATAGTGCCGTTCATTGGCGCGGTTAAACTGCCAGCGTGATCTGCGCCTTCCACTTCAGTGGCTACTTCAGTCTGGTAGATAAAGTCGTAGCGCTGATGCTTGATAAACACGCTGATGGTGTCGCCGTAGCGGCTTACCCGCACCTTAGTGCGATGCTCACCCAGTACTGCGCTTAACTCATCACCGTTTAGCTCGGCGCTGCAGCACAGCTGCTGGCCGGCAACGTCAATAACGTAATGCTGTTGCAGTTGCTGTACTTTTAAAACGGAGCTTTGTTCGCCATGCTGCAGGCTGATCTCAACAGTTGGCGTTTCGTTAACGCGCCAGCCATGGCTGAATTGCCAGGGGCTAAAGCTGTTGCATGAGCTTTGTGGTGCTTTTTGCTGTTGTAAAATAAACAGCGCAGCCAGCAGCAGGGCCTGATTATTTTCTTTATTGGCCGGCGCAAACAAGCTGTGCTGATGCTTATTAATAAAGTTGGTATCAAGCTCGGCGGCTTTAAACGCCGGGTGCTCGGTTAAGCTGGTTAAAAAGCCCAGGTTAGTAGTAACACCTGCGATGCGGTAATCATCCAGCGCACGCAGCATGCGGGCGATAGCGCGGTCGCGGCTTTCATCCCAGACAATTAACTTGGCAATCATCGGGTCATAAAATGGCGACACTTCATCGTTTTCGACCACACCGGTATCTACCCGCACATGGCGGTTGGCTTCAGGCTGGCGTAAATAGGTTAGCTTACCGGTTTGTGGTAGGAAGTCGTTATCCGGATCTTCGGCATATACCCTAACTTCAATGGCGTGGCCATCCAGTTGGATATCATCCTGACTAAGCGGTAAGCGTTCGCCCGCGGCGACCAACAGCTGCCACTTGACCAAGTCCTGACCGGTGATCATCTCGGTAACCGGATGCTCAACCTGCAGACGGGTGTTCATTTCCATAAAGTAGAAAGAACCGTCTTCGTCGAATAAAAACTCCACCGTACCAGCACCACGATAATCAATGGCTTTGGCCGCTTTCACCGCTGCTTCACCCATGGCTTTACGCTGTTCGCTGCTAAAGTTTGGTGCCGGTGCTTCTTCAATCACTTTCTGGTGACGACGTTGAATAGAGCAGTCACGCTCGGCCAGGTACACCGCATTGCCGTGGTTATCGGCAAACACCTGAATTTCAATGTGGCGCGGTTTGGTCAGATAGCGCTCGATCAGCATTTTGTCATTGCCAAAACCGGCTTTGGCTTCACGACGGGCACTGGCTAAGGCGTCGGCAAACTCTTCGGCTTTCCACACCACGCGCATACCTTTACCACCACCACCATAGGCGGCTTTTAACAGCTGCGGGTAGCCAATACGCTCAGACTCAGTTTTAAGTAGCTCATCGGCCTGATCATCGCCATGATAGCCCGGCACCAGCGGTACGCCGGCTTTGGCCATAATTTCTTTAGCTGCGCTCTTCGAGCCCATAGCCGTAATTGCACCGACCGGTGGGCCGATAAATATCACGCCTGCCTCATCACAGGCTTTGGCGAAGCTTTCGTTTTCCGATAAGAAGCCGTAACCCGGGTGAATGGCTTCTGCGCCACTTTGTTTAGCGATGGCGATAATTTTATCTGCGCGCAGATACGAATCTTTGCTAGGCGCCGGGCCTAACAAATAGGCTTCATCGGCCATACGCACATGGCGGGCATTAGCGTCGGCTTCAGAGTAGACTGCGACGCAGCGGATGCCCAGTTTATGCGCGGTGTCGATAACACGGCAGGCAATTTCGCCGCGGTTAGCTATTAATATTTTGCGAAACATTATGCGTCTTCCTTGCCAAGCCAGGCCGGTTTACGTTTTTCTAAAAATGCGCTTAAGCCTTCCTGACCTTCGGGTGACACCCGTATTTCGGCTATCGCCTGTTCAGTGTGGGCTATTACGTTGTTGCTGATCTTGCGGTTATAAATATTGTGGATCAACGATTTAGCTGCGGTTAACGCTGCCGGACTGTTTTGCAGCAGGGTATTAATAAAGGTTTCTGCGCTGTCAGCTAACTCACCTTCACTAACCACTTCATGCAGCAGGCCCAGATGTTTGGCTTTTGGCGCCATAAAACGCTCGGCGGTTAAAAAATAACGCCGGCTTTCACGCTCGCCAATGGCGCGCATTACGTAGGGACTAATGACCGCCGGAATAAGGCCAATGCGCACTTCGCTTAAACAGAAGCTGGCATTCTCTTCGGCGATGGCGATATCGCAGCAGGCGACTAAACCCAGGGCGCCACCAAAGGCTGCACCTTTAACTAAGGCCAGCGTAGGTTTGGGAAATTTATCCAACCGGTGCATTAAGGTGGCAAGCTCTGCGGCGTCGTTTAAGTTTTGCTGATAATCTTTTTGCGCCATCGAGCGCATCCAGTTTAGGTCGGCACCGGCAGAGAAATTTTTGCCGTTGGCGGCCAGCACCAAAACCCGCACTTCATCGTTATTGGCTAAGTCTTTCAGCACGGCGATAAGCTCGGCTATCATGGCATCGTCAAAGGCGTTATGCACTTGTGGCCGGTTTAGCGTTAAGGTGGCTACGCCGCGCGGGTCGATACTGACTTCTGTGTAAACCTGGTTCATTTTTTCTCCGAAAGTGTTAATGCAACTTGAGACTGCATTTCTTCGAAATCGCGGTTGCTGCGTGAAGTTTTTTCTGCGAAACGCCATAAACCATCCATGGGGCTCGATTTGTAAACGTCTTCCGAACGTTTACCCTTCGGGCCAGCGAAGCTGTCCAAATTCGTTCCAGACGAATTTGTCGGCCATCCATGGCCTCCAACGGTCGCCGAAAAAATCACATCCGCACCCGCTTGATATCCGATGCAGCAAGCGCGCAGTGCACTTTGCTCAGAACCGTGTTTTTCAGGGACGAAAAACACGAGCCTACAGGGATGTATTCACGGCGTGTTCTGACAAAGTTGTACGGAGTGATTGCGATTGTCTGCATCTTAGTGGCATCACATCCGAAACACGCCAAAACGGCTCTCTTCAATCGGTGCATTCAGCGCGGCGGCTAATGCCAGGCCTACCGTCATACGAGTTTGCGCCGGATCGATAATACCGTCATCCCACAAGCGACCACTGGCATAGTATGGATGCCCCTGTTTTTCATACTGCTCGATAATCGGCTGTTTCAGCGCTTTTTCGGCATCAGTTGACAGCGTTTCGCCTTTACGGGCTAAACCGTCTTTGGTTACCTGCGCCATCACGCCAGCAGCTTGTTCGCCACCCATTACCGAAATGCGTGCGTTTGGCCACATCCACATCATGGTGGGGTCGTAAGCGCGGCCGCACATACCGTAGTTACCAGCGCCGTAGCTGCCGCCAATCAGCACAGTAAATTTCGGCACCTTGGCACAGCTTACCGCCATTACCATCTTGGCGCCGTGCTTGGCGATACCTTCGGCTTCGTACTTTTTACCCACCATAAAACCGGTGATGTTTTGCAGGAACAACAGTGGAATTTTGCGCTGGGCACACAGCTCTATAAAGTGTGCGCCTTTTTGTGCCGATTCAGAGAATAAGATCCCGTTATTAGCAACGATGCCTACCGGATAGCCGAAGATGCGTGCAAAACCACACACCAGGGTTGCGCCGTAGTATTGTTTAAATTCATCAAAGTCAGAGCCATCGACAATACGGGCAATCACTTCTTTTACATCAAACGGCTTACGTAAATCGGTGCCGACAATACCGTACAGCTCTTTGGCATCGTACAGTGGCTCTTGCGCCGGCTTAATATCCATCTGCTGTGGGGCAGGGCGGTTTAAGCGTGATACTGCATTGCGCGCCAGTTGCAGTGCATGCTCATCGTTTAGTGCATAGTGATCGGCCACGCCGGAGATTTTACAATGTACGTCGGCACCGCCCAGCTCTTCGGCGGAGACTTCTTCACCGGTGGCGGCTTTAACCAGCGGCGGGCCGGCCAGAAAGATGGTGCCTTGCTCTTTAACGATAATGCTTTCATCGGCCATCGCCGGTACATAAGCACCACCGGCGGTACACAGGCCCATTACCACAGCAATTTGTGGAATGCCTTTGGCAGACATATTGGCCTGGTTAAAGAAAATGCGGCCAAAATGCAGCTTGTCGGGGAATACTTCATCCTGACGTGGCAGGTTAGCACCGCCGGAGTCGACCAGATAAATACACGGCAGGTGGCAGCGTTCGGCAATCTCCTGGGCGCGTAAGTGTTTTTTCACCGTAAGCGGGTAGTAGGTTCCGCCTTTTACTGTGGCGTCGTTGGCAACAATCATACACTCAACGCCGCTAACGCGGCCGATACCGGCTACCACGCCGGCACTCGGTACGTAATCTTCGTAGCATTCCCAGCCGGCAAACTGGCCGACTTCTAAAAAAGGCGAGCCCGGATCGAGCAGCTTTTGAATACGGTCACGTACAAACAGCTTACCGCGTGAGGTATGGCGCGCTATCAGTGCTTCACCGCCACCGAGTTTAATTTGCTGTACTTTGCTTTGCAGATCATCAACTACGGCCTGCATGGCAGCAGCGTTTTTCTGGAAGTCCTCAGAGCGAGGGTTTACTTTTGAGGTAATTCTGGTCACTTAAGTCACCTTTAACCGGGCCTGCAGGCCCGGTGCAGAAGAGCTGGAAAGGTTTGTCTTGCGTTTAGTTCGATTCGGTAAACAGTTCCCGGCCAATCAGCATACGGCGGATTTCCGAGGTACCGGCACCAATTTCGTACAGCTTGGCATCGCGTAGTAAACGCCCGGTAGGGTACTCGTTAATGTAGCCGTTACCGCCCAGCAGCTGAATTGCATCCAGCGCCATCTTGGTTGCCAGCTCTGCTGAGTACAGAATAACTGCTGCCGCATCTTTACGCGTGGTTTCACCGCGGTCACAGGCTTTGGCTACCGTATAAACGTAAGACTTCGCTGCATTCATCTGGGTGTACATATCGGCCAGTTTGCCCTGTACCAGCTGGAATTCACCGATAGACTGGCCAAACTGCTTACGATCGTGAATATACGGCACAACCACATCCATACAGGCTTGCATAATGCCCAGCGGACCGGCAGATAACACAACACGCTCGTAGTCCAGGCCGCTCATTAATACCTTAACGCCACCGCCAACCTGGCCCAGCACGTTTTCTTCCGGTACTTCGCAGTCTTCAAACACCAGCTCACAGGTGTTAGAGCCGCGCATACCCAGCTTGTCCAGCTTCTGTGCGGTACTAAAACCTTTGGTACCACGCTCAACAATAAAAGCGGTAATACCCTTAGAACCGGCGTTAATATCGGTTTTAGCGTAAATCACATAAGTGTGCGCATCCGGCCCATTGGTGATCCACATCTTATTGCCATTTAAAATGTACTTATCGCCTTGTTTCTCGGCGCGCAGCTTCATGCTAACCACGTCAGAGCCGGCATTAGGCTCGCTCATCGCCAACGCGCCGATATGCTCGCCCGAGCACAGCTTGGGCAGATATTTCATTTTCTGCGCTTCAGTGCCGTTGCGGAAGATCTGGTTTACACACAGGTTAGAATGGGCACCGTAAGATAAGCCAACCGAGGCTGAGGCGCGACTGATTTCTTCCAGTGCTACTACGTGTTCTAAATAGCCTAAACCTGAGCCGCCGTATTTTTCATCGACGGTAATGCCCAGCAGGCCTAAATCACCGAATTTACGCCACAGCTCATTCGGGAATTCATTTTTTTCGTCAATATGGGCGGCGCGTGGGGCGATTTCTTCGCGGGCAAAGGCGTTAACCTGCTCGCGGATCATATCTACCGTTTCGCCTAAATCGAAATTAAGCCCTTTATAACTGCTAATCATTGTGGATCCCCGTTTGCTATGTTTTTCAACCGCTTAAGCGGTTTTATGTTGTTTGGCGTCGGCTAAGGTATCGCGGCAACGTTTTTCTACCGTTACCAGCTCCATCAGCACAACTTTGATATCGTCCATCTGCTGATGCAGTTCGGCTTTTTTCAGCTCAATCAGCTTCAACATGGTACTTAATTGGGTCACGCTGCTTTTATCAGCGTCATATAGTTCGAACAGTTGGCCGGTTTCGGCCAGGCTAAAGCCTAAGCGCTTACCGCGTAAAATCAGTTTTAACCGCACCCGGTCACGCTTGCTGTAAATGCGGGTTTGACCGTTACGTAAAGGCGTTATCAGCCCCTGATCTTCATAAAAGCGGATACTACGGGTGGTAATATCAAACTCTTTGGCCAGTTCGCTGATACTGTATGTTTTTTCTTCTTTTTCTGTCATAACCGCCTTCCCCGAAATCGCAGTCAATATAAGTGAAGTTTACGTAAAGGTAAAGCTGGTGGGTTGCTGCTAGGTTGGCAATGTTGCTATTTTTGCCCGCTTTGTAAAGCAAAAATGCCAGTTTGCGCTGGTCAGACTGTACACTTTGCTGAACCAAAAGCGCGGCACACTACCATAGTGTTAGGTGGTTGACGTTGGCGTAAACGTAAATTTGGTGTAGGCTCTGGAGCAACTTTTTAGCCGACAGCTTTTTTTGGAGATTTTTATGGCTACTGACAATATCGTTATCGTTGCTGCTAAACGTACCGCTATGGGCGGTTTTATGGGCGGATTAGCTGATGTAGACGCTACAGTACTGGGTGCGACTGCGATAAAAGCGGCATTGGAGCAAGCTGGTTTAAGCGGCGATGCGGTGAGCGAAGTGATTATGGGTAACGTGCTGCCGGCAGGGTTAGGCCAGGCACCGGCACGCCAGGCAACATTGAAAGCCGGTTTACCTTTAACTGCTGGCGCTACCACTATTAATAAAGTATGTGGTTCAGGCTTAAAAGCGGTGATGCTGGCCAGCGATTTATTAAAAGCCGGCAGCGCCGATGTAGTGGTTGCCGGTGGTATGGAGTCGATGAGTAACGCGCCTTATCTGCTGGATAAAGCCCGCAGCGGTTACCGTATGGGCCACGGCCAGATTAAAGATCATATGATGTTAGACGGCCTGGAAAATGCTTACGACGGCAAAGCCATGGGCTGTTTTGCCCAGGGCACTGCAGATGAAAAAGGCATTGGCCGTGAGCAGATGGATGCCTTTGCTGTGCAATCGTTAACCCGCGCCCAGCAGGCGATTAACTCTGGTGCTTTCGAGGGTGAAATTACCCCGGTAACGTTCCAGACACGTAAAGGCGAAGTTACCTTTAACGTAGATGAGCAGCCAGGCAATGCCAAGGTAGATAAAATCCCAACTCTGCGCCCGGCGTTTGCCAAAGACGGTACTATCACGGCCGCTAACTCCAGCTCGATTTCTGACGGCGCAGCTGCGCTGGTATTAATGCGCGAAAGCGATGCCAAAGCCCAAGGTGCTAAGCCACTGGCACGCGTGGTAGCGCATGCGACAAATTCAATGGAGCCGGCGCTGTTTACCGTGGCTCCGGTTGGTGCAATGCAACAAGTACTGCAAAAAGCCGGCTGGGATAAAGAGCAGGTTGACCTTTGGGAAATTAACGAAGCTTTTGCCATGGTAACCATGTTGGCCATTAACGAACTGGGCCTGGATGAGAGCAAAGTAAACGTAAACGGCGGTGCCTGTGCGCTGGGCCATCCTATTGGTGCCTCGGGTGCGCGTATTCTGGTTACGCTGATCCACGCGCTGCGTAATCGTGGCCTGAGCAAAGGCGTTGCCTCACTGTGTATCGGTGGTGGCGAAGCCGTAGCGCTGGCCGTAGAAGTTTTATAACAAACACTTTGACTGTCAGCGGCATTTAATAATTACACAGATAATAAGCTGGCAGTCTCCCCAAACAATCGGGAGAAGCAATATGACACAACAGGTTATGCATTTTATCGACGGCGAGTTTGTCGCACCAACAGGCGACAAACTGATCCCCGTTACCAACCCGGCAACGCAGGACGTGATTGCGCAGGTGGCATGCGCCACGCCAAACGAAATGGAACGGGCAATTGAATCCGCTAAAGCGGCGTTTAAAACCTGGAAAGAAGTGCCGGTATCGGAACGTGCCCGTTTAATGATGCGTTTTGCGCATTTATTAAAAGAGCATCAGGGCGAAATTGCCGACATTATCTGCCGTGAACTGGGTAAAACAGTAGAAGACGCCAAAGGCGATGTATGGCGCGGTATTGAGGTGGTAGAGCAGGCTGCTAATATTCCATCTCTAATGATGGGTGAAACAGTAGAAAACGTCGCGCGCAGCATCGATACCTACAGCTATATTCAGCCGCTGGGCGTGTGTGCCGGTATTACCCCGTTTAACTTCCCTGCGATGATCCCGCTGTGGATGTTCCCGATGGCTATTGCCTGTGGTAACACCTTTATTTTAAAACCGTCAGAGCAAGATCCGATGACGGTAAATAAAATTGCTGAGCTTTTCGTCCAAGCCGGCGCGCCAAAAGGCGTGTTACAGGTGGTACACGGCACAAAAGAGCAGGTTGATGCCATTTTGCATCACCCGGATATCAAAGCGATTTCATTCGTCGGTTCAGTTAATGTTGGCCAGTACATTTACAAAACCGGTACTGACAACTTAAAACGCGTACAGGCCTTTGCCGGTGCGAAAAACCACATGGTTATAATGCCGGATGCTAACAAACAGCAAGTTATCAATGCCTTAGTGGGCGCCTCAGTCGGTGCGGCCGGTCAGCGCTGTATGGCGATTTCTGTTGCGGTATTCGTAGGCGCCTCAGCGGACTGGATCCCGGAAGTAGCGGCTGCTATCGGTAAAGTACGCCCGGGTGTTTATACCGACCCTAACGCTGCCTATGGCCCGCAAATCAGCCCGCAGGCACGTGCCCGCGTGTTATCGCTGATTGAGCAAGGTAAAAAAGAAGGCGCGACCTGCGTACTGGATGGCTCTGACTGTAAAGTTGACGGTTACCCGAACGGTAACTGGGTTGGCCCGACGGTGTTTAGCAACGTTACTACCGACATGGAAATTTATAAGCAGGAAATTTTCGGCCCGGTGCTGTCTACCATGACAGTGGGTTCACTGGATGAAGCGCTGAAAGTGGTAAACGATAGCCCCTTCGGTAACGGTACCTCTATTTTCACTGCCAGCGGCGCTGCTGCACGTAAGTATCAACACGAAGTTGAAGTGGGCCAGGTAGGTATTAATATTCCTATTCCGGTACCGCTGCCATTTTTCTCGTTTACCGGCTGGAAAGGCTCGTTCTACGGTGATCAGCATGCTTACGGTAAGCAGGCAGTGCGTTTCTATACCGAAACGAAGACGATTACAGCACGCTGGTTTGATGACGATATTCAGGTATCTGGCCCGAATATGTCGATTAACTTGCGTTAAGGCAGCGTCTAGTGCATTTGTAGTGCGGTGCTTCCACCGTAACAACACGCAGACCCGCGAATTTCTCCCAAATTCGCTCTTGATCGTCTGCTTAGTTGTTCCGGTTCCGCCCGCCTGCAAGTCCTGAGTAAATTATCAATCGGAACAAGCGCAGCGTAAGGGGAATTAATTAGCGAGCGATCAAAAGTGAGGCTGGGAGAGCCGAACGGGCGAGCGTTTAAATCCCCTGAAAGCGTAGCGATTGGTTAAGCGGTAAGGTTCCAACTATGAATTTCAATTTAACAGAAGACCAACAAGCCTTTGTCGATGTGGCCAAACAGTTTGCCGAACAAGAACTGGCGCCACACGCAGCCCAGTGGGATCGCGATCACCACTTTCCTAAAGACGTTATTCAAAAAGCCGGTGAGCTGGGTTTTTGCTCACTGTACACGCCCGAAGATGATGGCGGTATGGGCTTATCACGCTTAGATTCATCGATTATTTTCGAACAGCTGTCTATGGGCTGTACCGCAACGACAGCGATGCTGACCATTCACAACATGGCCACCTGGATGATTGCCAATTGGGGTACCAGCGATGCCAAATCTGAGTGGATGGAGCATTTGGTCACTGGCCAGAAACTGGCGTCTTACTGCTTAACAGAGCCAGGCTCGGGTTCAGACGCAGCCAGCTTGCGTACTACAGCGAAAAAAGACGGCAGTGAGTACGTATTAAACGGCTCGAAGATGTTTATCTCTGGCGCAGGTTCTACCGAAGTATTGGTAGTAATGGCGCGCACCGGTGAAGCCGGCCCTAAAGGCATTTCAGCCTTTATTGTACCGGCCGATGCCAAAGGCGTTATTTACGGTAAAGCCGAAGAGAAAATGGGCTGGAACGCGCAGCCAACTCGCTTGATCACTTTTGAAGATGTGCGTATTCCGGCGCATTACCTGCTGGGTAACGAAGGTGAAGGTTTCGGCTTTGCTATGAAAGGATTAGATGGCGGCCGGATCAATATCGCAACCTGTTCAATTGGCACGGCGCAGCAGGCACTTAATACCGCGCGTAACTATATGCTGGAGCGTCAGCAGTTTGGTAAGCCACTGGCGGCATTTCAGGCGCTGCAGTTTAAACTGGCCGATATGGCAACCGAGCTGGTGGCCGCGCGGCAGTTAGTGCGCTTAGCAGCGTTTAAGCTGGATCAGAAAGACAGTGAAGCCACAGCCTACTGTGCAATGGCAAAGCGCTTTGCCACAGATGTCGGCTTCCAGGTGTGCGACCAGGCACTGCAGTTACACGGTGGTTATGGCTACATCAAAGAATACCCGTTGGAGCGGCATTTCCGTGATGTACGCGTGCATCAGATTTTGGAAGGCACCAACGAAATTATGCGGCTGATTATTGGCCGACGTTTACTGGATGAAGCGGCAGGCGACATTCTTTAATTGATATCTGAACATACGTCCGGGGGAACAGGATTGTTCTAAGCCGACCGTTGGAGGCCATGGATGGCCGGAATCGAGCCCCATGGATGGTTTATGGCGTGTCGGCGTGAACAATGCTGCTTCCCTTGCAGTTAAACCTGAGTGACGGATAAATCAGGAGACAACAATGGCTCAACTAAAACTCGAAAAACGCGGCCACACGGCGCTTATCACCATGTCTAACCCGCCAGCCAATACCTGGACGGCGGAAACCTTAACCCAACTGCGTGACGCGGTTAAAAGCCTGGATGCGGATAAAAATATCTATGCCTTAGTCATCACCGGTGAAGGTGAAAAGTTCTTCTCAGCCGGTGCTGATTTAAAACTGTTTGCCGATGGCGATAAAGCCGTCGCCAGTGATATGGCACGCATTTTTGGCGAAGCCTTTGAAACCTTAAGCGCGTTCCGCGGTGTGTCTATTGCTGCCATTAACGGCTATGCCATGGGCGGCGGTTTAGAAGTCGCCTTGGCCTGTGATATCCGCATTGCCGAGCAGCAAGCGCAGATGGCACTGCCGGAAGCCAAAGTAGGGTTACTGCCTTGCGCCGGTGGTACACAAAACCTGGCCTGGTTGGTTGGCGAAGGCTGGGCAAAACGCATGATCCTGTGCGGTGAACGTATCGGCGCGGAAAAAGCGCAGCAAATTGGCCTGATAGAAGAAGTTGTAGCAACCGGTATGGCGCTGGAAAGTGCGCTGGCCATGGCTGATAAAGTCGCCGAGCAAAGCCCGTCTGCCGTTAGCGCTTGCAAGGCACTTATTCAAAAAGGTCGCAGTGGCACTATGCAAAGCGCACTGCCGCTGGAGCGTGAACTGTTTGTTGGCTTGTTCGATACCCAAGATCAGGTTGAAGGTGTGCAGGCATTTTTAGAAAAACGCAAAGCTAACTGGGTGAACGGCTAATGAGCACGGTGAATGAGGTAGTGCTGTATCAGGAATTAACAGCTCAGAATGGTAAAAAAATTGGCGTAGCCACGCTTAACTCAGAAAAATCGTTAAATGCCTTAAGCCTGCCAATGGTGGAGTCACTACTGCCAAAACTGCAAGCCTGGCAGGCAGATAGCAGTATCAGCATGGTGTTGCTGCAGGGCGCCGGCGACAAAGCTTTTTGCGCCGGTGGCGATATCCGCGATTTATACAAAGCCATGCTGGATAAGCCTGGCGAATATGCGCCTTATGTAGAAGAGTTCTTTACCAAAGAATACGCACTGGATTATCTGATACACACCTTTGGCAAACCGGTACTGGTGTGGGGTAATGGTATAGTGATGGGCGGTGGCCTGGGCCTGATGGCTGGCGCATCGCACCGGGTGGTAACGGCTACCAGCCGTATTGCTATGCCGGAAATGGCTATAGGCTTGTACCCCGATGTTGGCGCCAGCTGGTTTTTAAATCGCATGCCGGCAGGCTGTGGTCTGTTTTTAGGTTTAACCGGCGCGTCTATTAACGCCGCTGACGCCAAGTTTATTGGTCTGGCTGATAACTTTTTATTGCATGAGCACAAAGACACGCTGCTGGAAAAACTGCTCAGTATTAACTGGGGCGATACCGTAGCGCTTAACCATCAGAAGCTTAGTGATGTGCTGCGTAGCGAAGAGGATCAATGCCGTACCCAAATGCCGCTGAGTAATATCCGTCCGCATCTGGGCGACATTGAAGCATTAGCGAAATACGACAGCCTTCAAGTTGCCATTGACGCCATTAATGTCATGCAGGGTGAGGATAAGTGGCTGCAAAAAGCCAAAGAATCGCTGGCCTACGGCAGCCCGATAACGGCGCACATAGTGTTTGAGCTGTTAAAACTGGGCCAGAGCAAGATATTAGCTGATAGCTTCCGTTTAGAACTGGGTTTAAGCGTGCAGTGCGGCAAGCTGGGTGAATTTACCGAAGGCGTACGGGCGCTGTTAATGGACAAAGATTTACAACCAAAATGGCAATACCAAACCGTGAACGACGTGCCGCAAAGCGTGATTGACGAACTGTTCCGCTCGCCATGGGCGGCAAACGCGCACCCGCTGCGCGAATTAGGCCAAACGGATAACTGATTAGGAGCAAATATGGCAAAGGTTGCATTTATAGGCTTAGGCAATATGGGTGGCCCTATGGCTATCAATCTGCTGAAAGCAGGTCACGCTGTTACCGCCTTTGATTTATCGGCAGCGGCATTGGCACAAGTAAAAGCTGAAGGTGCTGCAGTAGCGACATCAGCGGCAGAGGCGGTTGTTGGCGCTGAGTTTATTATTTCCATGCTGCCAGCAGGTAAGCATGTACTGGGTCTGTATTTAGGCGAGCAGGGTGTGGTTGCACAGATCGGTAAAGATGCGCTAGTGATTGACTGTTCAACCATTGATGCCGACAGCGCCCGTAATGTTGGCGCGGGCCTCTCAGCACAAGGCATTGCCTTTATTGATGCGCCGGTGTCAGGTGGAGTTGGCGGTGCCAAAGCCGGTACCTTAACTTTTATTGTCGGCGGCGACGATGCGCATTTTGAGCGCGCTAAAACCGTGCTTGGCAATATGGGCAAAAACCTGTTTCACGCGGGTAGCGTGGGTGCAGGCCAGGTGGCGAAAATCTGCAATAATATGCTGTTAAGTATTTTAATGGTGGGCACCTCAGAAGCGCTGCAAATGGGCGTGGATAATGGGCTGGATCCGAAAGTGCTGTCGGATATTATGCTGAAAAGCTCAGGCCGTAACTGGACGCTGGAACTGTACAACCCGTGCCCGGACGTGATGCCCAATGTGCCATCATCAAACGGTTATCAGGGCGGCTTTATGGTCGATTTAATGGCCAAAGATTTAGGCCTGGCATTGGAAGCGGCGATGCACAGTAATAGCAGCACGCCAATGGGTGCACTGGCGCGCAGCCTGTACGTGGCGCATCAGCGGGCCGGTAATGGCAAGCTGGATTTTTCCAGTATTTTTAAGCTGTTTGAAAAGAAAGCCGGTTAGATATGGGTAACAGTGGCAGTTGGATAGAACGACTGCCACTGCGTACATTTTTTGTCAGACACGCCGTAAATACGTCCCTGTAGGCTCGTGTTTTTCATCCATGAAAAACACGGTCTGCCAAAAAAGTACATCCGTGTCAGTCTCTATGCCAGCTAATAAGCTCAAGTGAATTTAACCAGAGCGGAGTCCTGAACTTCGTCTCGAATATGATGATAAGCCTGCGCGAAGATACTTTTTGCGTAAGACCGTTGGAGGCCATGGATGGCCAGAATCGAGCCCCAGGGACGGCTCGTGGCGTGTCGCAGCAAAAATGTTCGTAGCGCAGGCGATTACGGAGAAAGTCAGATGAACCTGCAAAACAAAACCATCGTTATCACTGGCGGAGCACAAGGCTTAGGCCTGGAAATGGCCCGCATGTGCGCAGCTGAAGGCGCCAAACTGGCATTAATCGATATGAATGCCGACCAGTTAGCCGCAGCCAAAGCTGAGCTGGGTGTTAGCACCTCAGTAAACACTTACATTGCTAACGTCGCGAATGAAGAACAGGTAGAAAGCACCTTTGCCCAAATCGACAACGATTTTAACGGCATTGACGGCCTGATTAACAACGCTGGCATTTTACGTGACGGCCTGCTGCTGAAATACAAAGACGGCGAGCTGCAAAGCAAGATGTCATTATCGCAGTTCCAGTCGGTTATCGATGTTAACCTGACCGGCGTGTTCCTGTGTGGCCGTGAAGCCGCTGCGGCTATGGTAAAGCGTGGCACTAAAGGCGTAATTATTAATATGTCCAGCGTAGCGCGTGCCGGTAATATGGGCCAAACCAACTATGCTGCCTCTAAAGCCGGTGTCGTCGCAATGACGGTAACCTGGGCGCGCGAGCTAGGTCGTTTTGGTATCCGTGTTGGCGCCATCGCACCTGGCGTAATACGCACCGCGATGACAGATGCGATGAAGCCGGAAGCGCGTGATCGCTTAGAGAAAATGAAGCCGGTAGGTCGCTTAGGTGAGGCCAGCGAAATTGCCCACACCGCCAAATATATTTTTGAAAACGACTTCTTTACCGGCCGGGTGGTAGAAATCGACGGCGGCATTAGCATGTAAGCTGCTTATAAAATATAAAGACGCTGCGGCGTCTTTTTTGTTTAGCTATTTAAAAGAAGTACTTTTAAAAAATTCAGCTTGATACCGCAGAGCGTACTACGGGGATCAGCCGGCGGCTAACAGGGATTTGCAGACTGTTTTGTAACAATAACGAAGTGACACTGCCACTGCTTTTAGTGGTACTGGTTTGCAATCGTGTTACCTGTTCTAAATTGACCAAATATGAACGATGCACCCGCAAAAAGGTACTGGGTAACTCAGCTTCCAGGCTTTTCAGGGTTCCACTGTATAAATGTTGTCGACCATCCAGCAAGTTAATTTCGCTATAATCACCTGCCGCCTGACAAAAGGTAATGTTTGCCGTGTTTACAATATCTACTTTCCCGGCACTGTTTATTTTTAAGGTAGCGGGTTTATCGTGCTGTATATCTTGCGCTAAGCGTAATGTCAGTTTCGCAATGCGCTCTTTGTCCTGTTGATGTTGATCAAGCTGAATATTGTAGTCCAGCGTCTGTTGGACAAATAAGTACCCTAACAGCAGCGTAATTAAGACAAAATACAGGTTTTCATGAAAGTAATCTGCACTGAAGACCATAATAAGCAGAAAAATTGACAGCGCGATAGCGGCGGCAATAGCATTTCTGTCTGTGCTGCGATAGCCATTTTGGCAAGTTAATAACGCAGATATCAGCATCGGACAAAATGTTGCGGCAGTGGTTTTACTATCAAAGCCGGGTATCAGCATTATGGTTATCAAAGTAGCGCTAGCGCCGGTATAGATCCAATGCAACGCATGGCGTTTGGCGAAGCGCCGAGCCATAAAGATCAGTAGGCAAAGCCCAAAAGCGAATGAAGATATGTTGATAGCTAACAGCCGCACATCGTGTAATGGATAGGAGTAGCTGAATAAAGCCCGGCTAATTTCACTAAATAGCTGCAACGCGGCAAACAGGCTCATAAAGGCTAACAACATGTGCCGGCTGCGCTGAATTGGTTGCAGGCTGCGAATAGCAAAATATAAGCTGGCGATAAACACAATTCCAAGTATAACTAACATCCAGCTACTGTATCGTTGCAGGTAATGCTGCGGCGATTCATAGTGGCTGATGCCTATAAAGTGCAGCGGATGAGGCAGTGTCAGTAGGCTTTGCCAGGCCGACATTTTTATAATCAACTGGTTGTCGCCAGGTTGCAACACCTCAGCCGGAACGTAAAACCGGGCATCCATATCACCTGCTATTTCATCCTGTTGATTGCCGGGCAGGCCATTATTACCAAGATGATGGCCATTTAAATACACACTGCTAGACGCTTTGGCGTTTAAATACAGCGCTAACGGCGGTTTAAGCTGAGCTAACTGTTGCTGGGTAACGGCTAGGTTTAATTTTAACCAGAGCGTTTTGTTCTGCGGATCAACCTCTGCCAACGCCAGGTGCTGACAAGTTGCCAGGCTAAAGTTTACCGGCCAATCTGGTTGTATTGTTGCATCACACACTGTCACCGTCTGCTGGCGCAGCGGTGATATAACGCCGAAACAGCTTGCGCTGAACAGCGTGAGCAAAGTAAACAGTACGCTGGCTGTTTTCAGCTTCAGAGTTGCTAACATCGGTATCCCGTTGCTTATAAGTTGTTCAACCATTTATCGAATATTTGCTACCGTTTACTGGTTTTGCATTAAAAACTGCTACCGCTAATCGAATAGCACTGGGCTGTCTGTGATTGTTTCTGCTGTATTGTCAGCGGGTTAATCAAGGAGAGCATGTTATGTTATCAAAACAAAAATTAATAGCGGTGCGTTTATATCTACTAAAGCTGGCGTTCTTAGTCACCGTACCGGTGTTAGCGGCTAATAACGAAACGGCAATAACCTTCACTGCCGAGAATGGGAAAAGCGTCGAAGCGTACGCCGGTTCATTTCAGGTGGCGGAGAACAGAAATAAAGCAGATAGCCGGCAACTTACCCTTCACTATGTGCGCTTTCCCGCCTTAACTGATAAACCGGCAGCACCAATAGTGTATCTTGCGGGCGGGCCGGGGGGATCGGGTATTAGCACGGCTAAGGGACGGCGCTTTGAGCTATTTATGGCGCTGCGTCAGCACGCCGATGTAATAGCGCTGGATCAGCGTGGTACCGGTTTATCGGATGATATGACGGCATGTCAATCCAGCCAAATCATGGATACTACTGCGGTTTGGAATGAGCAAAAGCTGGCTGTGCTGCATCAACAGGCATTGACCGAATGCATGGCCTTTTGGCAGACAAAAGGTGCCGATATTTATGGCTATACCACAGTGCAAAATGCGCTGGACATTGATGACTTGCGTAAGCACTTAACAGCAGAAAAAGTCAGTTTATGGGGCATATCCTATGGCAGTCATTTAGCGCTGGCTAGTATAAAGCTGTTTGGGAAGCATTTAGATAAAGTGATATTGGCTAGCGCCGAAGGCTTGGACCAGACAGTAAAGTTGCCACGCTATACCGACGAGTATTTTTCCGCATTGCAGCGGGTAATTGACCTGCAACCTGCAGTTAAATCGCGTTATCCGGATTTAACCAACACGATGCGCCGGGTACTGCAAAAGCTCGAGCAAACACCAATAAAGGTAACACTTGCTACAGACGATGGCCAACAAAGCGATTTTTTGTTTCAGAAGCTGCATTTGCAATTGCTATCGTCAATGCTTATCGCCGATCCCGGTCGCTCAGTTGGTTTATTACTGGAGCTATATCGCAGTTTGGATCAAGGTGAAACCGACATGCTGCAGTTTGCGTTAAAGCGGGGCTTTTTTTCCAACCGACCAATCACGATGCGCATTATGCCAACTGCAATGGATATTGCTTCGGGCATATCAAACAGTCGTTTGCAGCAGTTTAGCCAGCAAAGCGCTAACTCGTTGTTGGGCGGGGTGTTAAACTTCCCGATGCCACACCTGTATGGCCAGTTACCTGAGCTTGATTTAGGGCAAAGCTTTCGTCAACCGTTGAACTCAAATGTACCAACTTTATTACTCAGTGGCACACTGGATGGCAGAACTTACTTGCCCGAGCAGCTGGAAGCTGTTGCAGGTTTAACAAATCTTAGCCATGTAGTGGTTGAACATGCCGGGCATAATTTGTTTATGGCATCACCGCAGGTTGAAACGGCAATACTACAGTTTTTAGCTGACGGCAAAACCGACATTAAGCAAATTACACTGCCGCTACCCGATTTTGCTAAGTAGCGACAGCTGCAATATTCGAATGAAGGGCGCTACGGCGCCTTTTTTAATTATTTTAATAAATGATTGTTATCAATTTTGTTTTAAATGTTGTGATGGTTCGTTCTGTTTTGTTTTTGCGGTGTTTATTTATTGGGTTTTATTGTTTGGTTGTTGTAATTTCATTTTGTTTTTTAAGTGTGGGGTGTTGTTTGTTTTGACTTGTGGTAATAACCCGACGGGTATCTGATAGTTTTACTATACTCTTTCTTGCTCGGTGTCTGCATTTAATGTGAGCTGATTATTTCACTATTAAAAGGAAATTTAAGATGAAAAAGATTCTGATAGCACTTTTGAGCATAGCGTTCAGTTGTACCCTGCAGGCCAAAGATCGGCTAGAGGTATACAAAGATTACGATTTAGGCACGGAAATAATGACTATTACCACCGTCAAAGTAGACCCGAATATGGGCGATGTTTACCTGGCAGGTTTAAAAAATAGCTGGATCAAGGCGGTAAAATTGCAGAAAGAGTTAGGTTTTATTAAAGACTGAAAAATATACGGCAGTGATCTGCCTAACAGTGGCGAATTTAATATGCTGTTGGTGGTAACTTTTAATAGCAGCGCTGACTTAGAACCCAGCAAGAAAAAGTATGATGCCTTTATGAAGAAATGGAGTGAGGCAGACGAGAAAATGTCAAATGAAACAGCGGCTAAGTATCCTGAAGTAAGAACTTTAACCGGCGAATATCAAATGCGTGAGATTATGATGAAATAGCTCACGCTGACAATATTACTATTTTCGAAATATGAGCATGATATAAACGCCTGTTATTAATTAAACAGGCGTTTTTTTGCAAATCGGTAAACACAGAAATCTGCGATAGACATGTAGCCTCAAAGGCTGGCAAAGTATCACTAAAGAGCTGAATTAACGTCTATTGTAATTACAGGGGGATCCTGATGAAAACCAGCCTGCTGCTTGCCACACTGCTATTACCACCTATGTTTGTCACGCCAACACTTGCCCAGGCAGATGATAAAGCCGACCTTACTGCACTATTAAGCGAATTTTTAGATGGTGCCACGCGCAATGATGCAACCGTGCACAACAAATACTGGGCCGACGAGCTAATTTACACCAGCTCCGGCGGTACGCGTTTTGGCAAAGCCGAGTTGATGCAGGGCGTTAGCAGCCGCGGCATGTTAAAAGCCGATGAAATTGACACTGTCTACAGCAGCGAAGATGTGCGCATTATGCAATACGGCGATACCGCCGTGGTGGCTTTTGTGCTGGTTGGAAAGTCAGCTAAAGAAACTAAACGTTATTTAAACAGCGGTACTTTTATTAAACGTAATGGCCAATGGCAGGCGGTGAACTGGCAAGCGACTGTTAAAACAAATTGAGTATCAAAGTAGTACTAAACCGTTAAAAACAATTGACTGCAACCTTTGGATTAAGGAGCTTTTGTTGCCACATTGTATTATTGAATATTCTGACACCTTAAACGCCAAACCTATTTTAACTGCAGTGTTTGAAGGTGCACAGCGATCAGACCTGTTTGAGCCGGGTGGCACAGACATTAAAGTTCGGGCCCAGCCTTACCAGCAACATATCAGCGGTGCGGAACATCACGATTTTATCCATGTGCAGCTAAGAATTTTAAGCGGTCGAAACTTAGCGCAAAAACAGCATTTATCGCAATGCGTGCTGGAGCAATTGCTTAAGCTCGACCTGGTAAGCTGCTCACATACGGTAGAGGTAATTGATATTGACCGTGCCAGCTATGCTAAAAAGGTTAGCTAAATGCAGATCAAATTAGATGATTTATCCGGCGGTGAAGTGATTACTTTGCTGCAAGAGCACCTGGCTGATATGTATGCCACCTCACCGCCCGAAAGCGTACATGCGCTGGATGTTGAAGCGTTAAAAGCCAGCAATATCCGCTTTTTTAGTGCCTGGCACGACAACACTTTAGCCGGTTGTGTGGCGATTAAAGCACTGGATAGCCAACAGGCGGAGCTAAAATCGATGCGTACCAGCCAGGCATTTCGTGGTAAGGGAATAGGGCAGGCGTTATTGCAGTATATTATTAACCATGCCAAAGAGCAGGGCTTTACTGTGCTTAGTTTAGAGACCGGCACGCAAGACTATTTTGCCCCAGCCAGAAACCTATACCGCAAATATGGTTTTATAGACTGCGGCCCCTTTGGCCAGTACAAGCTGGACCCGAACAGCCATTTTATGACATTAAGCTTGCGCGATTAACAGCCAGCTAAGCTAAAAAGGACTGCCAGATGCATTTTTTGCTAATGTACGACACCGCACCAGACTATTTACAACGCCGTGCAGAATTTCGTTCGGCGCATCTGGCACTGGCCTGGCAAGCCGCAGAGCGCGGTGAGTTATTACTGGGTGGTGCCGTTGGCGAGCCGGCAGACAGCGCCTTGTTGCTATTTAACTGCGACAGCGCCGATATCCCCGCCAACTTTGCCAAAGCCGACCCTTACGTACTAAACGGCCTGGTAACGAGCTGGCAGGTTAAACCCTGGCAGACGGTAGTGGGCGAGGGCGCAACTAATCCGGTAAAGCCATAATACAGGCTTGGAAGCCTGCAGTGAGATGTGGATTTAGCTAAAAAGGTCTAGTTGAGACTTCTGATAAGTGCCAATTGCGGAAATTCACTGAGATTAGTTTAAATCGGCGCTTTTCACTGAAAGCGGACGTTTACCGACAAACTAATCTGAGGGCTCTCGAAAATTTCGAGACCTCATCGCTTTTTCAAAATGTTTCAAAAAGGGCATTGCATTAATAAACAAATAACCAGCCATAAATGTTCTTGCCCCGATATTTTGTACAACGTAAATTGAACTCAATATAGAACAAACTCTATGTAAAGGGCGTGATGCTCTAAACAGAGCTGCTTAGTTGAATTATCATCGCCATTACATTTACCAGCGCTCACGCAATTACAGATTTAAGATGATTTATAGGCAAAGGCGTCAAAAAGTGGTCGAAAACATCAATTAATGATTAGTTTAAATTTCAGCATTCGCGGGTTACTTTAACTTGTTGAAATTAAACGGTTTGTATTTGGCATTGACTTTGCAGTGTCAGATGTGAATTTAATATCACTAAGGAAAAATAATGAGAAACCTCGCCTGTTTATTTCTGTTAGTCTTTTTTGTTTCAGGTTGTACAACAAACAGCGAGAGTCGCATACAGAGTCTCCAAGAAACAAATCCTAATCCAAAAGACCTAACTGTCGTTAAGGAGATCGAGTTTGAGAGCGAAGGTGTTCAATTAGCAGGAAGTCTTTATATTCCTAAACATGCTAAAGCTGCAATCGTTTTAGTGCACGGCTCAGATCCTGTTCCACGCATGGCAAAGTTAGCCGAATTATTGGCGAAGAATGATTTATTAGTGTTGACCTATGACAAACGCGGGGTTGGTAAGTCAGGCGGCGTTTACGCTGGACCTCAGGTAGGAACAAACAATATTAGTGTTGATAACTTAACTTTGTTGGCAAAAGACGCCAGCGCAGCAGTAAACCTCATCAGCCAATATGGTAAGGAATTACCTATTGGTGTTGTTGGCGCGAGTCAAGCGGGTTGGATAATTCCGATTGCGGCACTTAAAAATCCATCCATTAAGTTTATGGTTCTATTTAGCAGTCCCACTATTACTACTTTGGAACAACTCAGATTTCAGTTCTATACCAATGGAAGAGAAGACTTTTGGGACAATCACACGGAAGATGACGCACGTGCACACATACAAAATGCTCCTGATAGATATCAATTTGAGGCGACAGATCCGAAAGACTCGTTGAGTGCTTTATCGATACCAGGGCTTTGGCTTTTTGGCGAACAGGATATACAGATTCCCGTCAAAATGTGTATGGAACAGCTTAATGGATTAAAAGCCCAAGGTAAGCCGTTTGAATATACGCTATCCCCCGAATTGGGGCATGATACCTACAAACCAGAGTTTTTAGAAATTGCAATACAATGGATAAAGCGAAACGCAGCTAGCCACTAATCAGTAAGAGTTTACTCACCCAAAAAAAATGAAGTAGATGCTTTTGCAGTAAAGCCGTGAGTGAAAGTAATTTGAGACAAGCATAAGGACAGCGCTGGGTTCACGAAAAATCGAATGTCCGCAACTAAGGCAAAGCAGTGATTCGTTTTTAGTGAGCGCCTGATCTGAACAGCCGCAATTCGCTCATAGCTGCTGAATACTTAGTACAGCTCAGTAACAATAGCAGCCCTTTGCTCAGACTTAGTTTGCCTATTGAAATAAAGAATTGGATTGTAAATGAATAACCATGCTAACGGTGACTTAAACTTAGTGATGTACGCATTGTTTCATGTGAGAAGCCTGGACGATGTGCGTGCCAATAAATATATGTACAATATTTACGGCCGATTTACTCGTGAATTTGATAAAGCTACGCAAGAAAAGGTGGTTAATGCGATACAAAAGGCCTTGGACAATCGAAACCTTAGTGATTTCTACACATTACCTAATTTACCTGGATCCGATGAGTTCAAAACTGAGTACCTGAAAATTGTGTTGGGTCATTTGAAAGATGCCATGAACTGACAATAGGTGCCAGTTAGACAGCGTTCGTCATACTATTTTGCAACAACAAAACGCTGAGATAATCGGCGGTACAACAAGGAGCAACAATGCTGGTAAAAGGAAAAATTACCCAGTGGGATGATGATAAAGGCTTTGGCTTTATTCAGCCGCTGTTAAAAGGCGAGCGGGTGTTTGTGCATATAAAAGCGCTGCAAAACCGTTCGCGCCGGCCGGTGATGGGCGAGGTGGTTACTTACGCCATTGGTAAAGATGAGCAGGGCCGGTTGCAGGCGCTGCAGGTTACTTTTGCCGGTGAAAAGCGCAAAATTAAAGCCGCAAAGCACGCTACAACGTGGCCGTTGTGGTGTGTACTGGCCTTCGCTGTAGGTTTGAGCGCTGCTGTTGCTATGGCCAAACTGCCGCTTTATGTGCCGCTGATTTACGCCGGGCTGAGTGTTTTTACTTTTATGGCGTACTGGCTGGATAAACGTAAGGCGCAGGCAGGACAGTGGCGTACGCCTGAGTCTACCTTGCAATTTATGGCGCTGTTGGGCGGCTGGCCCGGTGCTTTACTGGCGCAAAGTTATTTGCGGCATAAATCACAAAAACGGGCTTTTCTACAGGTGTTTTATCTTGGTGCTCTGCTAAATCTGATTGCCCTGGCCTGGCTGCATAGCCAGCATATGCTGTCTGCCGGTATTGGCGGATAGCCGGCAAAAGCGGCCAAAACCACAGGTATCGCCGCTTTGGGCGCTATTAACGCAGCAGCTGGCTGATAAGTGCCGTGCACGGCGCTACCTTAGCTGGCTGAAAAAACACTGACAGGTGTTGCTGTTGTTACAGCTTTGGGCTTGTTTGCTGTAGGTTAATGCTAATGTGTCAGAATAATTTACATTAAGTCTGTATTTTTGTTGAATTTTAAATTATTTTTTATTTAAAACATGAAGATACATTATTGGTGTTTAATTTGCATGGTCCGCCGGATTTCGAATTATGCTGGTATAAGGCGCTAGGAATCGTGGTTTTAACTTTAGTTAAAGTAAATAATTAAAAAAAGGATGTTTTTGCATGAAGAAGTATTTGATAGGGTCAGCACTGGCCTTGTGTTGTCAGGTAAATATCTCACAAGCAGCAATTATACAGTACAACGATTTAACCAGTTTTAATGCCGCGCTAACTGCCGGTACTACTACACTGGAGACTTTTGATACTGCCCTGACCGGCCTGCTTACGTTAGGCGATGAGCGGTTGTTTGATGGCTTTGGTTTTTCATACACAAACTCAGTTGGTGGAAACCAGTATGCTGGCATTTATAGTGCGACTCAGATTAGTCAGAATTCAGGGACTGCAATAAATAATACCAATAGTGTAGGTTGGGGTGAGTACCTGAATGGCAGTTATATAAGTGGCGGTGATGGCCCTAATATAGTGTTCCGTTTTTTTGCACCGATTACTGCTTTTGCTTTTGATTTTTCTGACTCAGACTCCACAGACAGCTATAGCGTGCGATTTGACACTGAGGCTCCGTTTGCATTAGCCGTTGGCTCTGGTGCTTTACAATTCACCAGTTTTTTTGGCTTTGTCAGCACAGAGCCATTTTCAACTATTACGTTTAGCCAAACGGCAACCGGCGGTATAACCGAAACCTTTTCCATCGATAACATCCGTACTAACGGTTATAGAACGCCAGAAGAAGCTGCAGCTGCGGTGTCGGCACCGGCGTCGGTAGCCTTATTCGGCCTGTCGCTGTTAGGCTTGATGATGCGCAGAAGAGCGTCGCGTAATAAGGCATAACGCTACCGTTGTGCAGGCTAAACTAATAAAAAAGGCGCTTAAAGCGCCTTTTTTATTACCACTAAGCTGTGTTCAGCGTGCTGTATAAACCGGGATAAAGCCTGTTAAACTTGCCGCTTATTCTTCGGTTTCTTTACTGCGTGGTCGCAAGTCGGGGTGCTGTTTTAATACTGCCGTGAGGTATTTACCAAAGCGGGATCGGTTATCGTCGTTTAGCTCGCTCTGGCTAAGCAATTTAATGGCTGCGCGACAGTATCTGCTTGTTACCTCATTTAGCACGGCGCCTTTGCTCATGGCCTGCAGAATATTCAGGGCCAGAGTAGGGTTGGTCGGCATATGGTCGAAAGTTTCACCAAATAAATCCACCGCCCGGCTGTATTGCCCCTGTTGATAAGCGTAGCTTGCCTCGTTGTTGATTTGCTTAATTTTGGCTTTTAACTCGTCATGGCGCTTTTGTTCGATGTTTTTCATAATGCGCTGGGTTTCAGTCAGCATGTCATCGTCTTTTAACATAGCCGCCATTTGCTCGATATAGTGTTGGCTGGCGTATAAGTCGCCTAGTTCAAAATAGGCTTTGGCAGCGTCCAGGGCAGAATCTGTGGTGGTGTGCTCATCTTGCTTAAGGGGCACTTCGCGGATCATTTTACGTGCTTTTGGCAGTTCGCCCCGGGCGGCAATAATACGGGTTTTTAACAGTGCGGTTTCACGCTGGTGTTTTTTAACGTCAAAACGTTTGGGTAAGGCGCTCACCAGCCGCTCGGCATGGCCGAGCATCACAGCGCGCTCCAGAATATTAACGCAGTATGATTGGTCGATAATTGCCCGGGCCTGGTTCAGGTAGTTATCTACCGTGTCGTGGCTGGAGTGGCGGGCTTCAGTGACCAGCCGGGTACAAATACGCACACAGGCGGCTTTATCATTGGTGATGGATGCCAGATTGGCCAACGCTTTTTGCCGGACAATATTTTTTGGCGACAACAATACTGCCTGCTGCAGTGTCTCAAAGGCTTTTTCGTAGCGGCCGTATTTAATATAAAGCCGGGCTAGCCAGTCCAGCGCTTCGACTTTGGTGTCATCGAACTGGGTTAAATCCGCCAGTTGTAGCTCGGTATCTTCCCAGCGGTCCTGGTAGAAGCAAGCAACGGATAACCCCAGCCTGGCCCAGTTAAGAGATTTGTACGCGGTGAGCTGCTGATAAAAGGTTTCAGCGTCGGCGTAACGTTGCAGTTTTAGTAGCAGTTCACCTTTAATACGGCGGGCAGCCATACTGTGGTCGTTTTCCTGGCGGATGACACTGTCACATTCGTCCAGCGCCAGGTTGTAATCTTGCTCATACAGGGCGTAATACACTTTGCGCAGCCCTATACGGCTTTTAATGGCTCTGACTATGCGCTCTTCCAGCACCGGGGCGGAAAAGGGTTTTAGCAGGTAATCATCAGGTTGCAGTTCTATCAGGCCATGCACGATCTGGCGCTGGTTTTCGGCGCTAATAATAATAAAACAACATAGCGGGCTTAATAACCGGTCATTTTTCAGCACTTCAAACAGCTGATAACCGTCTTTGCCATCGCCAAGGTTAATATCGCACAGGATAAAATCGAAAGGGATTTCGTAGCACTTAGCAATAGCTTCATTGGCATCGCGCGCCAGATGGATGGCGTCAAATCCCAATTGTTGCGTCATGCCTTTAATAGAAGCGCGAACAGGGGCGCAGTCATCAATAATCAGTAATTGTTTACAGCGAAAAAAGCTGGCATCCATAGCAACACGCTAAAACTGCATTTACATAACCGGATACTAGAGGATGGCAACACTTAGGTAAAGCCTGTCTCCATTGCAGTAACTAAAAGTAAGCCATGGCGTGGTAATGGCAGATTATTCTGTTTTGGTATTACAAAAAAAAGGCACTGTTAGCGCCTTTTTACTTCAATGGAGGTTACTTTTTCTGCCGGCGAGAGGTAACTAAGCCGCAGATTGCCAGGCCGAACATGGCCAGTGTTGCCGGCTCTGGTACTGTTGGGATTCTAATTTGTTGGCGGTCGCCGATAGTGAAGTCATCAAAACCGAAAAAATCGGTGCCTGCTGCGGTGTTGCCAAAACTAATGCTGGTGTAGGCGTTATTTACGTCAATAAAGCCCCAGAACAGGTTGGCACCATTTATACCATTAATGCTGTTATCGATAACCAGATTGGTAACGACATTATTGATATCAAGCAGGGCAACAGTGATCTGGCCATCAAAGTCACCAATGTCGGTACCAAAAAAACCAAAGGCTGAGATGGCAGTATCAAAATTGATACTAAATAGACCGCTGATTTCCCACCATTGCGAACCGCCGGCAGAGGTATTAAAACGACCCGCACCGGTGGTGTTAGCAATTTGGCCACCTCCAGTCATGGTAGCCGTAATATTTCCCGTTGAACCGGCAAACAAAATATCTAAAGGAGCAATTGTAGGTATACTGAAGCCCTCAAAATCTTCTGTGCCGACGCCTGTCAGGTTAGATAAAAAACTGGTTTGTGCCGCCGCCGGATCCGCACCTATGGCAAAAGGATCGGTTTGGTTTTCACCAAAAAATATAATGGGTGCAGCCTGCGCACTAATGGCTGATCCTGCCAGTAGCAGTGCTGCTAAACATGTTTTTTTCATAGTAAAAGTCCTTATTCTCGATTGCTGATATTCTTATAAAACAGTTACTGCAGTTATGTTGAAGCAACTAACAGACCAATGTTTATAGTCTAATAAAATCAGTTTGTTAGTGTGTTTTTGAAGTCGGGTTTTAGTTGGCTTGTAAAAAAACAAGACGGTTATACCGCTTTGATGCAGCTGGTAAAATTTGGTAGTCAGGTTAAACAGCAGGGTATTAGCTGTGGTTAGTACAAAAAGCAGTTTTCTGCTTAAATAAAAACTGTCTGGTGTTACACAACGTAGCTAACAGAGGGTTCTCTATCGGAGGTTGCACTATGCCTTATCATCGTGTTGCACATTTAAATCATCAGGATGTTCGCATTAATGAACTGGTTATCCATTCGTTTGAAATGGGGGTATACCTGGCAGAAGCCGATTACGACGGCCGTATGGCATTTTTGGTAAACGACGATAATAAACCGCAACAGTTTCACAGCTTAGATGAAGTAAAGCTGGCGTTGGACCGCTGCACTATTTACCAAGCGTATTTAGTGCACCAGTCGGCTTATGATGAAATGTGCGGTGGCGCAGACAAAGGAGACAACACATTGAAAGTGCCTATATTTGTGCCTGGAGTTGGCTGATTAATATCAGCTTATTGCCTGATACAAGCGTTGCCACATAGCACTGTTTTGTTGTTTTAACAGTGCGGCGCGCTGCTTTACCTCTGTTTCCAGTATGGTTTTGCTGTCAAGCAGGTGTTGCAAAGCACTGAGTAAACTTTGTTCACTAAGCTCGGCGACACAATAATCGCCCATGCCAAAATCTGACATCATGGCGTGATATTTATGGCTCCAACTGGTCGCGATACAGGGCACACCCTGGCTAAGCGCATTGACCGCGCCGTGAAAGCGCGAGCTAATTGCCAGTTCAGCTTTGCCGATAAAGGCTTTAACGGCCAGTGGATCTTCGATCTGAATTATTGTGCATGGTGCTTTAGCGGCAATTTCTTCACACAGTTGTGCATCTTCTTTGCCTTCATGGTTTACCAGTACGCATTGCATACCTTCGGCGGCCAGCTTATTGGCTGCAGCAGCAAAGGCGGCAATATAGTCAAACCGTTGTTGCTCGGCATTGGCATGGTTAAACTTCGACACCACTTTGTTGTTTGGAATAAGCGCCGCATAAGGGCCTGGCATTAATGGCATTTCGTGGTTAGCCCGGGCAGTTAAGCTAACGGTGAAGTCCGGCGTCAGTACTACCGAGTCCGGCAGGTTTGGTATACAGCTTTGCAGATGTTGTAGCGACACCGGGTCGCGGACAAAAATCAACCGTGCGTGCTGAATAATATCGCGCATCGCCGCCTTACTGTCAGCAGATGTAAAAGGGCCAAAGGCTTGTGGCATAAACACAAAGGGTTTGCCGGCTTTAGCAAAACGTACTACCTCTTTAGCGGTATTTTGTAAAAAACGCAGTGGCCACTGATCGCCATAGGCAAAACCGCTGGCTTCCAGCACCAGATCAACCTGGCGTTCGCTTAGCATGCCGTAGCGGTTAAATAAGCGCTGCACAGCGCCTGGCAACTTGCCAATAAGCGGTGTCAGATCCAGGCCGCCACGACGGAAAGACAACTTTTGCCAGGCACCTAAACGTGCCCGCTCCGGATAGGGCAAATTAGGGCCGGGCGACAACACCAGCTCGACCGGGCGTGGCAGTTGTTTTAACCCCTGCAGACAGGCCAGCAACATTAAATAGGCGCCTTTATTGCGAAACTGTACACCTTTAATTTCAACGAAAAGCGGTTTGTTCATGAGTCACCTGAAATACAAAGTTATTATTTAATCGTTTGACGTTGTTCCAGTACCTTGTGCCGCAGTTTTGAAACAATGCGCCAGATATGCTGCAACAGATATAAATAAGCAGCAAACAGCAGTAAAAACAGCAGCAGCATAAAATAGTCCGGCAGTAGCAGGTATTCGCCGATAATACCGATACAGGCAAAAATACAGGCCAATGAAGTAATAAGCGCCAGTGACTCGCGTGAGGTTAAACCAAGGCGCAGCGAGATATGGTGCAGATGTTCACGGTCGGCGACAAAGGGCGATTGCCCCTTGCGAATTCGCCTTAGCATGATGGCGACCATATCCATCAGTGGAATGGCAATGATCCACAGCGCCGTTACCGGACGGAAACTGGCAGTTTCGCTTTGGGTGCCAAGCAGTAATAACCAGATCACGCTAAGACCAATTAACATACTGCCGGCATCGCCCATAAAAATACGATAACCGGGGAGCAAATTCAGATTACAGGCCAGATAAGGCAACATGGCCAGCGCCAGTAACCAGGCCAGGCCAGCGTAGGTTTGCTGGCCCCACAGTGACATAAAAATGGCAATACTGATAAAGCTAACCAGGCTTAACATACCGGCCAAACCGTCGATACCGTCTGTCATATTAAAGGCATTGATGGCCGCAATCACCGCCAGCAACGTTACCGGCAGGCCAAATACGCCCAGCTCAATAACGCCAAAGCCAAACAGATTACCCAGGCTGGACAGATGCAAGTCCAGGCTGTAGGTCATGCCCAGCGCCACTAAAGTTTGTACCGCCAAACGTAGTTTAACGCTCAGATCCAGATAGTCATCAAACACCCCAAGCAACACTATGCTGCCGGTGCAGAGTAAAAAGTACAGCGGCTGCAGCGTCGTGTCGGCAAATAACAGTAATGCCAGTGCCAGGCCACAATAGGTGGCGATACCGCCAACAAGCGGCACTGCGCCCTGATGTTGTTTACGCCCGCGCGGTATGTCAACCAGTCCCACCCGCACGGCAACAGGCCGCAGCACAGCAATTGCCATACAAGCACAGATAAAGGCGCTGCTAAACATCAGTAGGGATTGCTGCATTATCTTGTCCGTTTTTGTCTGCCATACACTGTGCATGCTGCGCCTGGCATCATTCAGCAGGGCGTCAGCTAAAATAAGTTACTAATACTAACCGTAGCTTAAGCGCAATGCGCTATAAACTAAGTGTTTTTTTTTCTCACAACACGTATTGTACACAGCCGGTACGGCTGCCAGGAAGAATTCTCAGCGTGCAAACTATTAAGCCAAATATTCTTATTATCAGTAATATGGGCGCTAAGCCTTCAGCGCCGTTTCAGGGCAAATTTGTCCATAATCAGGTGTGGGCACTGGCCCCGCTTAACCCTGCTTATCATTATATGCGCTGGCATAGTGACTCTTTGCTGAACAAATTATTAAAGTATCCGGTGTTTTTACTCGATTTTATCTGGCGTTTTCTGCTCAGCCGCCGCCGTTTTGATATTGTGCATGTGCATTATTTTTATCCCACCATTTACCTGGCGTTACTATATCGTGCACTGCGTAACCGCAGGCTAAAAATAGTTGTTACCTGCCACGGTAGTGATATTTATTTGTATCAAAGGCCGGCTAAACTATACCGCTATTGTGCTACTAAGGTTGATCAATGGATCTTTGCCAGTAGCGCTTTGCGCAAGCAATTTAGCTTGCCGGTTAAACGCGCTGTGGTACTTAGCGCCGGTATTGCCGAGCTGTATGGCCAGAGTGAGCCTCTGAGCTGGCAGCAAAAAAGCATTGATCTGTTGTACGTCGGCAGCCTCGATGTCAACAAAGGTATGGACCGCTTATTAACCATCTTGCCAGAGCTGGCAGATAAAAAAGTCGTTATTGCCGGCAGCGGCCCGATGTTGAGCGCCTTGCAGCATGCAGCCAGGCAGTTTCCTAACGTGTTAGTTGTCGGGCCAAAAGACAGCAATGCGTTAAAACAGTTATACAGCCAGGCGCGTTGTTTTATCAGTTTATCGCGACATGAAGCTTTTGGTCTGGTGATGGCAGAAGCAATGGCAAGTTATACGCCGGTTATTGCCACCGCTACCGACGGCGCGGCAGAGCAACTTCAGCACGGCGTTAATGGCTATGTTGTTAGTCAGCATAATGATGAACAACAGATCTGCAGCGGTTTACTAAAAGCGATTAATGAATTGTTCCAGTCGCCACAGCAGTATCATGCTATGCAACTGGCGGCGTGGCGTAGTGCTCAGCCGTATTTACTGAGTAATATTGCCCGGCAGTTGCAGCAGTTATATCAGGAGTTAGCGGATGAATGAGGTAAAACACAGTGAGACGGTGCAAGCTGCGCCCGTTGGTGTGCCGTTGGTGCAGGTCGGGCCGGTACAGGTAGCAGCCTTTAGCGATATGCAGCAACTGCTGGAAACTGTGCTGCCGGATGATGCCAGCGTCTTTGCCGGTTCGGCCATTGCCATTAATCCGGAAAAAATTATGTCAGCCATGCGTGATAATCAGCTGTCGCAGGTTATTGCTGCTGCCGACATCCGTTATGCCGACGGCATAGGCGTGGTAAAAGTGATGCGCCAGCGCTTGGGGCAGCGGGTACAGCGTATTCCCGGCTGTGAGTTATGGCAGCAACTAATGCTTAGAGCCGCCCGGCTTAACACGCCGGTGTTTATTGTCGGCGCCAGGCCGGACGTTAACCGGCAAACCGCGCTAAAGCTGCAGGCACAGCAGGTTAACCTGGTTGGCGCGGTGGATGGTTATTTTACTGACGAAGCGGCGCTTATTGCTCAAATTAAGCAAAGTGGTGCCCGCATTGTCAGTGTGGCGATGGGATCGCCGAAGCAGGAATTGCTTATCCAACGTATCCGCTCTCAGCATCCGGATTGTTTTTATATGGGCGTGGGCGGTACCTATGATGTATTTACCGGCAATGTAAAACGGGCGCCGCCGCTTTGGTGTAAGCTGAATCTGGAATGGGCCTACCGCTTGTTAGCCCAGCCCAGCCGCATTGGCCGCCAACTGGGGCTGGCACGTTATGTCTGGTGGTATTGGACCGGTAAAATCTGAGGCAAAAAATGACGAATAATAACGCAGCAGCAATGCCACTGATCAGTGTCTATATGCCAACCTTCAACCGGGCGCAGATGGCAATAAGTGCCATTGAATCGGTATTGGCGCAGGACTATCCGAATATTGAGTTACTGGTTGTCGATGATGCTTCAACCGACGATACCTGGGCGGTTCTGACCAACAAATATATTAACGAGGCACGCATCCGCTTTTTCCGCCAGAGTAAAGGCCAGGGCGCCTGTGCAGCCCGTAATCGGGCTATCAGCGAGGCAAAAGGCGACTTTGTTACCGGTATTGACGATGACGATGAATTCTTACCACATCGTTTAAGCAGCCTGTATCAGGCCTATGATGACAACTACAGCTGTGTTTGCAGTGGTTATATATGGGATTATGGGTCGGTGCAAAAAACACTGTACGCCAGGCGCGATGTGGTTAACTTAACCCAACTGCTGGACTTACATACCTTGTCTAATCAAGCCCTGGTAAAACGCGAGCGTATGCTGGCGCTTGGCGGTTTTGATACTGGCCTGGCTGCATTTCAGGATTACGATATGTGGGTGCGGGTGGTGCAGGCTTATGGCCCGGCATTGCGTATTGCACAGCCCAGCTACAAGGTTAACGTCGGCCATGAATTGGGCCGGATCACCAACTCACCGAAACGGTTGGATGCGCACAAACAGTTTGTCGCCAAGCATCGGGTGCATATGAGTGAGCGTAATTTACAAAACCAAATGTTTTATCGGCAGATGATGCAACAAAGCCCAATGTCGCTGCCTGCGTTGCTAAGCAGTATCCGCTATGGTCTGGTTAAGCTGAAATGGCGTTACTACCTGAAACACAAACTGGGAATACTAAGCCGCTGGCGTATTAAACTGCTGAGTAAAGGTGTCATGGGGTTGTTTAAAAAATAATGTTCAGTGCTGGCATCTTACTGCAACGGCAACAAGCCACAGACAAGCTGTTATGTTGGCTGATGCCTTGGTTCTTGCTGATAGACTGTATCAACGGTGCCTTGCTGCAGCTCTCTGGCAGCAGCTATGGGCTTTCGGCCGCCTACAAACTGACGTTACTGTTACTGATGGCGTACAGCACCTGGTTGCGGCAGCCGAAATACCTATTGGCTTTGCTGCTGGCTCTGCTTTTAATGCTGGCCGGGCCGGCGCTGCACTGGCCACAGCTGCCTTTGCGCTGGATGCTGGCAGACATGCAGCTGGCGCTTAAAGTGCTAAGCCCGCTGTTGGCACTGTTATATCTGGTTGGCCTGGCACAAAATTCTGCTCCGTTAGCCAAACGCCTGTTGTTACATACGGTGTGGCTCAGTGCTGTGGTGTTGCTGCTGAATACCCTGGCCGGTGCGGCAGGTTTGGGCTTTAGCGCTTATCAGCCTTTAGAGGGCGTAGCGCAGACATTTTTGGGCATAAAAGGCTTTTTTTATTCGACCAATGAGTTATCGGCGGTGCTGCTGGTGATCAGCTGCGCTTGTCTGGTGCTAAGCTGGCCGCAGCATAAAGTGAATTATGTGCTGATCAGCTGCTGCGCTGTGCTGCTGGCAGTGCTGATGCTGACCAAAACCGGGGTATTTGGTGTCGCCTTGCAGGTTATTTTCATACCGCTGCTGATGCAAGACGCTGCATTTTGGCTGCGACAACGCCGTGTTTTGTTGATAGCCGCAGCGTTGCTGCTGGCAGTGCTAATGCTGTTGCTGCTACACGGCCAATATTTACTGCAGCTGTTGGGTATTTACGACAAACTGAATTTCGTTTACCAACAACGTGGCCTCAGCGGTATTTTGCTGTCATCGCGTGACTATTATGCCAGCCGGATCTGGCAAACTGCGGCCGACAACTACCCTGACTGGCAGCGTCTGGCCGGGTTGGGGCAGGGCGCTATAGCGCTGCAGCTAAAAAAATACTTTGCCGAGCTGGACTGGTTTGATCTGCTGATTTTCCATGGCCTGGCCGGTTTGCTCAGTGCAGCACTGGTGTTTGCCGCCTTTATCCGCCACAGCTGGCAGCAGCGTAATTATGGTGCCGGGCGCAGTGTGCTGTTACTTAACCTGCTGCTAGTGTTGGTGTCGTCACTGGCCGGGCATGTACTGACTTCAGGTATGCTATGGCTGCCCTGGGCGATGTGTAATGCATTGTTGTGGCAACAGGGTGTTGGCAAAGAGAGAGCGAATGAAAGATATACTTGAACCTTTAATGTTTCCGCAAAATATAATGCTGTACGCTCTGTTACTGGCTTGTTGCTGCTATCGCAAAAAAGGCCTCTGGCTGTTGCTGGCGTTTTATTATCTGGCCGGTAACAGTTTTGTGGCCAATCAGCTGCGGGACTGGTATGGCAGTTACAGCAGCAGCTACACCTTAAGCGCCCAAAGCACTGTGGTGGTGCTGGGCTGTGGTGGTTCTGAGGCGGCATTGCCAGCCTGTGCTAAAGCGCGCTTGCAGCAGTTGGCTGCTTTAATGCCGGATGGCGGCAGCGTTATTATTACCAGCCGTTACTGTCAGCCTTATGTTGATTATTTGCTGT
Organism: Gammaproteobacteria bacterium; assembly: GCA_018826295.1. Classification (GTDB taxonomy): domain Bacteria; phylum Pseudomonadota; class Gammaproteobacteria; order Enterobacterales; family Alteromonadaceae; genus Alishewanella. Next base: position 43,285 of record JAHJZX010000012.1, read on the forward strand.
CTATGCCAGGCAATTACGCTATTGATTGTTTTTTTGGTGGCGATAATACCTATAAAGAATTTAATAGCTTAGCAGCGAGGCCGCAGCTTAAACCAGATTATATTCTGACCAGCGATTTTCATGCCTGGCGGGTAACGCAGCTGACTGAATATCATGGTTTCACTGCCAAAGTGGTGGCCAGTTCCAGCCAGACTTTTCGTCCACTTAACTGCAGCTACAATTGCTTTATTACCGTCAACCTGAGTAACTTTGATTTTTACAGCAAGCTGATGTCGGAATTTGCCAGCTATGCTGTTTTTGTGCTTAGCCGTAACCGGACCGACTGGTATCAGCCGGATGCCGTATTATAAGGCGGAACGGGCGCCGCTTTGTTGGCAGCACCCAGAGCCATGGCTGAGCCTAGCCATTTTTCTACCTTGCCGTCAGTGTCGTTGACGGCAACGGCCTTGACCAGATGCCAGACATAATTCCCGTCCAGCCGGCGCATACGAAACTCTATGCTGTAAGCATCGCCGCTTTGTACACAGTGCTGCCAATGAGCCATAACGGCGTCACGTTCGTCCGGGTGCACTATGTCAAGCCAGTCGTGCAGCAGCTCTTTTTCCGCTTTGCCAGTGAAGGTCGTCACGGTTTGATTAACCAAAGTTAGGTTGCCGCCGCTGTCTGCAGTCCAGACCATAATGGGCATACTGTCGGCCCATTGCTTAAACTGCTGTTGTTGTTGCGCCAGCCGCATGCTGATTTGATGCGCTGAGTTAACGTCCTGCACTATACCTTGCATGCCGTTGCCGATATCCGATGCGGGATAGCCGACTATACGCAACCAGTGGGTTTTGTTGTCCTCAAGCCGGTAAGCGCAGTCTATATCAAAGGCTTGTTGCAAATCGATGCAATCACTTAGCAGTTGCTGTAAAGCCAGCTGATATGGGCTGTGAAACAAGGCACTGAACTGGCTTATGGTTAGCCGGTTGCGGCTGCTTGCCGGTAACAAGGCTTTGGCTTCAGCAGACAGTGACAACTTATGATTGTGTGGATCAAAGGTCCAGCGACCAAAATGCGTCAGTTGGTTAATTAACTGCATCTGTTGTTGTTGCCGTAGCATATTAACCTGTTGCCTTGCCTGCTGCATTTGCAGCACTATGGCCGCACGCATTTGCAGGTAAATCAGCAGCAGGCATATACAGGCGCCGATGCGGTTAGCTAACACATAACCGAATGCAAAACCTTGCGGGGCGGCCGGGGAAATAAGAATACCTAATATAATTAGCAGTATAGCGCTGTAAAAGCAGAAGTTTAATAAACGTAGTTTATTGGTGAGGCTGGCTAACAGCAGCAGCGGGGCATATAAAAAACCATGTGCAAAACCAAGCTGGGTTTGGCTATCAGCAGCAAATAACAACAGCATCAGCAGATATATCAGGTACTGGCTGTTGTCGCTATCCCTAAGCTGTTCGATCCATTGGCTTATCACAGGTTGTACCGACTATTGCGTTTGGGTAATTATGGTACAACCGTTAGTAATGTAAAAATTTAATGTTTAAAAAAACTGATAACGTGGCTTATTGTTGCAAAAAGCGTGGTTGTTGGCTGTTATGGTAAGCCAGTTGGCTAAGTGCCAGTACGCTGACAAATAACAAGGCATTGGCCGGAGCCTGCAAGTTAAAATCTACTGTGTTGTGCAGCAGCATCTTGGTACTGAGTAAGGTAGCGAGTGTTTCGCGCAATTTGGCTTTTGTATGGCCCGGTGTTTTTCCTTAAGCAAGCGGCAAACGTCAGAAAAATGTCGCATAGCGCAGTTAAATTAGCTTTGACATTCTGTTTTCTGTACGTAAAATTGCGACTCATCGACCAGGGGCGGCACTCGGTGCCATGGATGTATGCCTTACCGCTTCAGGTATTTTCTCGTCGTTTTGCTATTTTACCTCTGCATTGATAACAAGATCTTGAAATCTGGCTTTATCTAAAAATGTTGCAATAGTGATGAATCATTTGTCTTCATTGATTGGTTGAACATTTAGCTTTTAAGGACGCTTATATGCCATCTTCGTTATCTGCAGGTTCATCCCAATGTATTACTAAAGCTGTTATCCCTGTGGCAGGTTTGGGTACCCGTATGTTGCCAGCTACCAAGGCAATGGCAAAAGAAATGTTGCCGGTTGTTGACAGACCGCTTATCCAATACGTAGTACAAGAAGCCGTTGCTGCGGGCATTACCGAAATTGTACTGGTAACGCACTCATCAAAAAACAGCATAGAAAACCACTTTGACACCAGCTTTGAACTGGAAGCTACGCTGGAAAAACGGGTAAAACGGCAGCTGTTAGAAGAAGTGCGTGCCATAGTGCCGAAAAATGTCACTATTATATCGGTGCGCCAGCCAGTAGCTCTTGGGCTGGGCCATGCCATTTTATGCGCCCGCCCGGTGGTTGGTGACAATCCCTTTGCCGTGTTGCTGCCAGACGTATTAATTGATCAATACCAGTGCAACCTGAAGAAAGACAATCTGGCCGCTATGATCGCGCGCTTTAACCACAACAGTGCCAGCCAGATCATGGTAGAGCCGGTACCACACGACATGGTTAACCAATACGGCGTGGTGGATTTAAACGGCGCTGATTTAGCTGCAGGTTGCACGGCAAAAATTCATGATATGGTGGAAAAACCCGCCTTAGAAGATGCACCCAGTAACTACGCCATTACCGGCCGTTATGTGTTATCTGCCGCCACCTGGGATTTACTGGAGTATACTCCGCCAGGCGCCGGTGATGAAATTCAGCTTACCGATGCGTTACATCAACTGCGTTTATTAGAGCAACTCGAAGCCTTTCGCATAGTGGGTAAAAGCCACGACTGCGGCACCAAACTGGGGCTACTGCAAGCCAATATGGAATATGGCCTGCACCACCCGACACTGGGCGCGCCGTTAAGGGCCCATATGCATAAGCTTATCAGCGAGCCGCTAAAAAAGGTTGAGCTGGAGTTAGCGGTTGCACAGTCGTAATATAGCCATCTGGTTTTAAATAAGCAGCTAATGAGGCTTTGCCGTTAAGCGCAGGTAAATGCCTCATTTTGCATGCTGACACAGTAATTTTTAAGGAAGACGCGTCGTGAAAGTAACAGTATTTGGCATTGGTTATGTAGGCTTGGTGCAGGCGGCAGTGTTAGCCGAAGTAGGCCATCAGGTCATGTGCGTCGATGTAGACCAAAAGAAAGTAGATAACCTGAAAAAGGGTATTATTCCAATATATGAGCCGGGTTTAACACCGCTGGTAGAGCAGCATTATGCTAATGGCAATCTGCAATTTACTACCGATGCCCAAGATGCCGTAGCACATGGTGAAGTGCAGTTTATTGCCGTAGGTACCCCACCTGATGAAGACGGCTCTGCTGATTTAAAATATGTGCTGGCGGTAGCCGAGACCATCGCCCGCTTTATGAGCGAGCCTAAAGTTATTATTACCAAATCAACCGTGCCGGTTGGTACTGCCGATAAAGTCACCGCCAAGGTGCAGCAGACCCTGGCCAGCCTGAATAAAACTGTTGAATTTGATGTGGTGTCTAACCCTGAGTTTTTAAAAGAAGGCGCAGCGGTAAACGACTGTATGCGCCCGGACCGCATCATCGTTGGAACTTATAACAACAAGCCGATTGATCTGATGCGCGAGCTGTACGAGCCGTTTAACCGTAATCACGACAAAATGGTGTTTATGGATGTGCGCAGCGCCGAGCTTACTAAGTATGCCGCTAACTGTATGCTGGCGACCAAAATCAGCTTTATGAATGAAATGGCCAATTTGGCAGAAATTCTCGGTGCCGACATAGAAAACGTGCGCAAAGGCATAGGTTCTGATCCGCGTATCGGCTATCACTTTATCTACCCGGGTTGTGGTTATGGCGGTAGCTGTTTCCCGAAAGATGTGCAAGCGCTGATCCGTACCGCGGAAGGCGAACATTACCAACCGAAAATTCTGCAAGCGGTTGAGGAAGTAAACAACCGGCAAAAATTCAAATTACCTGGTCTGGTAAAACAGCATTTTGGTGCCGAACTGGCAGGCAAAACCTTCGCACTATGGGGCTTAAGCTTTAAGCCTAATACTGACGATATGCGTGAAGCCAGCAGCCGTACACTGATTACCGAGTTGATAGCCGCCGGCGCCACTGTTAAAGCCTACGATCCGGAAGCGATGGAGGAAACCCAACGTATCTTTGGCGTAAGCGACGAACTGGTGCTGGTTGGCACCAAAGAGGCCGCGCTAAAAAATGCCGATGCATTAATTATTTGTACCGAGTGGCAACAGTTCAGAGCGCCTGATTTTGACCTGATTAAGCAGCAGCTAAAAAACGCCGTTATTTTTGATGGCCGCAATATGTTTGACCCGGCCCGGTTAAGCAAAAAAGGTTTTGTTTACTATGCCATTGGCCGCGGTGAAAGCGTAAAAAAGGTTAACTAATACTATGAAATACTTAGTAACAGGCGCTGCTGGTTTCATTGGTATGCACACCGCCAAAGCCTTACTTGAGCAAGGCCATGACGTAGTGGGTATTGATAACCTGAACGATTATTACGACCCGGCGCTAAAGCAAGCCCGTTTAGCCCAGTTGGCACCTTTTACCAATTTCCGTTTTATTAAGCTGGATTTAGCCAACCGCGAAGCAATGGCGCAGCTGTTTGCCAGCGAGCAATTTCAGCGGGTCATTCACCTCGGTGCCCAGGCCGGGGTGCGCTACAGTATTGAAAACCCCATGGCTTATGTCGACTCCAACCTGGTTGGCACCATGACCATTTTAGAGGGCTGCCGGCACAATAAGGTTGAGCATTTGGTGTATGCCAGCTCCAGTTCGGTTTATGGCAACCAGCAAAAAGTGCCGTTTAGCGAAACCGACAGTGTAGACACGCCTATTTCGCTGTACGCGGCCACTAAAAAATCCAATGAGTTAATGGCGCACACCTATAGCCATTTATATCAGTTGCCAACTACCGGTTTGCGTTTTTTCACCGTATACGGCCCCTGGGGCCGGCCCGACATGGCACCCTGGTTGTTTACCGAGGCGATAAGCCAGGGGCGGCCAATAAAGGTGTTTAATAACGGCGATTTAATGCGCGATTTCACCTACATCGACGATATTGTAGAGGGCATAGTGCGTATTCAAAACGTGCTGCCAACAGCCACACAAGGCGTGCCTTACAAGCTGTACAACATCGGCAATAATCAGCCGGTTAAGCTGGAAAGCTTTATCACCACCATCGAGCAGGCCCTGGGTAAAGTCGCTCAAAAGCAGTACCTGCCAATGCAGGATGGCGATGTGTATCAAACCTATGCCGATGTTAGCAGCTTAAGCGCAGTAAGTGGTTTTACACCGAAAACGGCATTAGCAGAGGGCATAGCGCAGTTTGTAGAGTGGTACAAGGCTTACACAGGAATTAAGGTTTAATAACTAATCTCGTTTTTGAAACCACAAAGGTTGCTGGTATTACTACGACTTGTGTTGGTCGACAACAGCTTGCTGTTTTGGTTGGGCAAGCCAAAAGAGCAAATTTTCTGTATTCGCAGTAAACACCGTTTAAAGGTGCCAGTATATGTCTTGTGGTGGTTGTTACAACTACATCACCGTCGAATACCTGCGTTTATCTATTGCCTTTGGCGAGCTGGTGCGGGTATTACTGTTTTATGCTGAAATGGGCAAACTTACGTTGGGCGCTGAATTAGGCCTGCTTGGTTATCAAACTGGCCTGGCCAATGTGCTATCGAGTACGTAAAAGGTCAGCGCTTGTATTGTTAAAGACGAATAAAACGGTGTTGATGTGCTTACTGCCGGCGCAGTGCCGCTTTGTTGCTGGCGCCGATGTGTGATGCTGTTATTCTGGTAGTAAAAGCCGACCATACCCGCAACCCGCTGCTGCAGCGGAACAACTATTACTGGCCGAGCAATTCGGGCCTTATATGCCACAGCCACTACTGTTAAGTGTAAGCCTGGCCAATGATTTCTGGCCGCAGCTAAATCAGGACTTTAAAACCCTGTACTTTCATAACCAATTAAAGCTGGCCAAAGCCTATTATCCGGTTTACCGCCAATTTGTCTCAATATCCCGTCATAGCCCGCTGCAAAAAGTGCAGTGCGTTTACTTACGCCAACAGTCATTTAGCTCAGATGAATATCGCCGTCTACAGCGCCAGCTGTGCCAACATTGGCCGAAGGTAAACGGCTGATTTGTAAAGTTAACAAATCTAGCTTTGTGTTATGGCTTTGCTACAGAATTTTTCTATTTTCAAGCCTATACTTACCATCTGTGCCTATCTCGGTTATCTAATCTATTGTATCTCTCAGATACGGCATGTTAAGCCGTAACAGGAGGAGTATGCTGCTGAAACATTTCAATGTGCTGGTAGTCGACGATGTCATTTTAATGTGTGACTTTTTGCACGGTGTTGCCAATAAGGTACCGGGCTGCAGCGCTTTTAAAGCGCTGGATGGCAAAACTGCTGCTGATATTTTGCAGAATGAAAACATAGATTTACTGATCACTGATATCGAAATGAAAAGCCCAACCGGCTTGGAACTGGTGTTTCAGCTGCGTAGCGGCAGTTTTGATGCTACATCGCATGACATTCCGGTGATTATCTTTTCCGGCAATACTTACCTTGAGCTGATCCAGCAATGCAAAAGTTATGATGTGAATGACTTTCTGGCCAAACCAATAAGTTTTGATTTGCTAACGCGAAAAATTCAGCATCATTTACTGCATGAAAAACCAATTAAAAGCCCGCAGTATTATGCAGGTTTGGGTAGTCAGCTAAGCAAAACAGTTGCAGTGCCGGATGATGGACCACGTAAAATCAGCGTGGCAATAGTACGTGAGCAGGAGCACAAAACTGACGCTGTTGCAGAAGAAACGCCAACCGGGGATAAGCCGGATAAAAAAGATTTTTTGTTTTGGCCGCAGCATGCCAGCACTGGTTATTTTCAGCTCGACCGCCGCTTGCGTAACTTTGCTTTTAATGTCAGCTGTTTTCACAATGTGTTTGTCGGCAATTGCAAACCGGTGGCGATTGAGAGTGAGCGCAAGCGTGCTGGCGAGGCAATAGATTATCTGTTTCATATTGCGAAAAATATGAAACAAAAACAGCGGCGTTATGACTTTTGGTTGTTATTTGAGCAGCGGCTGGAGAAGCTGAAACCGCTGGCTGCCGAATTAGCTGAAGTGAATGTTAAACACCACAGTCAGGTGTTGGCGCTGCTGAAAAAACTGTCTTATTGGTGGATGCAGACCTGTAGCAGGCCGATTATTCAACTGCATGATGAAAATGACGGCGGGGCGCGTCATGACTAACCAACCTGAATTGCCGCTGTTAGACCTTAAGGTGCTTATTGCGATGTACGGTGACGACACTGCTGCCACCATTACGCTGGCGCTGGCCGGATTTCGACGCGAAGCTGGTGCTTATGTGCAACAGCTGCAAAGTGCAGCACAACAAAATACGCCGGCTGATATCGCCCGTTTATGTCACAGTTTAAAGAGTATGTGCGGCCTGGTAGGCGCAGTGCGGCTGATGCAGCTGTGCAGTGCGCTGGAGTTGGCTGCCAGACAACAAGATCTGACTGCGTTGCAAGCGCAACTGGCAAGGTTAACTGAAGTGTGGCCGGCATTGTTGGCAGAGCTAAACCGTACCTTATTACAATACGGTAATGCTGATGTCTAAGCTGCTGTTTATCGATGACGATGCGTTTATCCTCAGAGCCTATCAGCGCATGTTGCGCGGCACTGCGTATCAGGGCTTTTACTTACAACAGCCAGAACAGCTTTGGCAACAAGCCTATCTGGATTCAGTGCAGATAGCGTTGGTGGACCAACAGATGCCGCGTATCAGTGGTACTGAGCTACTGTTGCAGTTACAGCACGATTACCCGGCGATTCAGCGTGTTTTAATCAGTGGTGATCTGCAATTAGCTTTAAGCCAGCAAGCCACAGTGCTGACATTGCATGCCAGCTTAACAAAACCGTGCAGCAAAGTTGCCCTGCTTGACTGTTTACAACGGCTTAGCGGGGGGCTGATAGCAAATACATGACAACCGGCAGATTTCGTATCAGCAGTGTAATGGGGCTTAGTGTTTTTTATAGCAGCTGCCTTATTGTGCTGTTCGGTGCGCTGTTAGCATTATCTGGCTGGTTGTTACATCATGATGGCCGGCTTGACCGGTTTGTTATGTTACCTGACACGGCATTCGCCTTAGTGGCTGCAGTGTTGATGCTAATGGGCGTTGTTAGCAAAAAGCGCTGGTTCATGCTCAGCGGTAATCTGATTCTCCTGCTTATCGCGTTAGCGGGTTTGTTCTGGCATCAGGCTGATGTTACGGCGGCGACGCTTAGTTGGCAAAGTGCGCAGGCCAGAATTCCGTTGCTGCAGAGTCTGGCGTTATTGCTGCTGTGCCTGGGCTCGTCCGGTTGGGTTTGCCGGCGTAACTATGGCCGTTGGCCGCTGTGTTTTGCGCTGAGCCTGCTGAGTAACCTGCTGTTAGCCGGGCTTAGTGTAAGTGTGTTGTTAGCACAGTACGATTTTCTGCCTGCCATGGTGCTGAGCACCAGTACTTCTGCGTCCGCTCACACTGCGTTTTATTTGCTGCTGCTTGCGGTTGCCGGTTTAAGTGTGCCCTATGTTAAAAAGCGGACATCGGCCCAGCAGTTACGCAGCAGCGGCTGGCTATTGGTTGGCTTTATTGCCCTGGCATCCAGTGTGTTGTGGTTTCATTTTGCTCACCAGTTACAACACCTGGTAGAGCAATCAGCACAACAGATTGCTGATAAGCTGCAGTTACATGTCGATCAGAAAAGGTCTGAACAGAGTGCGCTGCTGCACCGCCTGGCAGAGCGGCTCAACGTAGCTGAGTATGCACTAACAAGGTCCTATCTTCGCACTGAAATTCAGAGTTATTTACGCGATTATAGCTACATTGACTACCTGGCCGTAAAAAGCACGGAGGGTGCTTTGCTGTATGCCGGTGCGCAGCACGACGAGGCATTACAGTGGTTTAACCGTTATATTCAGCAATACTCGGCTCTGCAGGTGCAACGTCAGACAATGGATATCACTGATCCATTATTAACATTGCATTACGACGCAGCGATAGAGCATGCTTTTATCCTGGCAGCGTTGCCAGCTGGCAACCAAGTTGGAGTAGCACAGGTTATTGCCAGCGTTGATGTTGCCAAAGCGCTACGGTTGGTCTTGCCGCAGTTGCTGGCGCAGGGCTATTTTGTCCAGCTGCGGCAAGACGCAAACAGCGTGCTGTATGACACAGTACTTGGCGAGGCTGACGCAACAGGGGTGGGGCAATTTACAATTGATGTACTGCCGGGCTTGTCGTGGCAACTTACCGTCTATACCAATCTGCATAACGATGCTAAGACGCTGCTGTTGACGGCTCAGGTAGCGCTGCTGGCCGGCTGGTTAACCACACTGCTGGTGATGTTAAGTCAAAGGTATTATCAGCAAAGTCTGCGGCATAGGATGCGTCTGCTGGCAGGTAACGACAGGTTGCGGCACAGCCTGAACAGCGTGCAACAACTGCAGTTGCAGCAGCAACAGATTATGGAGAACTCCGCCGATGTGATCTGTATAGTTAACGACAGTGGCCGGTATATTGAACTGAGTAAATCATGCGAAACCGTGTTTGGTTATCCGCGCCAGGAGCTGCTGCAGCGGCGTTATATTGATTTTGTTCATCCGGAAGATAAAGCGCGCACTGAGGCCGAAGCAGAGCGCATGTTGCCGGGCGGAGAAAACAGTAACTTTCGTAATCGTCATCTGCGCAAAGATGGCTCTACGGTACATTTAATGTGGTCATCGCGTTATGTCGCTGCGGAAAAAACACTGTACGCCATAGCCAGAGATATCAGCGAGCTGGTTAAGGCTGAGCAATATCAACAAGCGCAGCAAGACATACTAAAAATGATCTCCACCGGGCAGGCGTTGTCACAGATTTTACAGCGTATATGTCTGGTGGCAGAGCAACAAAGCACGGCGGTGCGGGCCGTTGTAATGTTAAGGCAGGGCGATCAGCTGCACCTGGCTGCGGCGCCCTCTTTTGATGCCGGTTTTATTGCCGCACTTAATACCTTGCCGGTGGCGGAAAATGCTGGTTGTTGTGGCACGGCAGCCTATCAAAAAAGTTTGCTGATGGTGCCATCGATGGCCAGCGATGAAAACTGTCGGGCATATGCTACCGAGGCCCGATCGCAAGGTGTACAGGCTTGTTGGTCAATGCCGATGGTGTCGGCACAGGATGAGGTAAGCGGTACTTTTGCTTTGTATTGCAGCGAAGCAAGAGATGCGCGTAAAGATGAGCTGGAGCTGATGATTAGCTGCAGCCGTTTTGCCGCTTTGGCAATAGAGCGCGCGGCGCATAACCGTTTGCTGCAGCAAAGCGAACAGCGGTTTCGCTCACTGTACCAGTTGAATCCCGACCCGGTGTATATCATTAACCCCGACGGCTACTTTGTCGATATGAACCAGGCGGGCTGTGAACTGCTTCAGTACAGCAACGCCGAGCTGACAACTATGCATTATGACAGAGTGATGTTGCCGGAGCATTTACCGCGGGTACACCGGCATTTTGCCAGTGTGCTTGCCGGCAACGGCGAGCGTTTTGAAGCCAGTATTGTTACCCGCAGTGGCCAGCAGTTAGAGCTGGATATATCGATAGTGCCCAGTTGGCAGGATGGCAAAATCATTGGGGTTATTGGGGTATCAAAAGATATTTCAGCTAAGGTGCTGGCGCAAAATCAGCTGCGGTTGTTTAAACGGGCGGTAGATGCGACCTCCAACGGGGTTATTATCGCCGATATTCTGCAAGCGGATATGCCGATTATTTATGTTAACAGTGCGTTTGAGAAGCTTACCGGTTATCGCTCAGAAGAAGTGATTGGCCATAACTGCCGTTTTTTACAGGGGCAGGAGCGCGACGTGCTGGCAACTCAGCAAATTCGTGATGCTATCTCCCAGCGTCAGGAATACTCTGTGGTACTAAGAAACTTTCGTAAAGACAACAGCGCGTTTTGGAATAAACTGCTGTTGGCACCGGTGCCGGATGAGCGTGGCGATATTAATCATTACATTGGTATTCAGACTGATATCACCGCGCAAAAGCAATATGAGCAGGAGCTGGCATACAATGCGGCTCATGATCTGCTAACCGGCCTGCCCAATCGCGCCTTGTTAAAAGATCGCCTGACACAAAGCTATCAAATCAGTCAGCGTAATCAACAAAAGGTAGCCATTCTGTTTATCGACTTGGATGGCTTTAAATTAATTAACGATAGTCTGGGCCATTTAAACGGCGACGAAGTACTGAAACAAAGCAGTATGCGTATCGCATCCTGTATCCGGCCGGGCGATACCCTGGCCAGAATTGGCGGCGATGAGTTTGTGTTAATGCTTACCGATTTGAGTTCGGCAGATGAAGTTATACCGGTAACAGAACGTATCCTGACGGTGGTGGCGAAGCCACTAAACATTGCCGGACAAGAGCTGCATATTACCGCCAGTATCGGCATCAGTATTTCTGATAACGAGCAAGCCGAGCCAATGCAGATGGTGCAGCAAGCTGATTTGGCTATGTACCGTGCCAAGCAACTGGGGCGCAATAATTGCCAGTGGTACAGCGCGGAGTTGGATGTCGCGCTGAGCAAGCAACTGAATTTACGGGCACAACTGAAAAAAGCCATCAGTAACCACGAGTTTGAGTTGTATTATCAGCCACAAATTGATGCCGTCAGCGGCGATATTGTCGGGCTTGAAGCATTGTTACGCTGGCCTGATCAGCAAGGGGGCTTTATCAGTCCGGACGAATTTATTCCGCTGGCAGAGGAAACCGGTGAAATAGTGCCGCTGAGCAACTGGGTATTGGATAACGCCAGCTGTTATAACAAGTCGTTAATTGAGCGTGGCATTGCCACTGTGGTGATGGCGGTTAATGTGTCATCTATTCAATTTCAGCGCAGTAATTTTGTTGAGCATTTACAACAAGCGTTAGCCACTAATGGCCTGGAACCACGTTGGTTTGAAATTGAGCTGACTGAGTCGGTGTTGTTGGCTAATACCGAGCAGGTTATCGTCAAGCTGCAGCAGGTTAAACAGCTGGGGGTAAAGGTATCAATTGATGATTTTGGTACCGGCTATTCCAGTTTAAGTTACCTTAAACGCTTACCGATGGATAAGCTGAAAATTGACCGCAGCTTTATCCGCGATATCGTTACCGACAAGCGCGATGCGGCTATTAGCAAGGCCATTATCGCCATGGCGCACCATCTGGATATCAGGGTTATTGCCGAAGGCGTGGAAACTGAAGCCCAGGTGGCGTTGCTGCGCAAAAGCTTGTGTGACGAATATCAGGGCTATTATTTTGCCAAACCGATGCCCGCTGCCGAACTTGAATTGTTTATCCGCCAGTACCGGCAACACCGGCAGATCCAGCCAGAGTCTGTGGCTCATCAGCAAACTATTTTACTGGTCGATGATGAAGACAATATCCTCAGTGCGCTACAGCGGGTACTGCGCCGGGATGCCTACCGGGTACTGACTTGCACCAGCGCGAAGCAGGCGTTTGAAATTTTGGCGCTGAATCAGGTGCAGGTGATCTTGTCCGATCAGCGCATGCCCGGTGTCAGCGGCACGGAGTTTTTCAGCCAGGTTAAAGATATGTATCCCGATACCATTCGTATAGTGTTATCCGGTTATACTGATTTACGCTCAGTTACTGAGGCGATAAACAAAGGCGCTATTTATAAATTTATGACCAAACCCTGGCAGGACGACGAACTGCGTAGCGAGATTAAACAAGCCTTTGTGCAGTATCAACAGCAACTCAACAACAAAACGGGGCAGTGATGAGCCAAAGTCACAGTAAAGATGAACAGATCACCCGGTTGCAGGCACAGCTGGCGGTGTTAAAACAGCAATTGCTGCAATCTGAAAAGCTGGCATCTTTAGGCCAGCTGGCCGCAGGGGTGGCGCACGAAATAAACAACCCGATTGGCTATGTGTCGTCCAATATGAAAGTACTGGCGGAATATTCCGACAGCTTAATTAATCTGGTTAAATTGCTTAGTCAGCAGGTTGATGAAGCGCAGCGCTTGTCGTTGCTGGCGCAGTTTGATTTTGATTATGTCTGTGCTGATTTACCCAAGCTGGTGCAGGAGTCAGAGCAGGGGCTGGAAAGGGTGGTGGACATTATCCACGACTTAAAAGACTTCTCGCATATTGAAGAAGCCGAGTTTGTTGACGCCGACTTACATCAGGGTATTCAGTCAACGCTGAATATTGTTAGCAATGAATTAAAGTACAAAGCCGAGGTGGTGAAAGATTTTGCCGAGTTGCCGCTGGTGCGCTGCATCCCGTCGCAGCTGAATCAGGTGTTACTTAATTTGTTGGTGAATGCCGCCCACGCTATTGAGCAACATGGTACTATCCGTATCAGTACCGGCTTTGATGACAACTGGGTGTGGTTTAGTGTCAGCGACGATGGCCAGGGCATGGATGCCGCGCAGCTAGCGCGTATTTTTGAGCCGTTTTATACCACTAAGCCCAAAGGCCAGGGTACCGGCCTGGGGCTACCGTTATCCAGAAGCATAGTCGAGAAGCACCAGGGCTTGCTGGATGTCAGCAGTACACTGGGCGTGGGCAGTTGTTTTACCGTTAAATTGCCGCGCCAGCCACAACTTTGACCACTAATACATGCTAATCGCTAAGAACAGGTTATGACTGATAAAAGCCCGCAGCTTGCTGTATCACCCCATGTTGTTATACCAGCCAATACCACTATGCGGCCGACTGCCGCCGTACTGCCCTGGCTGGGCAGTTTTTTACGCCCTTACCGTAACCGGGTGCTGCTGGCACTGCTATTTTTACTGATAGGCTCGCTTAGCTGGCTGGCGCTTGGGCAGGGCGTGCGGCTGCTGGTCGATGAAGGCTTTGTTGCCGGCAACAGTGAGCGGTTAAATCAGATCACTCTGGCTATTTTGCTGCTGTGTACTTTGACGTCTGCTGCCGTTTTTTGCCGCTTTTATTTAATGACCTGGCTGGGCGAGCGGGTCAGTGCCGATATTCGTAATCGTGTGTATCAGCATATGCTGAAGTTGTCACCGGCGTTTTACAGCCAGATGCGCACCGGCGAAGTGATTTCACGCTTTACCGCCGACACCACCTTATTGCAAAGTGTGGTTGGCTCAAGCCTGTCGATGGCGCTGCGCTCAACGGTAACAGCTCTGGGTGGTTTACTGATGATGGCGCTTACCAGTTTTAAAATGACTGGTTTAGTGCTGTTGGCGGTACCACTGGTACTGTTGCCGATCATAGTACTGGGACGCAAGGTACGTAAGTTATCGCGCGCCAGCCAGGACAGATTGGCTGACGTGGGTGCTTACGTCGATGAAAGCCTGCATGAAATCCACACCGTGCAAGCCTACGGCCATGAAGAGCACGATAAAGCACTGTTTGCCGATCGCATCGAACAGGTAATGCAGGCCGCCAGGCAGCGTATTTTTTACCGCTCGTTGTTAATTGCCGCAGTAATGCTGCTGAGTATCAGTGCCATGGTGCTGATAAGCTGGGTGGGCGCGCGCGATGTGATGGCAGGAAGTGTCACAGCCGGAGAGCTGACCGCTTTTATGTTTTATGCGGTAATGGTAGCCGGCAGTGCCGCCACCATCAGCGAAGTTATCGGTGATATTCAGCGTGCCGCCGGCGCTACCGAACGGCTGATTGAACTGGCTACCGCGCCGGTAGACATTTGCTCACCGGCGCAGCCGCAACACCTCAGCCAGCCGGTCAGCGGCGCGCTGAGTATCCGTCAGTTAAGTTTTGCCTATCCGCAAGCCGCCGATAAAACCGTGCTTAGCCAATTAAATGTCGACATTAAATCCGGTGAGCGTATTGCTTTGGTAGGCCCCAGCGGCGCCGGTAAAACTACCTTGTTTCAGCTGCTGCAACGTTTTTATCAACCCACTGGCGGTCAAGTTTTGCTCGATGGTACTGATATCAGCAAACTGGATCTGGCCGAACTTCGCGCCCAGTTTGCCCTGGTGCCGCAAGAGTCGGTGATCTTTGCCACCACAGTGCTGGAAAACGTGCGCTACGGCCGGCCGGATGCGACAGAGCAAGAGGTCATCGCCGCCTGTGTTGCGGCGCGCGCCGATGGTTTTATCCGCGATTTTAGCGACGGCTACGCGACAGAGTTGGGGGAGCGCGGTGTGCGCTTATCCGGTGGCCAGAAACAACGTATCGCTATTGCCCGGGCTATTTTAGCCGACCGGCCGGTATTGTTGCTCGATGAAGCTACCAGTGCGCTGGATGCGGTAAATGAGCAGCAAGTGCAACAAGCGCTGGATAATTTAATGCACGGCAAAACCACGCTAATTATTGCCCATAGGTTGGCTACCGTGATTAATGCCGACCGCATCTTACTGCTGGAGCAGGGCCGGTTAGTGGCCAGCGGCAGCCATCAGCAGTTGCTGCAAAGCAGCGCCTTGTATCAGCAGTTAGCCCAGCTGCAACTGCTAAACTAAAGCCACGCCGCAGCCGTGACAAAGCAGCGCCATAAATTAGCCGCAGTTAGTGTCGGCTATTGCGCAGCTTAGCGCCCTGGCAGCTATAGTTAACTGACGTCGCTTAAGATGGCGGGCAGCTATAGCCAGCAGAGGATAGGCCTTATGCCGCAGGATTTTGACGGACCAGAGCACAGTGACGCAGATGAAAACGTACTGGTGTTTGCCGCTGATGCTGACGTTAGCGATGAACCACTGGCCAGTTGGACAGTATTGATTGTGGATGACGATAACGAAATTCACCAGATCACTAAGCTGGCGCTGCGCGATTTTAATTTTCAGCAACATAAGCTTGAATTTATCAGTGCATACAGTGCTGCCGAGGCGCGCGACGTTCTGGCACAACATCCTGAAATTGCTTTGATTTTGCTGGATGTGGTGATGGAAACTGATGACGCCGGCTTAACTTTGGTGCGCTATATCCGCCAGCAGCTGCATAATGATGTAGTGCGTATTATTCTGCGCACCGGTCAGCCTGGCCAGGCACCGGAGCAGCGCGTCGTGCAGGACTACGACATTAATGATTATCGGGCTAAAACTGAACTGACGGTACAGCGGCTTAATACTACAGTGGTATCGGCACTGCGGGCCTATATTGCCATTGAGCAATTAGCCCGGTTAAATGCCAGCCTGGAGCAACAGGTGCAAGCCAGGACGGCAGAGTTGCTGGCGAGTAATCAGCAGCTGGCGCAATCTCTGGCAGAGCTGGAAGCCGGTGAGCGGGCCGGTAAGCAAGTGCAGTTTAAAATGTTACCGCCACAGGATTTTCGTGTGGCGCAGTTTCAATTTAGCCATGCGTTGTATCCGTCGGAATTTATGAGTGGCGACTTTGTTGACTACTTTGCTGCCGATGAACACAAGGTGGTGTTTTATATAGCTGATGTATCGGGCCATGGCGTGGCGTCGGCTTTTGTTACTGTGTATTTGAAACGTTTTATCAGTGCCAACCTGGAACGTTACCGCCGCGGCAGCTCCACGCTGGTTACCGAGCCTGCCGCGTTATTAGCGTTATTAAATGCTGAATTGCTGCAGGAAAAAATCGGCAAATATATTGCCTTGTTTTATGCCGTACTGGATACCCGTGACGGTACGCTAAGTTACGCCAATGCCGGCGCCTTCCCCTGGCCCCTGCTGTTGCAGGGGCCGCACGCCAGCTATTTGCCGTTAAAAAGTACGCCGGTTGGCATGTTTGATTTCTCTGCCTATGCGACGCAAAACCTGCAGTTACAGCAGGGCAACCGGTTGTGGTTGTTTTCAGACGGTATTTTAGATTTACTGCCGCAGCAGGCGACAGAACAAAAGCTGCAACACTTACAGCTTTGCAGTGCGCAACACAGCGATATCGCCGCCTTATTGCAGGCGTTGGCGATACAGCCTGAGCAGCCATTACCGGACGATTTAACTATACTGACACTAACATGGCATTAGCTGATGGGCCCTGAGTTATCGGGCCGGCAGCTGACTAAGCGGGTGAGGTTGGTATGACAGAACAACAGCAAATATTGTTTGCCTGTATCGATAACTGTTGCTACTTCAAATTGTGTGGTGAGCTGCGCTACACCAATGCTACCGGGATGGACGATTTGGTAGAGCGGCTGTTTCGTCAGCAGTCTGGCTGCAAACAGGTGGTGGTGGATTTAAATGCCGCCAGCTTTATGGACAGCACCTATGTTGGCCTGTTGGCCAGCCTGGCGCGTTACTGCCAGCAGCAGCAACTGCCACGGCCGACGCTGTTTTCTACCCACGCAGAGGTGAATGAACTGCTGTTTAGCCTGTGTCTGGATCAGGCCTTTGACATAGTGCAACAAGCCACCGGGCAGGACTATGCTATGACAGCCATCGGTGGGCAAAATTACAGCGAGCAACAGCAGGGCCTGATGATCCTGCGAGCGCATGAGGCGCTAATTGCGCTGAATGACAGTAATAAATCGCAGTTTCAGCCGGTGGTCGACATTCTCAAGCAGCAATTAACCTGAACAGTAGCAGCTGTGCCGGGCTAGGTTGGCTGATAGATGCGGTAACCGCCGCGGCCGGCGTTTTTTATCTGGTACATAGCGGTATCGGCTTTGTCGAGTAAGTCGCCAAAGGCGGTGCCGTGGCTAGGGTATAAGCTGATGCCGATACTGGCACCAAGCTGATAGCTGTTGTCAGCAATATGATAGGGCTGCTGCAGACACTGCAGAATTTTTTCAGCAATCTCTGCCGCCTGGCTTTGTTGCACCAGTTGGGTGGCAATGACAACAAATTCGTCTCCACCGATACGTGCACAAATGTCGGTGCTGCGCAGGCAGGCTTGCATCCGCTGGGCAACTTGTTGCAGTACCATATCACCTACTTTGTGGCCGGCCTGATCGTTAACCGGCTTAAATTTATCTAAATCAATATAATACAGCGCCAAAAATTGATGCGGCCGGGTGGCCAGTTGCAAGGCTTTACCAAACAATGCATCCACATAGCGCTTGTTACTCAGGCCGGTAAGCGGATCTTTATACGCCAGTTCCAACGCCTTGCTTTCTGAATCCAGTAAACGTTTTTGAAACAGCGACAAAACTGCGGCAATTAAAGCGGTGTATTGCATCACCACCAGCGCCGTGCCAATAATAAAAGCCACAGTGCGCCAATCCTGATAAAAAATTCTGGAGATCGGCACAAACAGTAGCCAGTGCAACATTAACAGACTGCAGGTTAGCACTATAGTCAGTTTAATGCCGTGATATAACGCCGTAGTGCCGCGCCATACTGTGATAATAACCAACAGCAAAAAGACCGCGTTAAACAGCGCCAGTCCGCTGCTGTAGAGTGCGGCCGAATAATTAAAAACATGGGCACTTAACAGCCATAGTTGCATTAATAGCGTGCTGAGCGTCAAAGTGCGATTGCTCAGCACAGCACCAAAAAACTTGCCTGTACCGATCAGTAACAGCAGCTTTTCCGTTACGCTAAGCAGGGCATACAACAGTTTAGCCAGGGCGGCATCATCTGCTTGTACACTGAGAAACGCCAGACGGGCAACAAATGCAACGAATATGGCCGCCGCCCACCAGCCGCAGCCCGGGTTAGTGCGTGGCACCCGGCTGGCAAGCAGCAGTAGCAAAAAAAACACAAAATAAACTGCGCTACCCGCGCTATGAACTATCTGAAACAGCATATCTTTGCACATCCATCTGCTGCCTGTGGCGGCGGTGATCCATTTGCTCTGTTGTTAACAATAGCCAGTAGTGGCATAAGCGCAACAATTTTTCTGCAAGTACGCCATTTGCAAACCGCAGCAGAGCGCGTTAGTGTTTTATAACCAGCACAGCAGGCCGCTACGCCATTAAATAGCCGCAACAGGTGAGACTCATGACAATATTTCCAGCTAAGTTAACAGGATTATTCACTGCAGTTTTTTTGCTGCTACTGTGTAGCGGCGTGAAGGCTGCAGGCGTTACCGTGTTTGACCAGGTGCATGTATTACCGATGCACTCAGAGCAGGTGCTGCACAATCAGCGCGTGCTGGTGCAGGGCGATCGCATTATAGCTGTGGCACCAGCAACTGAACTGGCGCTGCCAGATGGCGCAACAGTGATTGATGGCGGCGGCCGTTACCTGATGCCAGGCCTGGCTGAAATGCATGGTCATGTGCCGCCATTGGTTGACTTTAGCGGTATGCCGGCGCGATATCTGGATGATGTATTAACGCTGTATCTGGCAGGCGGTGTCACCACAGTGCGCGGCATGCTGGGACACGATCAGCAACTGCGGTTAAAAGACGATATTGCCAGCGGTAAGCGGCTGGGGCCAACGTTGTATCTGGCCGGGCCCAGTTTTAACCAGCATACGGTAACTTCAGCAGAACAAGCGCGTGAACGGGTGCGACAGCACAAAAAAGAGGGCTGGGATTTACTGAAAATTCACCCGGGTTTAAGCCTGGCGCATTATCAGGCGATAGCCGATGAAGCAAAACAGCAAGGTATTGATTTTGCCGGCCATGTGCCGCAAGACGTAGGCATTGAGCAGGCTATTCTGTTGGGTAGCCGTACCATCGATCATCTGGATGGTTATATGGCAGCGCTGGGTGGTTTTGATAAAGCGCTGACCGCTGCTGATCTGGCACCGCTGGTGGCGCTGAGCAAAAAACACAATGTCGCCGTGGTGCCAACTCAGGCACTGTGGCAAACCATTATCGGCGCCTCTGATGCGTCACAGTTGCAGGCTTATGATGAGCTTAAATATATGCCCGCTCGGGTTGTGGCCGGCTGGCAGCGTTATGTGCAACAACCCGGTGGCGCCTACTACAGTGGTGACAGTGCAGCAGTGCACGCACAAAACCGGCGCTTATTGCTGGCAGAATTGCATCGCGCCGGCGTCACCATACTGATGGGTACAGACGCGCCGCAATTGTACAGCGTGCCAGGGTTATCGCTGCGCCGCGAGATACCGGCAATGGCGTCCGCGGGCATCAGTAACTACGACATTTTGCGCAGTGGCACTGTGCTGGTAGGTGAGTATTTTGCTGATAAAGACCGCTTTGGTCAGGTAAAAGCCGGTCAACGTGCCGATTTACTGCTGCTTGACGGTAATCCGCTGCAGGATTTAACCGTGTTGTATCAGCCGGCCGGGGTAATGGTGCGCGGCCAGTGGCTAAGCCGGGCAGAACTGGATACTAAGCTGGCTGATATCGCCGCCGCGCGTCAGGCTGAAAATATACGGTAAAGCCTTTATAGCACCCAAAGCCGCGGCGTATTAACGTCCAAAGACGGCAAGCAAAACGTAACCAACGCGATACAGTTGTTGCTGTGCGGGCTTAACTAACAAGCGCGACCGTGCCTGTTAAAATATGTAAGTAAGTAAGCACGATAAACTTCCTATATTTTTTTAAACTGCAGTTGTGCTATGCACCGATTTGGGGGAACCATGAAACACTGCTGATCGCAAATACTCCTATTGCCATCGCAGCGCAAACGAGAAAGATGAGACTGGCCACGGCACTCTGGTAGTGTTTGTTATTAGGTTTGCTGGCCCAGAAATACAGTTCCAACACTGCTAGCGGCAGCAAATACTGGGCAAAGGACACCACTTCGAGGAAGGGGCCGGTGAAGGTTTTGCCGTCGATGCCGATGCCGCCTGTTGCCACAAACCAGCCAAACACCATCAGTCGAAGAAACCACACCGCGCTGACCACCATAAACAGCCGCAGTGCCCAGCGACGGTGCGCGGCAAAGTTCCGTTTGATTGCATAGTAAAGGGCGATGGGCACAAAAAGCATTACCAGCACGCCGCTGCCGGTGACACCAATATCCTGAATTAGTGAACCTATGACCCGTTCCCGCGACCAGGTGAGGTAAAATCCAGCGACACTGACAATAATCGAAGCGATCATAAAGAACCAACCGCTGCAGCGGTGTAGTAGCGGCAGCGTATTACGGATGGATGGTATCAGTTGGATTTGGCCGGCGGCAATAATCAGGCCCGCCAGCAGTATATGGATTACCAGTGCTACATTGCCTACGCTGTCTGCGGCGATAAAGCCATTTGCCAGTTGGGTTCCTGCAAAGCCACTGACGCCATCTTTGGCAAACCGCAGGCCGTAATAGCCCACGATATACGCTACGAACAGCCACTGGCCTATAGCGGTGACGATAAACCAGGTTTTTGCTGAGAGGGTAAGCCAGTCTGGTTTATGCTTCTGCGGCACAGAAGTGTTGGTTTCAATTGTAATCTCGGTCATGGTGTTTCCTTGTATCTTTTTGGGCATATTTCCGGCACTGATTGCTATATGTCACCGGCATGGCCACTGTATATGTTCGTTTAACATGTTCTGGCGGCTCGTAGTTTTGAAACACTGCCATCCTGCCAGTCAATACGGCCGTTATCGCGCCAAATTTCAAATTCGGCGCATGGTTTTATAGTCAAAATCAGGTTTTTATCGGCGGTTACTTTTTCTAACACAGCAATCAGCAATAAAGGAAAATTGCACTTTGACGTTAACTTAAGCCAACTGTTAGCATTGACCGTTGCGGCTTGAGGGAGAAGCAAGGTGTATCAGACTATTCATATAGTGCTGTTGATTGTTAGTTTTGGCTTATTGTGCAGCCAACTGTTCGTGCGGCAAAAACAGCTGGTGCATCTGCTGTTTGCTGCATTCAGCGGTTCCATGGCAATTATGGCAATTAAGCGCCTTGGTGGCGAAGGCTTTGGCTTTTACCAGTATTTGCTGGCGATGGGCATTTGCATGACATGCAACGGCTACTGGCTGGTGGCCCGGGCGTTGTTTAGGCAAGGAAGGGCTATTTTATTACGACATATTCTGGTTGCCGCTGCGATTGCCTTATTAATGGTGAGCTTACAGGCCATGCAGTTACTGCAACAATTCTGGCCGGAAAGTCACACGCTGCTGGCTTCAGCCCGTGTTGTTTGTAAAGAGTTGCTAATCTTGCTGTCTTCCGCCATTTTAATGCTTACGCTGTGGGAAGGATGTCGGGGTTATAGCCAGGCACGCGGCGCTGAACGCTGGCATCGGCAGGTATTTCTGGCTACCTATGGTGGCGCCATAGCAATCTGTGGTGTTATCGCAAAAATATGGCTGCCAGCCGAGGGGGCTGCGTTGCTGCATAATTTACTTAGCGCTGTTGCGGCTTTAACCATACTGTTGGTGACGCAATGGCTTATTTATTGCCGTTTTCATAAGCCGCTTTGGGCTAAACCACAGACTACTGCAGAGGCGGTAGTAACAGCCCGGGTTGAGCCGTCACCGACGGAGTCTTTGGCAGCGGTGTTAACGCAGGCGGATAGTCAGCTTTGTGACAATATCCACCAGCTGCTATTTCAGCAACAGGTGTTTTTACAGGCTAATTTGCGGTTAACCGATCTGGCAAGGTTGTTGGATGTACCGGAATATCGTGTCAGCAAATTGCTCAGATCACAGTTTCATGCCAGCAATTTTAATCAGTTTATTAATGCTTTACGCATTGAGCATGCAAAAACGCTACTGTCAGATCCCGACAAAGGACATTGGCCAGTGCTCGTGGTAGGCCTGGAAAGTGGTTTTGCCTCGGTCGGTCCTTTCACCCGGTCTTTTAAAACGCTGGTGGGTTACACTCCACATGAGTTTCGCCAAACTGTGCTGCAGCTAACTAACACTACTTAAGTAGCGGCTTAACTGCAGTGCTGTTGGCAGGTGATTTATTTTTGATCTGCTGCCAATAACCCAATGCGTTGCTGCAAGTAATCAATTGCCGCTTCCAGCTGCACATCGCGCTGTTGACGGATTCCCTCTACCGTCAACGGCACCAGAATATCTGGCTGAATACCAACACCAATCAGGGCTCCGCCGTCATGCTGGGTCACTTCCATGCCGGTAAAAACGCCTGTCAGGCCTGTTGCCTCTATACCACCTAACAAATTGAAATAGGTAATATTGCCGTTAATACCAAAGGTTGATTCGCCTAAAATGGGTAAACCTGCACTTTGCGCATATCCCAACGCGTGTTCGTTTTGAGACACGCTATAGCGTGAACTCAACACCACTACTGGCTGTGTTAAGGTGGGCGTTAAGGCGCTGGCAGATTGCACAATATGCTGGCGAAAACGTTGCTGTGGATCAGGGTGGTTAGCATAGTGAATGTACATAGGAAGCGACCAAAAAGTGTCAGTAGCAAAATAACCCAGCATAGTGCGCCAACCTTCCCAACTTTGCGGATAATTGCGCAGATCCAGCACCACTGCCCGGCTTTGCCTCAGGTTATCTATTGTTTCTGCTAAGTGCTCCGGGTGGGTTTTACTGACATTAACATAGGCTATATCAGCAGACAGCTGTTGATATTGTGGCAGCTCATTGAAGGTCAATTGGTTAGAAGCTTGCCGTGAAAAAGCTGAATCTTCGGTCGCACTAAGCTGGTGCTGAAACAGCTGGCCATTTTTGTTTCGCAGCGTTAGTGTGAATTGCTGAGCAAATGCGCCACGCAACATAAATTGCGTTATAGCGGTATGGGCACTGAACTTAGCAGACTTTAGCGAATAGGGCTGCCAGGATGACACTATTTCTGCTACTGGCTGGCCGTCAATTTCAAGTAGTTCATCGCCCAAAGCGATATCGGTAACAGCAGCAGTTTTATGCACAGCCACCAGTTTGTTTTCAATTAAATCGAAGCGAACCGGAGTAAAGTGGTTGCCTAACCATGATTCAAGGTAAGGATTAATCAGCACAATATGGTTATCCTGCAACTTGGTTAAACTGGCATAGATTTGTTTTATCAGCGCCTGTCTATCTTCAGCTGCGCAGCTGCTTAGCAAGGCTGGCAGCTCGGGTTGCCAATCGACATCAATCACCAGAAAATAAGGATAGAAATTGGCAATTAAGGACCAAAGTTCGCCGGCAACGGCTAAGCACACCATTGGATGATCCAAATTAGTTGGGATCCGAAAGCGTTGCGAAGCGTGAAAGGTATTACCTAGAGGGTAGGTGCGTTGCCCATCATAACGGGTTACCTGAGGTACACTCGCACTAAGTAGTTGGTCTTGATAGCTAAATTGTGCACTAGCCGGGCTGCCAACAGTTGTGGCTAACTGAGGCATGGCCAAACTGATACGCTGGCGGGAATAGACTGAATCCGGATCGTTTTCATCATAACCATTTTGCAGCCAGATTAAGACTCTGCTGTCGTTAGCCAGTTGCCGGTCTGCTCCCGGTTGGCCATTAAAACTGATGTCAGGCGCTATTGCGGTCAGTTGCTGCTGAATAACCGACAAAGCAGTAGCTGAATCGCTGGCTATTGCAATCAAATAAGCCGATTCGGCCAGAAACTCATCCCAATTGCTGTTTGCTACAGCATCGCCAGGATGATGGTAACGCACTTGTCCTGCTAATTGAAAAAAGGAGGCAAGGTAAGGTAGACGATCGGTAAATGCTGTCTCAGGTAGCAGAGGTAATTGCTGGACCGGTGGTGGTACGGGCTCTGATTTTGGTTCAGAACCACCGCAACCGAATAAAAAGGCAATTAACATTAGTCCAAGCCAACGTGCATCCATGATCGTTACCTTTATGGTTGAAAAAAATAAACTAACATAAAAAAAACGCTTAATACACTTAATGTTATTTTTGTTAGCATTGTTTGGCGGCGCTATCAGACGCAATAACAAACATGGCGAATTCTAGAAGTTTAGCGGTCTGGCTTGGAATGCGGCTGTGTTGGCTAAGATTGTGTTACCCTTAATGTAGTACTGCAATCACAGGAGACATTATGGAAGCCAATCATGTTGAAGTGCGCCATCTAACTCATGAGGATATGTCGGCGCTGCGTAAAGCATCAGAGCAGGTGTATCAGGATGCACCTTTGCTGGCCTGGACCGAGCCGGTGGTTAATACCCTACTAACCAAATTCCCTGATGGCCAGCTCTGTGTTTGTGTTGATGGCAAAGTGGTTGGCTGTGCCTTTTCGCTGATTATCGATTACAGCAAATTCAGTGACGAGCATACCTATGATCAAATTGTCACCGGCTTCTCGTTTAAAAATCATGATCCTAATGGCGATGTGTTATACGGCATAGAAGTATTTATTCACCCGGATTACCGTGGCCTGCGTTTGGCGCGCCGCTTGTATGATGCGCGCAAAGAGCTGTGCGAAAACCTGAATTTGCGCGCCATTATGGCCGGCGGCCGCATGCCGAACTATACCGATTACGCCGACAAACTCAGCGCCAAGCAATATATTGAAAAAGTAAAGGTACGGGAAATTCACGATCCGGTACTTAGTTTTCAGCTGGCTAATGGCTTTCACGTGCGCAAATTACTTAAGGGTTATCTGCGTGGTGATACCCAGTCGCAGGAATATGCCACCTTGCTGGAATGGGCCAATATTTACTATACCAAGTCGGTTAAACTGATTAACGCGCCTAAGGCGGAAGTGCGCTTAGGGCTGGTGCAGTGGCAAATGCGCAATATGAAGGATATCAATCAGCTGTATGAGCAGATGGAGTTTTTTGTTGATGCGGTGTCCGACTACAAAAGCGACTTTATTTTGTTTCCCGAGTTATTTGCCGCGCCGCTGATGGAACATTACAACCACTTAAGCGTCACCGAGAGTATCCGCCAACTGGCCAAATACACTGAAACCATCCGCGATAAATTTGTCGAATTTGCCATCGCGTACAACATCAATATTATTACCGGTAGCATGCCGTATCTGATTGACGGCAAACTGTATAACAGCGGCTTTTTATGCCGTCGAGATGGCAGTTGGGAGCAGTACGACAAGGTCCATGTTACTCCGGCAGAAAAGCGCAACTGGGCCATGACCGGTGGCAATAAGGTTGAGGTATTTGATACCGACTGCGGCAAGATCGGCATTATGATTTGCTACGATGTTGAATTTCCGGAATATGCCCGCTTGTTATCTGATCAGGGCATGAACATTTTGTTTGTGCCGTTTTTAACCGATACGCAAAATGGCTACACACGGGTGCGGCACTGTGCTATGGCGCGGGCGATAGAAAACGAGTGTTATGTTGCCATTGCCGGGGCCGTGGGTAACCTGGCGCGGGTTAATAATATGGATATTCAGTATGCGCAGTCGGCACTGTTTACCCCGTCAGACTTTGCCTTTCCGACTACCGGAATTAAAGCTGAGGCTACGCCCAATTCAGAAATGTTGTTAATAGTGGATGTTGACCTGGACGCACTAAAGGAGCTGCATACCCATGGTAGTGTTAACACCATGAAAGACCGGCGTCATGATGTGTACCAGTTATCGCTGGTAAAGCCGCCGCAAAAATAACGAAGTACAGCGGTAGTACAACGTCACTGTCATGTTGCTGCAATATCTGGCGGTTATTTTAACTATGTTGTTTTATCAGTAGTTAATCAGGTGCTGCAGTGAGTTCAACTTCTATTCATGCGACAAAACTAACGTCTGCGCTGACGCAGCTGGTGCAACTGTGCCAGAGCAGTTTTCAGATCCAATTGTCGGTGCAGCAGCTGCAAGCCGATGTGCCATACCGCGATACGGTGCTGGCTGAGCTGGCGCAACTGGATGATGCCAGCCTGCAAGCTTTAATTACTCAAATACGCCAGCTTGCTGCTGAAGCTGACACTGTTAGCGTAGCGCCGGCGGCAATGCCAGGCAGCGCAGCTAAACCGGCAGCGGCAACAGTGCCGGCCAGCATGCGCTGGTATGGCCTGGCGGCGCTATTGCTACTGAGTACTGCAGCCGGTGCCTGGTATCTGACAGGCAGTAACTCTGAGCCAGCAGCCGTGCACGCTACGTCACTTGAAGCGGCTGTTGGCGTTACGGCGTCAGTGCCGGCTGCGATGGGCGCAGTGCCTGATACCGCTGCGCCAGAGGTACGGTTGCCACTGCTGCGTGTACATGGCTCCAACACTGTGGGCGAGAAGCTGGCGCCGGCTTTGCTGGAGGCTTTTTTAGCCAGCCAGGGCGCGACGCAATTTAGCTGGCACAGGCAAAACTCAGACGTCGAGCGGCTGCTGGATTTTAGCGACAGCAGCGGGCCAAACCGGGTACAGTTACATGCACATGGTTCAGGTACCGCTTTTAAAGATTTATTAAGTGGTAAGGCCGATGTGGGCATGTCATCCCGCCGTGTTACCGGTGACGAAGCCGACAAAGCCCGCGCCTCGCTAGGCGATTTAAGCAAAATAGGAAACGAGCATATTATCGCGCTGGACGGATTGGCGGTTATTGTTAATCAGAACAACCCGTTAAAGGCGATATCAACTGAAACGCTGGCAAAAATGTTTTCCGGCGAAATCAGTAACTGGTCGCAACTGGGCGGTGCCGACCGGCCCATAGTTCTGCTGGCGCGAGACCATAACTCCGGCACCTATGATACCTTTAACAGCCTGGTGCTGAAAAAATTTGCCAAAAAGCTCAGCGAAAAAGCGCAACGCTTTGAATCCAGTACTGAGCTGTCGGTAGCGGTATCGCAGGATGAAGCAGCAATAGGCTTTATTGGTTTAAATTATATTTCGTACAATAAAGCGCTGGCGATTTCCGAAGGCGCCGACACCACACCAATTTACCCAACCCGCTTTACGGTAAGCACCGAAGATTATGCGCTGTCGCGCCGGCTGTATTTGTATACGCCGACCTCGGCCTCGCAACTGGCAAAAGATTTTGCCCAGTTTGCAATTTCAGAGCAGGGCCAGGCGCTGGTTGAGCAAAGCGGCTTAATCTCGCAAAACATCCGGGTTGAACAAGTTTATCCGATTGAAGGCGCTCCAGCGACTTACAATCGCTATGCCGGCACTGGCCAGCGTTTGTCGTTAAACTTCCGGTTTAACTACGGCGAAAATGATTTAGACAACAAAGGTAAGCGCGATTTGCAGCGTTTAATCCGTTTTATGGAACAAAACAGTGGCCGCCGTCTGGTATTGATGGGTTTTTCAGACTCAATTGGCGCCGTGGCAAAAAACACTGAACTGGCGCTGCGTCGTGCTAAAGCGGTTGAGCGCGAATTGGTATCGCGCGGTATTGCCGTGCTGGCGGTAGAGTCATACGGCGAGCTGTTGCCGGTTGCCAATAACGACACTGACGCCGGCCGTGAGCGCAACCGCCGGGTCGAGGTGTGGGTTATCTGACAGCCACTGCTGTGGCAAACTAACGAGAAGGATAAGCTTATGTACCGGTTTTTATCTGATGCCATTAATTTAAAAGCGGTATTTGGCAGTTACAGCACAGTAGAGGCACTTAAAGTAAAAAGTTATATTGAGCTGGTGCTGCTGCGGCTGAAAATTCCATCTAAAACCCTGTTAGAGCATATGCAACAAGAGGGCATTGCCTTAAGTGATTTTGTCACTGCACCGGCCACCACAGCTGATTGGGCCGCATTATCTGAAACCGTGATCCGCAGCCATTTACGCGCTACCTTTTTATGCCCTGACAAGCTACACGCGGCGCTGGCGGCGTTAAGTCTGGCGCAACAGGTAGAAATTCGCGATTTGCTTTTGGTCGTCAGCAGTTATTTACGCCTGCCATCAGAAACCTTGCTGCGAAGGATGGAAGAAGAGGGGCTGACACTGGATAAACTGGGTGTCAGTACAGCGGCGACAGATAAAGTGGCGCAGGTACGGCAGAAGCTCAATGCGCTGGCCCGACAAGAACCCGCAGGGCAGGGTGTAACAGGTGTTGATTCGTTGGCCAGTGTTAAACAGCGCATTAGTGAGTTAAAAAGGCACAGCAATAACACTGAACAGCAACAACCGGTACCGCAGAATGTGGTTAGCCTGACAGGTGCAGCCGGCAAGTTAAAAGCCAGTATGTAGCTATAGCTTTGCCCGGTGTTGTGCTAGATTGTGCCGGTTAACTCAGAGCAATAATTACCGGAGCACAACCTTTATATGCTGCACTACGGCCGCATCTTGTTTTGGCGTACGCTGGCGGTGGTCAGTTTGCTGTTGGGCCTGATCGGCATTCCGCTGCCGGTACTGCCGACGGTGCCTTTTATCTTACTCAGCGCCTGGGCAGCAGGAAAAGGCTGGCCGGCACTGGAGCAACGCCTGTTGGCACACCCTCAGCTTGGCCCGCCCATTCTGGCCTGGCGCCGCTACGGAGTAGTACCGCGGCGCGCCAAATACCTGGCCGGCGGCATGATGTTACTAAGCGCACTGCTGCTGCAACTGTCTGCTGCGCCGCTAATATTAAAGTTGCTGTTACCCTGCACTTTACTGCTGATTGCGGTTTGGCTCTGGCGTCGCCCGGAACACTTTACGCCGGCCAGCCCGCAGGATAACAGCCACGATACGGCAGACAACTGAATGCTGCGCTTAGCCGTTTTGCTGTCAGGCGGTTAAAAACCGCCGTTAAACTCAGGATGCAGGTTACTCTGGTCGTGGTTATTGCCGCTTTCCCAGTTTTGACCGCAACTGCCACTTGGGCCTTTGCGGGTTTTCCAGCTAAAGTTGCCCGGATTAGCAATGGTTAGCTGCCAGACATTACCCGCTGTCCAGCTGCCTTCAATGCCACAGCCCCAGTTGCCAAGGGCGTTGTCGCTGCCGGTAAAGTACAACGAATAACCATAGCCGACATCTTTTGTCATCTTCAGTGTAACCGTACCAGGTTGCTGGCCGCTGCCGGCCTGTGGCACCCACACCGACCAGCCACTGCCTTCGCTGACATTGAGCGGAAAATTGGCATAACCCTGGGCGTCGCTGGTAACCGTGCCGGCAACATTGCCGGTGTAATCATAGAAAACAGTATTGGCTTGCTGGCTATTGATCAGAAAGCTTTGCTGGGTGCCCCAATTGCGGCCGGATATCAGCATTACCAGGCCGGTGCCGGGCACGTCGCTTAAACCGGCACGCACATAAGCATATACGGCCTCGGTGTTGCCGCTGTATTCATGGCCGGCACCGTAGGCAAAATAGCGGCGGGCTTCAATCAGCTTATCCAGTGTAGGCGCCATGCCAAACTCGTCATAATCGCGGGCAAATACCGTCGGTACGCCGTGTTCGCGCAGTAAAATATAGGCATAAGCCTGATTTTTGTAGTTGATAACCTGCGGCATGCCATAAGGATTGCCGGCACGGCTGGTATCGTGGTTATCGACAAAGGTTACAGCCCGCTCGCGATGGGGGCTGTTAACCAGGCCGCCCCACCAGCGCATGTCTTTGCTGCCGCCACTTAACGCTACAAAATCATCTCGCAGCTTAAAATCAAAAGCACGCAGATGCGGCGTGTTTACCGCGTCCAGATAGCCGTTAATATCACTGACCCAGGCTTCGGCTACAAAGAAGATATCTTCGCTGGTAGCAGCCTGCACATGGTTGATCCAGTCACGGGTGAAGTCGGTATCAACATGGGCAATGGCGTCCATCCGAAAGCCGCTAAAGCCTACATTGTTAATAATCCATTCACCCCAGGCTTTCATTTCCTGCTGTACTTCAAAGCGGTTGTAATCAACATCTTCTCCCATCAGGTAGGGGAAGTGGTAGGTATTGCCCCACCATTTGCCCGGGTACAGGGTATTGTCAGAGCCGGTAAACGCGGTCCAGTCCCAGTTAAAGTTGTGCCACAGGTAGCCCCAGTTTTGCTCGGTGTAGTGCGCTTGCCGTCCTTGCAGGTAGTAGCGGGTCCAGGCGCTACCATAGCCAGGTATCATTTCCTGCGCGTCGGCGCCCATACGGTGGTTAAATACCACATCAAAATAGGCATCAATACCTAATTGCTCAAGCGCGCTCAGTGCCTGTTGCAACTGTTGACGGTTGCCATAACGGGTGGCGGTGGTGCCTTTCTGAGCAAACTCACCCAGATCCCAAAAATCATACACATCGTAACCGACACTGTTAGTACCGCTCATGCCTTTTGCCGGTGGCGGTAGCCAGATAGACGTAATACCACGCTCGGCCAGCGGTGTGGCCATGGCAGGCAAATCTGCCCATAAGCCTGGGTAAGCGTCCCAGTAAAATGCCTGATACAGAGTGTTATTGACTTGCGCTGCTGGAATTTGTGGCAGCTCGTTGGCAGAGATAGCCAGCGAAAAGGTCAGTGCGGATAAGGCAGTAACGCAGTGACGTAAGGCCGTGTGCAGCGCTAATTTAGCGGTTGTAAGCATAATGGTACCTGAAAATAAAAGGTTTATTTCCGATCTGTCGTTGTACCAGCGCACCTTATGCCGTGCTACGAGCGTTCCCGCCTTGCTACCTCATATGTCTGCAAACGCGACAAGTGATACCAAACAGACCCCGGTTGTTCTGCCATAAAACAGCCCAGAACTACATTGTTATGGCCAAGTTGGTGCATTGACACAAGATGAATACGTATGCAACGATAACTTAACCTTTATTTTGCACCAAAACAGGGAAACATAGCGGGTGCCAGCATCACCATGTCGCTGTTCTGGAACAAGAGATGGCAAAACGGGCGGCACAAATGTTTAGCCAGTGATACATTAGGCCAAACACCTTTAGCCATGGAGTAGTGATGAAACAGCCGTTCGCCGCAGTTATAGTCGTAATAGTAGTCATGGCGCTGGGCGTTTATGAAAGCCGTGCGGCGACAGCGCCACAGGCAAACAGTGCTGCCCAGCTGTTACGGCTTAATTATCAAAGCAGTATTGACCAGTTAACACGGCAGTATTTTGTTTATTTACCGGCTGGCTACCAGCAAAACAGCGCAAAAAAATGGCCGCTAATGCTGTTTTTACATGGTAATGGCGAGCGCGGTAACGGCCTGGATGAGCTGGACTATACGTTAATGCATGGCCCGCTGTATGAAGCCTGGGTGCAAAAACGTGATTTGCCATTTATTATCGTGGTGCCGCAGCTGCATATGTTTAACATGGGGCAGGTGCCTTATATTGCTAATCGCTCGCGTGCTGATATCCCCAATCGCTTAGTTGATGGCGTGCCAGCACGGCCGCAGATGTTTACATCGGACCAGGCTATAGTGCCTGCAACGGCAGTCAGTGATATGAGCAAAGTCGCGCCGCTATTGCCCGACGGTTGGCAGCTTGCCGAGCAGGATCTGCTGGCGCTACTGCAAAAGGTGCAGGCGAGTTACCACATCGACGCCAGCCGGTTATATTTAACCGGCATCAGCTATGGTGGTTTTGGCAGCTGGTTTATGGCCAGTAAGCATCCGCAGTTATTCGCTGCCGTTGCTCCTGTTGTCGGCTGGGGCCATCCGGATTTAATGCCGCCTATTGCACAGGCTAAAACACCGCTGTGGGTATTTGCCGCCGGGCGTGATTCGGCCGTGAACAAAAACTACTTTTACCCCGGTATTGAAACCTTGCATCAGCTTGGCCATGACACGCTGCGTTTTAGTATGCTGGAACAGGCTGCACACGATGCCTGGCGTCAGATTTACGCCGGCGACGATTTGTACAATTGGCTGCTGCAGCAACAACGCCCAACAGCTAAGCAACCACAATAAGGAACCAGATTGGCATGACAGTGACTGATACCTACTCTGAATTTGTCACCACTGTGCTCGGTGCAGCGCAAAAAGATGAGCGGCAGTTGCTGGCTTTTGTCGTGCTGCCCAAAGAGGCCAGTGAAAAGCTGCCCAGACGGGGCAGAACCTCTATAAGCGGCCATATTAATGGTGTCGCCTTTCAGGCTACATTGGAACCGGACGGCCAGCTAAGCCATTGGTTAGCGTTAAGTGATACTTTGCTGGGCGAAGCAAACGCCAGTATTGGCAGTGTGGCCCGGTTTGATATTCAGGCGTTGCAGCAAGAGCCGGAACCAGCAGTGCCAGCCGATTTGCAACAAGCGCTGGCCGCCTCAACAGCAGCCAGTGTCGTCTGGCATGACACTACCACTATTGCCCGGCTGGACTGGATCCACTGGATCACCTCTGCCAAACAGGCCAAAACCAGAGCAAAGCGGGTACGTGATGCCTGTAATATGCTGGCAGAAGGCAAGCGACGGGTATGTTGTTTTGACCCATCCGGTTTTTACAGCAAAGCCTTTAGCGCGCCCAAAGCGATTATAGATACGGATGCCGGCTAAACCAGGATTGCAAAAATTCAATTAACAGCGTTAAGCGGGGCGGGGTAAATTGCCGCACCGGATACAAGGCATACAGTGTCATGTTCGGCTTGTGCTCGTTCGCCAGCACCTCAACCACCTCGCCATCTTGCAGTGCCTGATGGCTGATAAAGCGCGGAATAAAGCCCACCCCCATGCCTTGTTTAATCATCTGCAACAAGAACACCGAATTATTAGCTTTTAGCTGGCCGCTAATCGGTACGCCGTCTTGCCCTACCGGCCAGATATGTTTATGCCGAAAATAACTGTACTCAAAACATTGATGCTGCAGTAAATCCTCAGGGCGATTGATAGGGCCGTGCTGGCGCAAATACTGCGGCGAGGCACAGATGCTGTAGCTAAACTGGGTTATGGTTTGGCCGACATAGGCCGAGTCAAATGCCTGGCTGGCGACACGTAAGCCCAAATCAAAATTGTGCTGCAGCAGATCCTGCGCTTCGTCGCTTAGCTGTATATCCAGTTCAATGCGCGGATAGCGCCGCATAAATTCGGCAAAGGCCGGTGCCAGTGCGGTCAGGCCCAGTGCCATAGCAGCATTAATTCTCAGTTTGCCCTGCGGTATTTGCTGCTGTTGTTGGATCCGGGCTTCACTGTCCGCAATCTGGCGCAAGATCTCACGACAGTGCTGCAAGTAATCGCTACCGATTTGTGTCAGCTGCAGCCTGCGGGTAGAGCGTTGCAACAATCGGCTACCCAGTGCGGTTTCCAATGCGGTGATCTGCTTGCTTAGCATCGATTTACTGCAGCCATTTTGCTCCGCCACCTGGCTAAAACTGCCCAGTTCTGCCACCCGCACAAACAGCTGCATGGCTCTTAATTTATCCATATTGTTTCCTTGGTGGAAATAAAGTTGTTCGATTATAGCTATATATCAATGTAATTGGCAGCGCTATAGTGACGTTGCTCCGATGCTTTTGGCAACTTAACTATAGGAATTCATTATGTATAAATTGTATTTTTCTCCAGGTGCCTGTTCGTTAGCGGTGCAGGTAGTGTTACGCGAGCTGGGGCAGCCATTTGAGCTGTTTAACAAGGCCAGTGTGGCCAATTATCAACAGCTCAATGCCGTCGGTGCAGTACCGGCTTTAGAGGTTGACGGCACTGTGCTGACCGAAGGCGCAGCCATTATGTTGTATTTGCTGGATAAACACGCCAACGATTTAATGCCGGGCGAAGCAATGGCGCGTCAGCAGGCGATCCAACAACTGATGTTTGCCAATGCCACCGTGCACCCGGCATACAGCAAGCTGTTTTTTATTAACAACCAACTGGCAGACGGTGCTGTTAAGCAGCAACTGTTGCAAGCGGCGGCAGATCACATCAGCAAGCTGTGGCAGTTAGTGGAAAACCGGCTGCAAAGCCAGCCTTATCTCGGTGGGCAATACTATTCTGTGGCGGATATTCTGCTGGCAGTGTACGCCGGTTGGGGCCAGTATTTTCCGGTCACTATCGATATAGGCCCGCGTGCTCAGGCGATGATTGACAAGGTGCGGGCGTTACCAGCCTATCAGGCGGCGGTGGCGGCAGAGCGGCAGGCAAGCTGATGGCGGCTATTGCGTACCAAGCCGAGCTGGCGGCCATTAGTACGCTGCTTGGGCATTACTTTGACGGTTTGCATCGCGCTGATACAGCGCTGCTAAGCAGCATATTTGATGATGCCGCACAGCTATACGCCCCCGGCGTGCGCCGCAGCAAGCAGCAATGGCTGGATCTGGTAGCAAACCGGCCGGTACCGGCGGCGCTGGGGCATGCTTTTGCGTATCAAATCCTGTCAATTGAACAGACCGGCGAACAGGCGCTGGCAAAGGTTGCCTGCCCCTTGCTGGGCCGGCACTTTATCGATTATCTCAGCCTGCTAAAAGAGCAGGGCCAGTGGCGTATTGTCGCTAAGCTGTACGCCGACAACCCATTTATAAATACTGATTAGGAGTCAATTATGCCGTACGTTAATATCAAAATAACCGACGAAGGGGTAACCACAGAGCAAAAGCGTCAGCTGGTACAGGGCACCACCCAGTTGCTGGTTGACGTGTTGGGTAAGAATCCGGCCACCACCTTTGTGGTAATAGACGAAGTCAGCACCGATAACTGGGGCCTTGGTTATCAACTGGTCACCGAACTGCGTTAGGCTGCAGCTCAGTGACTTGTTATTGCGGCGGCGTCAGGTTTTGCCGGGTAATGCTCTAGTCTGCGTTATATACCTGCTGACCGACGCTCTTAACTTTGTTGCGTAAGTCTTTGTGAACAAAGTCTTTATTAATAACAAATACTGGGAACTGCCCGCCCAGCTTGTCGGCCACTTTTTGCATCAGACTGTCGCCATTACTGCGATACCAACGAGCTGTAATATACAAAATATATGACGGCTCACTCAGTTCTGGCGGCAGTTTACGTTTGGCTAAAACGGCGCTTTTTAATGCCGGTACTTTGCTTAAGCTAAGTTGTAGTAACCCCAGTTCTTTTGCACTGAGTTGAGGAGCCTGTACCAAATCCTGTGCGCTCAGGTTATGCCATCGGTTGGCCAGCGTTTCGCAGTGGTCATAGTGGTTATCCAGCGTGGTTTGCCAGTGCTGTTTTGCGTCAGCGTTTTGCTGTTGCTGGGCCATCTGCAGCAACTGTTGCAATGCCGCTTCACGCCAGTCAAAGCTATTGCTGACCTGTACAAACAAGCGCTCTGCCTGATTGGGATCGGTAGCTTTAATTTGACAGGCGAATACAAAGGCCAGATCAGGATTATCATTAAATCGTTGTTGCAGTAACTGAAGTGTGCTGCGCGCCGAGCTGTTTTCAGGAAATTCGTTTGTTGAATTAAGCCAAACCAAAGCTTGCTCCAGGCTAAAAGCTGTACTGTCTGTCTGGCTAAGGGCTGCCAGATCAGCCGCGGCTTGCTGGTGTGCTGCATACTGTTGCTGCCAGCTCTCGGTCACAGCCTGTTGCCATTGTTCATTGTAATACTGCAATAAAAGCGGCAGTTGATTACCTAAATATCGCTCTGCCGCTGTGGCGTTTGTACTTAGCAGTACTGCCTGGTCTAACCCCAGCGCCTGTAGGCGTTGACGTAGGCTTGGATGGGTGTCATCTGCGTCGGCCGCTTCTGCCAGCGCCTCGGTTAACTCTTCTGACTGGGCTTGTTGTCGGCGCTGTTGTATAAAGGCTGCCAGTTGTTGATAAGCATCCGCCGGCGGAGCCTGTTCGCTGTCGGCCTGGCTCCACAGCCTGCACCAGAATTCTTGCTGCAGCGCCTGATTGAGCAAACGGCTGTGACATAACGCGCTGGCGGTAGCTTGTGCGCCAACAATCTCGGCACTTATTTTATCGGCTTCATATTCGTTGTATCGTGCCAGTGCAAAGGTATAGCCGCTAAAGGTTAATGCGTACCAGGAAAAGAAGCGCCGCAGTGGCGTCGTTATCATGCTTTGCTGCTGTTGCAAAGCGTCATCAATACGTTGCCAGCTCTGGCGTATGCGGTACACCCAGCCACTAAATTTGGCATGTGAGCCACTTAAATGGCCCATTTCATGTGCCAGTACAGCTTTGCCTTCATCTGGCGACAATGCCAATAATAACTCCAGCCCGACCACCAGGGTATTTTTATGCCAGCCAAATAACCCCAGTCTGGGGGTTTGGGCGATAGCGGCATTCATTTCGGGCTGTAACACTATCCGATGAATCAGCGGCGTCGCTAAGGTTTTTTGCAGTGACGTCACCTCTTGCCAGAGTGCAGGAAAGTCGGCCTTGCTAAGCTCATAACCCTGGGGCGCGCTAAGCTTTACCCATACTGCTTTAAACAAAAACCAGATAACGGCCAGTAACAGCAAAATAAGTTTGCTTTTGATCAGCATAATCAGCATCACAGTGCCAAGCGTCGCCAGCCAGACTGAGCCGCCAATAGCACCCAGTATCAGCATAAACAACACACCAATAACGGCATAACCTAATACACCTAGCCACAAAACTTTTTGTTTGTAACTTTGCGGCGACACACTGAGTTGGTATTCAGCATTTTGTGCCAATTGAGCAAAGCGTTCGCGCAGTTCTGTCCTTGATATTGTCATCTGGTTCATCCTTCAATTATCGCCAGCAATATAAAATAACTTGTATAAATAGGGTAGTATTTGTTTATTTTTAGTTTCTGTTTGGCGGGCGTTTGCTCAAAAAGTAGCTGCGTTTATCTTCGCGATGGTTTACTACAAGTTAACGGGGCCGCACTGAGTTAATTTGCTGAAATTAACCAACTTACATAAACTGGCGCAGCGATTAAAGCCAGAATAAGTGGGTAGGACACTGATGACAAAACACCTCAGCCAGATGCAGGCTATGCGCTACAGCCGGCAACTGATGCTGCCAGCGTTGGATTTTCGCGGCCAGGAAGCCTTGCTGGCAAGCAAGGTGCTGCTGATTGGCATGGGCGGCCTGGGCTGCGCGGCGGCCCCTTATCTGGTGGCCAGTGGCGTCGGCAGCATAACGCTGGTTGATGATGACACTATTGACCGCAGTAATTTACAGCGGCAAATATTGTACCGTGAAGCCGATATTGGCCAAAGTAAGGCCGGGCAGGCTGCAGTAAGCTTACGCCAGCTTAATTCTGAGATTGCGATAAATACCCTGCAGCAGCGCTTAACTGCGGACGACTTAGCGCAGTTGGTGCCACAATATTCACTGGTGCTCGATTGCACCGACAACCTAAACACCCGCAATACCATAAACGCTGCCTGCGTTAACGCCAAGGTGCCGTTGGTGTCAGGCGCGGCTATCCGCTTTGAGGGCCAGGTAGCCAGCTTTAGTATGCAGGGCGACGAGGCTTGTTATCACTGTTTAAGCCAGCTGTTTGGCGAGCAACAACTGACTTGTATGGAAGCGGGTATTTTAAGCCCGGTGGTTGGCATCATTGGCAGCATGCAGGCGCTGGAAGCGGTAAAAATACTGGCCGCTGTCGGCACGCCGCTATATGGCAAATTGCAGCTATTTGATGGCTTAAGCAGCCAGTGGCGCCAGTTTAACTTAAATAAAGATCCGCTTTGCAGTGTCTGTACCGCAGTCTGATAACCAGGCTGTCTGGCGGCGCCGGTTCGCCTGTAGGGGCGGTATTAGGTTAAACTTCATGCGGCATTAATTGGCGGCTTTAACAGCATTAGCGCTATAGTTGCCTACTACAGCACTAGCCGGAGCCTGACCATGACAAAACCGATTATCGCAGATAACAAACCGATAAAAGTCAGCTTAACCAAAGGTTCAGAATACTACTTTTGCGTGTGCGGCCGCTCTAAAAGCCAGCCGTTTTGTGACGGCTCGCATGCCGGATCCGGTTTTAAACCCAAAGCTTTTGTAGCCGACGAGACCGGCGATGCATTTTTGTGTCGTTGCAAACATACGGCGAATGCGCCGTATTGTGACGGCACGCACAAACAGTTTGGCGCTGAACAGGTGGGCACGGAAGGCCCGGGGTTATCAGCAACAACGTCAACAACATCGGCATCCGGCGCGCCGCTAGCTAAAGCCACAGCTGAAGAGCCGACGGTGGAATTTATTCATCAACTGGCGCGCGACGGTTTGTCTAAGTTTGGTCATCATGGGCCGATGACATCGATGGGCGTGCCCAGGCATAAGTTACCGCAGTGGGACGATTTGCAAATTATGGTAGCGCAAATGGCCACCAAGCCGCTGATGGAAGATATCCCGGTGGCAACTGAGCTGGTGATTGGCCCCGAAGCGAAAAAGCCGCTGCTGCTTAAGATACCGTTATTTGTCTCCGATATGAGCTTTGGCTCGTTATCCGAAGAGGCCAAAATTGCGCTGGCGCGCGGCGCTGAGCTAGCCGGTACCGGTATTTGCTCAGGCGAGGGCGGCATGTTGCCAGAAGAGCAGGCCGAGAACTCGCGCTATTTTTATGAGCTGGCCAGCGCGCAATTTGGCTATCGGGAAGAGTTGCTAGCCCGGGTACAAAGCTTCCATTTTAAAGGGGGGCAGGGCGCCAAAACCGGCACTGGCGGCCACTTACCCGGCATTAAAAACAAAGGCAAAATTTCTCTTGTCAGAGGCATCCCAGAGGGCACGGCAGCGATATCACCGCCAACGTTCAAGGATCTGTCCAGCGTCAGTGATTTTGCCCGTTTTGCCGCTCGGGTGCGTGAAATCAGCGGCGGTATACCGGTTGGCTTTAAACTTAGCGCTAATCATATTGAACGTGATATTCAGTTCGCTCTGGATGCCGGTGCCGACTATATCATTTTGGATGGCCGGGGCGGCGGCACCGGCGCGGCACCTGAAATGTTTCGCGATCATATCAGCATGCCAACTATACCGGCGTTGGCTCGTGCCCGCCGCTATCTGGATGCGCAAAAAGCCAGCGGCCGGGTTACGCTGATTATCACCGGTGGGCTGCGGGTGCCAATCGATTTTGTTAAAGCCATGGCGCTGGGTGCCGATGGCATAGCGCTATCAAACAGCGCGATGCAAGCCATTGGCTGTGTTGGCGCCAGAATGTGCAACAGCAACAATTGCCCGGCCGGTATTGCCACACAAAGGCCTGAACTGCGCCAGCGGCTTGATGTCGATGCCTCTGCCAAGCGGCTGAATAATTTCTTTCGCGCCTCAGTAGAGCTAATGCAGGTAATGGCGCGCGCCTGTGGCCATGACGCGCTAAGTAAGTTTAACCAGCAAGACTTAGCTACCTGGAACCGGGAAATGGCCTATTTGTCCGGCGTGCGGTTCTCCGGTGTCGAAGGCTTTAACGCTGGTGCCGGCTAATACTGGCGTTCGCCAAATTAGCCGGGCGTTTATGTCAGCGGTAAAGGGGCTTTGCATTGGAGCAAAATTCAAGCCCCTAGTCGCAGTTATGGTATAGGTTGCAGCAACGCGACAAAGTCGTCACTGGTGAGTGTTTGTTGCAATAGCTGCTGCACAGCTGCCGACATAGATTGTGCAACCAGACGACAGCTGGTTTCCTCTTCCAGGCTCACGGCTTCGCCACGAAAAGTTGTTTGAGTGTTTAATTTATGCCCATTTGAAGACGTCAGTTCCAATGCGAGTTGCCAGCTATTTTTCCAGGAATTAAAGGTAACGTTATGCAAAATTCCGGTTAATTGTACTGCTGCGTTGTCGTCTAGCAAGTTAGCTTTAGCCAGCTCGGAGCGCAAAGCTGTGTCAACATAGTAAGCGTAACCGCCAGCGGCTTTAACCTGGCCCTGAGTTTGGCATTGCAGGTGGTCTGTAACACCAGCTGGCCGGCTGACTGCGGTCACAGCTACCGGGTTTAGTTTTAATTGTTGCAAGTACAGCAATGTATCTGCAGAGCTTTGATATTTCGGTACTTTATAGGTTATGCAAGCCGAAAGGCTGCTAGTTATAACCGCAACCAGAAAGAGAGTGCTACGTTTTTTCATGTTAATGACCTCGAGTTTGTATGCCGAATATCGCTAAGTTTAACTGCGTCCTGTTACATACAGGCCTGCATGTAAGAGTGGAGTTAACTTAAAAGATTCATTGGTCTTACATTCTTTTACAATTGCTTCTGGTCTTGGTAGGTAATAACCTCTGTACGTTAACTCAGTTCAGCCGGCATGCTCTAACGCCTCTTAATCGGTCTACCTGGCTGAAGTGCGGTTCTTCGGCGTAACATTTGTTGTAGAATCGGTTATCCCCACTAAACGGTAGCAAACAGATGTCTGAGTCTTTTCAACAAGCGGAGCAACAACCAGTACAACAAAAAATCGGCAATATCGCGCTGTTGGTGGCCGATTACGACGACGCCATTGCGTTTTATACCACTAAACTGCAGTTTACGCTGGTAGCCGATACCGACTTAGGTGGCGGTAAACGCTGGGTTGAAATTGCACCGCCCAACAGCAATGGCAGCCATTTACTGCTAGCCAAAGCCAGCAATGCGCAGCAGCAAGCTGCAGTGGGTAACCAAAGCGGCGGCAGGGTATTCTTGTTTTTACACACTAACGATTTTTGGCGCGACTATCACGCCATGCAGGCCAAAGGGGTTAAGTTTAACGAACAGCCCAGAGAGGAAAGTTACGCCACTGTGGCCGTCTTTGAGGATTTATACGGTAATAAGTGGGATTTGCTGCAGTTGAACCAGCATTAAATCCGTATCTGGCACAGGAGAGTACATGACCGCACATCAACAGCAAATGCAGGGCTTTGCCAAATATAACCGTGAGTTTAACGCCCGGTTATATCAGCTGGTGGCCACTTTAACTGAAGACGAGCGCAAAAAAGATCTCGGCGCGTTTTTTGGCTCAGTGCACGCCACACTTAATCATATTCTGCTGGCCGACCGCATCTGGCTGGGGCGCTTTGCCCATGCCTTTCCTGCCATGGCATCGTTGCAACAGGCGGAACTGGTGCAGCGCTTTAGTTCACTACGCGATGAACTGTATGCTGATTTTACTGCGCTTAGTGCGCAAAGAATCGCAACCGATGAGGTCATTCGCCGCTTTGCCGACGAGCTAACCGATACGCAGCTAGCCGGCACTATGCGCTACAGCAATTCGCAAGGTCAGCAACGCGAACATCCGACCTGGGTAGCGGTTGCGCATATGTTTAACCACCAAACCCATCACCGCGGCCAGCTCAGCACGCTATTGCACCAGCTTGGTCATGATGTTGGTGTTACCGATTTTGTGGCTTATGTGCCATGACTAACTGCGGACCTAATAGTGCAGTGGCTGACATTATCAAATCAATGCCAGGATACTATCTAGTCAGGAATCAAACTTGGGATCATTATTTCAATTAATTTTCGTAGGAATAGGCTACGTTTTTCTGGCTACTGTTGCAGGCGTTGTACTGCTGTTGCTAGCTAAAGTGTTGAGCCTTTTTGTCAGCAAAAGCAAGGTTTCTGTCGGGCAGTTTTTTTGGTTGCCAATTAAGCTGGGTCCATACTTTTTGTTGGCAATCATTGCAAATATTTTCGTCTGTGAGCTGATTAGAAACGTCGATCCGCCGTTAACAGATTACTGGTCGCTGCCTGTTGTGGGACAACTGACTCTGGGGGCTATCGATGATACTGATAGCTGGAACTTGTGGCCAGAGAAAAATGGTGGTGAGGTATTAGTTAGTGACATAGTGTCAGTGGGCGTAACTGACAATACCGTTTATGGTAAAACTAAGTCGGGTGCCTATTTCATTTATTCGCTAAATGCTGCTCAGCAATTTAGCGACCTGTCTGAAGATAAATTTAACGCAGAAATCATCAAGATAGCTGGTGAGGTCCCAACGTTGCAACGGCCGTCAGATTACTATTACGACAATCGCGATACCGGCGATTTGATTACTTTACTGCTAATTCTGATTTACCCGCTGTGTCGATTTTATATGCTGTGTAAAGATTTTCGTGACAGGCTGATGCTTTCAGCCTGAAGTAACTGGCGCTGTGCCTAGTTGGTCGCAGTAGTGCAACCGATAGTGTGTTGCGGATTAAGACAAAGCCGGTTAAAGACATTGCTATATTACTTGCCCAATTTAAACCGCATCCCGATGACGGAAAATGATCGGGTACTGATTTTAATGGGCTCTGCCCATACCGCTATGCTCAGAGAATTTATTCGCCGCAGTCTTAAATCGATATGGTGAATACGCTGGATTATTTAACGCCGTAACCATTATACCAATATCAGGCTGAGTAGAGCGTCTTGTCCACGCTTTGGGCAAGTCGCTTCAACGTTGATTTCACGCCGGTTTCACAAGCCCTGCATTATGTTGAGTGCCTGTTTGGTTTATCAATAAGGCATAGTATGGCTAAAAAATATTACCGGTTGTTGCTTGGCATTGGCTTGGCGGCGCAGCTGCAGGCAGCAGATATCAGTGGCACAGAGCATGCGGCGGTTGATGTGCAGCCTACAGCAGCTGCCGATTTGCAACGCACTATTGCCGCTGCAATTAGCCAGTTTGAGCAACGATCGCGGCGGGACTGGGCTTATCGAATTGATCGCTATGAAAACGAAGAGGGCGATATCAGCCGCAGTATCGAGCTGTTTGACCCGGCAAAAGCAGCAGACAGCCAATGGCAGTTGCTCAGCATTAACGGCCGGGAGCCAGATAATAAGCAGCAGCGCAAGTTTGCTGCGGCAAAACAACAGCAGGCTAAAAAAGCCGGGCAACAGAATTTTTCTGTCAGGCTAAGTGAGCTTATTCAACTGGAGAGCTTGCAGCTGACGTTTGACAGCCCGCAGTATCTGCAGGCCAGTTTTCAGGTGTATTTAAGTCAGCTGGGAGAGGATGTCAGCAAAAAACTGCAAGGCTCGCTGCGCTTTAATAAAGCACAGCACTATATCGACAGCATTGAAATTAGCAACACGGCAGACTTTTCGCCGCTGTTTAGTGCCAATATCAGCGAATTTAACCTGACGCTGCGCTTTACTAAAATCGACAATGCAATACTGCCACAACAGCAGCAGATGAAGATGAAAGGCACCTTTGCCTTTTTGACACAAATTGATGAAGTCTCAACCGACACCTTTTCAGACTATCGTTATGTGGCAAAACAAACGCTGACCGTCGTGCCCTGATCACTGCTTACGCTCATCTGCCAGCCCTGATGTTCACATAATCGTTTGACGATGGCTAAGCCAAAACCAAAGCCGGTACTGTGCCGGCCTTTTACCCCTGCCTCGGTAATATGCGGGTAAATATCGGCTGCTATGCCAGGGCCGGTGTCGCGGATCTGCAGGCAGTTATCACTAAAGGCAATGCAGACCTCGCCGGCTTCGGTGTATTTAAAGGCATTACTCAACAGATTATCCAGCAGCACTTTTAGCATGTCGGCATTGGCGTTAATGCTAACCTGGCAACTGTCACACAGCTGCACTGTTACCGGCTTGCCGTGTAGCAGTAGGCTGTTATCCAAAATGGCCCGCTCGAGCAGCGGCATCAGTGCCGTGCTGCTGTGTTTAGCGGCGGTATGTTCTTCTCTGGCCAGAATCAGCAGGGTTTGCACGGTTTTTTCCATTTGCATTGCGGCGTCATAAATTCGTGTCATTAACTGCTGTTCGCAGCCAGGCTCTGTCTGCAGCTGGGCGGCCGGTTTACTGCCGCTTTGTTGGCTTTGCCATAGCTCTACCGCGTTTTTAATCACGGCCAGCGGGGTGCGCAGCTCGTGGCTGACATCTGCGGTAAAGCTTTTTTCGCGCTGAAGTGCGCGGGCAATGCCAGTCAGGCTCTGCTGTAGTGTGCGGGCTAAAATGCCCACTTCATCGTTGGCAAATTGGTTGGCAAACTGGCTGGCAAAATGTTTAGAAAATTGCTGCGGCAGCTGCTGTGACGGCACACTATCAACCAGTGCTGCCAGCTGTTTTAGTGGCCGGGTAGTTTTGCGGCTGACAAACCAGGCGATAAGGCAGGCAATACAGCTGACGATCAAGGCGCTGATAACCAGAAACTGCAGTACACCGCCACGAATAGGCCGCACCAGTAACTGCTGGCTGACTTCGGCCAGCAGCAACACCTCTGGCTGTGTGCTAACCGTGTGCAAATGATAATGCCGGCCTTGTTGGCCGGAAAACTCTGTACGCTGTGGCTCGGCTTCGGCCC
Source organism: Gammaproteobacteria bacterium (assembly GCA_018826295.1). Taxonomy (GTDB): domain Bacteria; phylum Pseudomonadota; class Gammaproteobacteria; order Enterobacterales; family Alteromonadaceae; genus Alishewanella. Next base: position 87,909 of record JAHJZX010000012.1, read on the forward strand.
GGGCGCGTATTTCATCCGGCAGGGTGCTGCGGCTAAAGTGCAGTTGCAGGTTGCTGCGCGCGGGTTGTGGCCACTGGCCGTTGGCCTGCTGCTGCGCGCTGAGGTAGGCCGCTTCCTGCTGTAACTGTTGTTCGATAAAACTGTCTTCCAGCGTGTACATCAGCACAAAGGAAATAAAGCCATACACCGCCGATATGACCAGGGTGAACAGGCAAAACTGCACGACCATACGGCGGCTTAAACTGCGAAACCTGGTGTTGTTGTGCTGCTGCGCGCTCATGTGGCGGCTATCTCCAGCGTAAAACCGACGCCAAATACCGTTTTTAACAGCGGATAAGCAAAAGGCTTATCCAGCACGGTGCGCAGCTGATAAATATGCGAGCGCAGCGCGTCAGATTCGGTCGGTTCATCACGCCACAAATGCTGGCTTAGCTCGCTGCGGCTGACCACCTGCGGGTAGGCTTCTGCCAGGCGCAGCAGAATGTTATAACCCATCGCATTGAGTGCCAGTTGCTGGCCATCGCGTTTGGCTATTCTGCGCTGTTTATCCAGCACTAACGGCCCCAGATTTATCGTGTGCTGCAGTTGTAACAGATGGCGGCGTGACAATGCCAGGCAACGCACTTCCAGCTCCTGCAATGAAAAGGGTTTGGTCAGGTAATCGTCTGTACCAACCTGAAAGCCGCTGACTTTATCTTCAATGCTGTCTCTGGCGGTCAGCATCAGTAGCGGAATATGCCGCTCTGCCTGTTGGCGTAACTGTGTGCATAACTGCAGGCCATCCATGCCCGGCAGGTTCAGATCCAGAATGATCAGGTCGTAATACTGTTGCAGTGCTAAGGCCAGCCCGTGCTTGCCGTTAGTGGCAAAATCAAAAATATGGCCTTTTTGCTCCATATAGCCGGCGATATTTTTCGCAATGCTCAGCTCATCTTCGATCAGCAGTACCTGCAGGGCAGCGGGCTTGTTCATTACTTAATCCAGTTCATACAGTTTAAGGCTATAACGTCGCCAGCAATGCTGTTGCAGCAGCAAAATCGGGCTTAGTGGCTAAAATCTGCTGCAGGGTGGCCCGTGCAGCGGTCTTGTCACCCAGTTTAAGCTGCGTTTGCGCAACAGCCATATCCAGCGCCGGGTTATTAATGGCGCTCTGGCCGGCTTGCATCAATACCAGCGCCTGTTGTAGCGCCTGTGCAGTACCGGCACTATGACGATAGTAATACCCGTACATGCCGAGTAATTCAAGCTGATACTGCGCGGCATCGGCCGCTAGCAGCTGCGCTGCAGTGATGTTGCCGTTTAGCCAGCTGGCCACCAGCGCCAGAGTCGCATCATCTTTGTACGGTGCCATCGGCAGCGGCTTGATGCCAAGCGCTTTTACCAGCTCGCGGGCTACGGCAACGGTAGACGCCGGGTTCTGGCCGGTGAACAGCCGGTTATCTACTGCGACATGGCTTAGCATCAGCGGGCTGTGCTCAAAGCGGCCGCCGCGTTCAATCAGCTTGTCCTGCAGCATAAAGTCAAAGTCGGCCAGCCATTTTTTACCAAACAAGTGCTCTTCGTCGTTGCTAAAGCCGTTTACTACTTTATTGGCCACCAGATAGCTGCCGTCGGCTAATTTAACGTTAACCAGCGCCGCCGGGCCATGGCATACCGCAGCCACGGCGCCCTGCTGCTGATAGATGTCAGCGATCAGCTGCTGCAGAGCCGGGTCTTTGGGCAGATCGAACATGGCACCTTTGCCGCCAACAATAAAAATACCCTTGTAGTTGCTGGCCTTCAGCTGCGCTGTGCTAAGGCTATGGTGTAACTTAGCCATAATCGCCGCATCGTTCAGCACTTGCTGGTTATAGCTTTTGGCAGGATCGTATTTATCAGCCTCTATTTTGCCGCCTTGCGGGCTGGCAATATCCACCCTGATACCATGTGCCTGAAATACCAGATAGGCTTTGGCAAATTCATCAAACTCATAGCCCGGTGTTTGCTGATCTGGCTGGCCATAGCCACTGAGTACCATAACAATGCTTTTGCTGTCCGGCGTGGCGGCGAAGGCCGGGCGATTGGCCAGCGCACCAAGCAAGGCGCTAAGCAGGCTAACTACAAGCAGAATATAGTGTGTCGGTTGTTTCATGGTGTGCTCCTTATTCATGGGGTTGCGCTGCTAGCATGGCAAAGCCGCTGTGAAACGAATGTGAAAAGGCCTGCTGAAAAATGACGCTGCTGTTTTTGTGCCATGGGTTCTACTCCGCCAGCAGCTGGCGCACCGAGCCAGACAGACTGCGTTTACTTAGCAAAATTCCCAGTGCCGTCACCAGCGATAAGATGATGGCCACTGTAGCCAGTAGCCAGCCAAAATCAGGCTGATAAGGTAAAGCGAACTGCGATTGATAAATCAGCAAACCGGCCAGCCAGGTAGCGACAATGGCGCCAGCGGCGGTAACTGCGCCGGTTACCAGCCACTCGATGCTATTGAGCAACAGACAGGTGCGTTTTGACAGGCCGAAACTGAGAATAATGCTGTTCTTTTTCTGCTCCTGTGCTTCAACAGCCTGCACCGAAGACACGATAACAATGCTGGCAAGCAGCGTAATTAAGCCGGCAAAAGCACTGATAAGCTGGGTAACCATAGCCAGGCTGCTGTCAAAGCGTTGCGTCAGCTCCTGCAGCGATACCATGCGCAGCGTTGGGTGTTGCTGCCAAAGCTCGCCAAGCAGGGCAAACTGCTGTGGCTGTAATTCCAGGCTGGCCATGGCGTAATGCGGCGCGCTGATATGTGCCAGTGCAGCAGGCGGCATTTGCAGCCAGAAGGTAATGGCGCCGGCGCCGCTTTTATAGGCATGTGTGGCGGTTATGCTGAACTCGACATAGTGCCCGGCAATAACCAGGCCTAACTTGTCGCCCAGCTGCAGGCCCAGGTCGGTCATCACTTCCTGCTCAACCGACAGTTGTTGCCAGTTATCAGCTGAGCTTTGCCACCATTGGCCGCTAACCAGCCGGTTATTGCCGGGTATTGCAGCGCTCCAATGCAACCGTACCGGACGGCTGAAGGTCGCCAGACTGTCACTGGGTTTTTGTATGACATCAGACAGCAGGCCGCCGTTGACATGGGTAAGCTGGGCGTACATAAAGGGTTTGTGCTGGCGTATCGCAATGGCATGCTGCGCGGCCCATAACTCAAGCGCGGCCATTTGCGTGGCACTTGCCTGCGACACCAATAAATTGCCATCATGCGCCCGTTGATGGGCGGTCATACTGTCGCCTAAATCTTTTAGCAGCATTAAGGTAAACAGCAACAAAAAGGCCGCCAGCCCTATGCCTAAAACTTGCGTGGTTTTACTCAGCAGGCGCTGTTTCATCATATAGAGCGCAAATGGCAGCAAACCGGAAAACGGCTGGCTAAGTTTTTCGCCAAGCGACAGAACCAGCCAGCTCAGCGCTAACAGCAGCGTTATGCTTATTGCCATGGCGCCAAGCAGCATGGCGCTCAGCAGGGCATTATCGGAGTAATATAACGCCACGGCGGCCAGTACCAGCAAAGCGCAGCCAAGTACTATAGCGCTACTGATGCGCTGCTGCTGTGGCTGAATTAACTGTCGTACTGAGCATTGCCACAGCGCCAGCCACAGCGGTAGGTTGAACACAAAAAAAATCGTCGCACCGGCGACAACGGCTGTTACGGCCAATACTATGTCGGGCTGCCAGGTCAGGGCGGTAACGCTGCCGGCCAGCTCTTGCCCGGCAAAGGCATGCAGTTTAAGCCATTGCAGCAACAACCAGTGACACAGTGCGGACAGCGCCAGTACCGGCGGCAACAAGGATAAAAAGCCGAATAGCCAGTTAAGTACAGCAATCAGCAACACGGTTTGTTTTGTTGCGCCCAGGCTCAGGCACACTGCACTGAATAATTGCTGTTGCTGCAGTTGGGCCCGGCTAAGTTGTTGCATGGCGATGGCTGCCATAAAAAATAATAATACCGAGGCTAAGCCAATAAAATTCTCGGTGCGTTGCCAAAACAGGGCTAACGGGTGGGCACCGTGCTTATGGTGCAGCTGCGCAGCCGGTAACTGGCTTTTTTGCCACTGCAAAATAGTGGCAATTTGCTGAGCATTAGCTGAGACCAGATAGCGGTGCTGAATAATATCGTCGGCAGCACGAAACTGCTGCAGATCAGCGCGATGCAGCAGAGCGCGCATTTCCACGTTATGGCCTTCCATCAGCCGATCCGGCTCGTGCAGTAACACACGCGCCACAGTCAGCTGCTGGTCGCCAATGTGCAGTTGTTCGCCAATCTGCAGCCCTAAGCCAGCCAGTAAACGCGAATCAAGCCAGATTTCACCAACCATAGGGCCCTGGCTGCTGGCGCTGTCTGGCCCGCCGGCATAGGCGGCGCTTTGCAGCTCTCCCTGCAATGGGTAATCTTCGGCTACGGCTTTTAGCGTTGCCCGTTGCCATTGGCTGTTGTGGGTTAGGGTAGTGGTTAAGTTTTCAGTGAGTACAATTTGCTCTGCCATAGCGCTAAGCTCGGCATATTGGCTGGCTGTCAGCGCACGCGGTTGGCTTAGCACTAAGTCGGCACCCAGCAGGTTAGCTAAGTTAAGACCCAGATAGGCCTGAATATTAGCGCTGGTTTGGCTTAGCGTAACCATAAACAGCAGCAGTATGCCTTGTACCCAGCGCAGCACGCGCGCTTTGCTGTGCTGCTTTTGCTGCTGATAACAATGCCAGGCCAGTTGCAGCTTCTCAACATGCATGCTGCACCTCCGACTGCGTCTTCGCCAGCAAGGCACAGTTGCCATTATTAAAAGCCAGCACTTGCCGTGCCCGCACGGCCAGTGGCGCGCTATGGGTTACCATGACCAGCGCCGCACCATTTTGCCGGCAGCAACTAAATAGCAAATCGGCTACATCGGCGGCGCTTTTGCTATCCAGGTTGCCGGTGGGTTCATCGGCGAAAATAAACTTAGGTTGAAACACTAAGGCTCTGGCAATGGCGGCCCGCTGCTGCTCGCCACCACTTAATTGCTGTGGTTTATGGTTAAGCCTGTGGCCCAGGCCAACTTTTTCCAGCCAGGCGCTGGCGGTGGCTTCGGCCTGTTTTTCGCCGCGTAGTTTAAGCGGCAAAGCCACATTGTGCAGCGCGGTAAGCTCCGGCAATAAATGAAACTGCTGAAACACAAAGCCAATGTCTTGTCGCAGCTGGGTCAGCGCCATGCTACGGCCATGTTGCAGATAGGCCACCTGGCCGGAACTTGGCTGCTCCAGCCCTGCCATCAGCATTAATAAACTGGACTTACCCGAGCCCGACGGCCCGGTAATGGCATAAGACTGGCCTTGATCAATGCTCAGGCTCAGCTGCTGAAACAACTGCACCTGATGGCCTTGGTGGCTGAAACTGTGACTGACGTTGGTCAGCAAAATGCTACTTAACGCAGATAGTGACATGCTGTTACCTCTTCAATGGTTTAGTCATCGAAGCGTAACGATTACGCCGTGAAACAGATGTGAAAACAAACAACATCTTTATACGGCGCAACCAGATTGGCTTTTGCCGTTTACTATCGGTATACTTTTTTGCGTTATTCAGCTTAAGAAGGAAAATGTGATGATTGTTGTAATGACCCACCCGGCGAAGGCTGCGGCGTAACTTAAAGCTTTACCTTATACGTTAACCTGCCTTAGCCCGGTGTTTGCTGACCGGGAACTCTGCTAACCGCTTAATACGGTTACCTTAGCCTTATTTCAGAGCTCCTACCCATTTTTACTGTGCAAGCAGTGCTTTACTGTGGGCAGAAGGAAATGACATGAACTTACCCTCAACATTACAACACCTGGGGTGGCAGGCCTTTTTTCAACAACAACTTAGTTTGCCCGAATTTGAACACAGCATTATCGCCCGGGTAACGGCACATCACCGCAGTGGCTATGAGCTGATAACACTGCAGGGCCCGTGCCGTTTAAATGCCAGCGCCATGCTGCCACCGATAACCATTGGCGATTGGCTGCTGTTAGATGCCGCAGGCGGTTTTATGCGGCTGTTAACAAGAAAGTCGTTGTTCAAACGCAAAGCGGCCGGCAGCCAGCTGGCCGAGCAACTTATTGCGGCTAACGTCGATACGCTGATAATTGTCTGCTCGTTAAACCATGACTTTAACTTAAGCCGGATAGAGCGTTACCTGACTCTGGCACACGACGCCGGTGCCGAGCCATTATTGGTATTAACTAAGATGGACTTATGCGCCGATATTGACGCCTTTTTGCAGCAGGTTAACCAGCTGGACGCCATGCTGCTGGTCGAGGTGGTTAATGCGCTCGACGCCAGTTGCAGCAGTACCTTGCAGCACTGGTGTAAAGCCGGCAACACCCTGGCAGTAGTGGGCTCTTCTGGTGTCGGTAAGTCGACGTTAGTGAATACCCTGACTGGCAGCGGCGGGCAAAAAACCGCAGCAATAAGAGCTGATGACAGTAAAGGCCGGCATACCACTACAGGGCGCTCCATGCATTTTATTGCCGATGGCGCCGTAGTAATGGATACGCCCGGTATGCGTGAACTGCAACTGACAGACTGCGACGAAGGAATTCGCCGCGCTTTTGCCGACATTGACGCCTTAGCCAACCAGTGCCGCTTCAGCGACTGCCAGCATGTTGCTGAACCTGGCTGCGCGGTACAGCTGGCTATTGCGCAAGGGGAGTTAGAAGCAAGGCGGTTAACCAACTACCAAAAACTAAATGCCGAACAGGCACGCAACAGCACATCACTTCAGCAAAAGCGCGCCGATGAGCGGCAATTTAGCAAGCTGGTAAAGTCGGTTAAGGCACTTAAAGCAAAAAAATACCGCGATTAGCGCTGCACACGCCGCCGAAAGGCGGCGTTTTTTGTTATCGGTGCAAAGCTAACTAGAAGGTTGTGCACCAAAGCGCGGTAGGTTCTTAGCGGCATTTTTCAAAAACCACATAAAAAACAACACGCTCACCAGTTCAATTTCGCCAGCAAGCCCCTAGCTATTGACGCAACTAGAGGCCAAATCCACCATCGATGTCAATATACGCATTACGTAAGCCAACACTGGCATCAGAGATTAAATAATTGATGGCAGGAATAAGGTCATCGGGCACTAAAACCCGACCAACGGGCGTACTACTGAGTGACTCAAAAAACACACTGATTGCGCCATCGTCCATCCCTGCTTTGGCCTGAATTTCGGTAGCGGTTACACCGGGTCGAATCGAGTTAATCCGTATGCCACGTGGCGCTAATTCTGAATTAAGCACTCTTGCTAACCCTTCAAACGCAGCTTTACTGGCACTATAAACGCCAGCACCGGTAAACGCTTTTAATACTGCAACACTCGATATAAAGACCACACTGCTTGGATTTTTCAAACATGGCAGTAACGCCTGTAACATTAACGCTGGGCCATTAAAATTGACCGCCATAGTACTGGTAAAGTTTTCTAAACTCATTTGCTCAAATGGCGCAGGATAAAACACGCCGGCATTTAAAATTAGGCCATCGAGCTCAATGTTGTCGTGCTGAAGCTGCATGACCATTTGTTGAATTTGTTCAACATTGGCACTGTCACACAATACTGGGATCACCTGTTCACCAAGCGCCTTCACCGCGTGGTTTAAGCGCGTCTGATTTCGGCCTGTGATCACTAATTTAGCCCCTTGTAGCAACAACGATTGTGCTGCCGCAAAACCTATACCTGCTGTCGCGCCAGTGATTAAAATGGTTTTTCCGTGTAACGAAGTTTGCATTGCTGATTTCCTGTCGATAATGGGTTGACGACGCACAGCATACCCCGCAGAATCGTTTCCAATAAGGCATCAAAAAAGAAACTCATTGTTTCTATGTGAGAACGTATTTATGAATATCGACGCAACAACGTTGCACCTTCAACTACCTAATTTATATCTGTTTCGTCGTGTTACCCAGCTAGGCAGCTTTCAAGCCACCGCAGATGCACTGCAATTACCCCGTTCATCTGTCAGCAAAAAAATTGCCCAGCTTGAACAGCATTTAGGTTTAAGATTGCTGCAGCGCAGTACCCGGCAATTAAACCTCACCGATGCAGGCAAAGAGTTACTTGTCATCACCGACTCACTCACTGACCTACTTAGCAATACCGCTAAACTGACCGAGCAGGCACACGTCAGGCCAAGTGGACGGGTAAAAATAAGTAGCTCAACTCTTATCGGCCAACGTTACTTACTTCCGTTGCTACCCGACCTAAAGCGGCTGTTTCCTGAGATAGTAATAGACATTAACCTTGAAGATCGGGTAGTTGACCTGATTGAACTGGGGATAGACATCGCACTGCGGGTAGGTCAATTACCCGATTCATCTTTAGTTGCCCGTCAAATTGGCATTAAATCATGGGCCTGTTTTGCCAGTCCCGCTTACCTGCAAAATGCAGCTAAGCTTGATGAACCACGCGACCTTAGTGCACATCAATGCATCATCTTTCGCCATCAAAAACTAGCCATGGAGCACTGGCACTTTTGCAGCCCAAGTGGCGAAATTCAAACCATCCACATTACGCCTGCAACTGCATCTGACGATGGCCGCACCTTAGTTGAACTTGCCTGTATGGGCATGGGCATCATTCGGGTTGACCCTATTTTAATTAAACCCGAATTACAGGCAGGAAAACTAAAGGCAGTCTTAACCGCATGGCATCACCCCGATGCAGCTCCTATTCACTTGGTTTGCTTAGAAAAAGAAGCACGAAGCCGGGCCGTAAACGAAGTGTGGCTATACCTTAGTAAAGAGCTTACCCAGGCGCTTAATCAAGCCCAGTGATGCTTGTCCGAAACACAGCGCGCTGCTGGCGTTATAGACAATGTAGAATCAGGAGTCCGGCTGCTTGATGTTACAAGCATCAAATCTGACTTTCAGAATGATTAATATTGTGCCAAGGGCAGGTCGTTTTGATTGATTAATTTGTCAGAACTGGCAATGGCCTCGGCGTTAGAACAAAATCGAACTGGCTAACTGCTGCTCGTTCATAGCATACTTTTACTTTGTTCGTGCCTAACAACACTGAAGCTACAAATATCTGTGAAACCGCTCGTAGTAAACGTTGGCTTTGAAACTGTAGCGGATATGGGTACTGTGGCCGACGAGCTAAACCTGACGTGAAAACAGATAACAAGACTAGGTCGCAGCACGCACTCTTTACTCGTAACAAGTTGCCCGCCTTTGTGGCAGGTGTTTACTCTGGGAGATGAAAATCGAAAAATTAGCAGAAAACATATTCACAATAGCATCTTTTCTAACTCCAGATGAGTGTGAGAATTTTGTCGCACAAGCTGAATCTTTGGGTTTTCGATCTGCAGATGTTGATACTGGAACCGGTCGCGCTCACCTGACAAATATCAGAAACAACGAACGGGTTGATTGGGTGTCCGAAGAATTAGCAGAGCTCTGGTGGCATAAGCTACCTAAAGAGCTGTTTCCCACAATAGAAAACAAACATGCTATAGGCCTTTCTCCCCGCTTTCGGTTTTATAAATACAGCCCTGGCCAAAAATTTAATATGCATAAGGACGGACGACAGGATGTAGATGGCAATATCACCATGATGACTTTGATTGTGTACTTGAACGAAGGGTATCAAGGTGGGAGTACTAAGTTCAGAGAAAATGGCCTTGAAATAGTACCAGTAATTGGTAAGGCGATAATCTTTGAGCATCATATCTGGCATCAGGGAATTAAGTTAGAGTCAGGCATAAAGTATGTTCTTCGCACAGATATTGTGTTCAAGAGTTAACAAGTTGCCGCACTCTACACAACGGTGTGCGCGGCCACGTAACGTCGCGAATGCTTTACGCTATCTACCGCCTACCCTTTAGAGGGCTGCTTGATTCACATCAAGATGTGATTCGGCTTAACTTCGTATACTGCGTTTTGGCACAACGTCATCACAGTATAAAACGAGGTCAAGATGCAAGGGTTTAAATGGGACGCCAGGTTAATCGGCAAATACAATATTAATGGCCCGCGTTATACCTCGTACCCAACCGCACTGGCGCTGAACAGCAACTTTGACCGTACGCAAATGCAAACGGCGATAGCGCAAAGCCAGAACGAACTCAGCTTGTATTTGCATATCCCGTTTTGTCATAAGCTTTGCTATTACTGCGGCTGCAATAAGGTAGTTACCCGCCACCAACATAAAGCCGATATTTACCTCGATGCTTTGGCGCAGGAGATGGCGCTGTATCAGCCATTACTAAAGGGTAAAAGCATCAATCAGCTGCATTTAGGCGGCGGCACCCCAACTTTTTTAACACAAGTGCAGCTAAGCCGGCTTATGGCGCTGTTGCAGCAACACTTTACCATTGAAGCTGATGCTGAAATCAGCATTGAAATAGATCCGCGCAGCTGCAGTGACGATAAGCTGCGGCATCTACGCACCCTGGGCTTTAACCGTGTTAGCTTTGGCGTGCAGGATTTAGATGAAAAAGTGCAGATTGCCATTAACCGGCTGCAGGATACCAATCTTATCCGCCATCAGGTGCAGTTAAGCCGTGAGTTGGGCTTTAGCTCGATTAATCTTGACCTTATCTACGGCCTGCCATTTCAGCAAAGTGCCAGTTTTGCTGAAACGGTGGAGGAAATTATTCGGCTTAATCCCGATCGGATCTCGTTATTTAGCTATGCGCATATTCCCGAGCGTTTTGCTTCTCAGCGAAAAATAAGCGATGCCAGCCTGCCGGCTGCGCCGCTAAAGCTTGAGTTGATGCAGTTGGCGATTAATCGCTTTGTCGGCGCCGGTTATCAGTTTATCGGCATGGACCACTTTGCTAAGGCAGATGACGCCCTGGCGAAAGCACAACAGGCTGGTAAGCTGCAGCGCAATTTTCAGGGCTACACCAGCGCCGGCCAGGATGCATTGGTTGGCCTGGGGGTATCCAGTATCAGCCAGGTAAACGGGGTGTTGTGGCAAAACAGTAAAGACTTAGCACAATATTATGCCGCAATAAACCGCGGCCAGCTGCCGGTAGATCGCGGCTTTAGTTTACATACTGATGACAAACTACGTGCGGCATTAATCAGCCAGCTAATCTGTCATTTCGAACTTGATGTCGAGGCCTTTAGCCGGCAGTGGCAGCTAAGTGGCTTTTGGCAATACTTTGCTGAAGCATTAGAGCGGCTTACTTCCTTTATGGAAGACGGCCTGGTTGAGGTGTCTGGCAGGCGGATAAAAGTAACCGACAGTGGCCGGTTGTGGGTACGCAGCATCTGCGCCTGTTTTGATGCCTATCTGACACAAGGCCAACAGCGCTATTCTAAGGTCATTTAACTTTGCTGGTGTTTGCGCGCTGGCAGGATATTACTACTGATTTAAGGCGGCAGGGTAACCACCTGATTGCGGCCTTGTTGTTTGGCTTGATACAGCGCTTTATCGGCACGGGCAAACACTTCATCGAAGTATTCGTCCTGCGTCGCACTGAGGCAGGTTACGCCAATGCTAACACTGGTGCTGATGCCTTCAGGTTGCAGTTGTTGCAACGTTTTGCACAGCTGCCTGGCTTTTTCACTGGCGGCATTTAATGTGCAGCCGGTTAATAACACGACAAACTCTTCGCCGCCAAAACGGGCGATGTATTCATCTTCAGAGCATTGCGCCTGTAAGGCGCTGGCAATACGTTTTAACACCCGATCACCGGTTTGATGGCCATGTTGATCGTTAATTTGCTTAAAATGATCAACATCCAGCACCAGCGTGGCTAACGCACTGCGCTGGCGGTTGGCGTCGACAAAACGGCGTTTGGCCAGTTCGGTAAGAAAATGCCGGTTATATAAACCAGTAAGATGGTCTTTTGTCGCCAGTTCCAACAAGCGTTGCCGTTCACGGGTCAGTTGTTCAACCAGACGGGTGGCGGATATCAGGTTATTAATGCGGGCAAAAAGCTCTTCGTCCAGTACAGGTTTGGAAATATAGTCATTGGCACCGGATTGCAGCGCCTGAATGCGCCGGTTGACGCTTTCCAGGCTGGTAACGGCCAGGATGGGGGTTTGCACAAAGCGATGATCTGCGCGTAGCTGCTGAATAAACTCAATACCGGTTTCATTATCCTGCAGTACGATATCTGTCATGATCAGCTCGTACTTGTGGTTATCAAGCAACTGCAGCGCCTGTTGGATCGAAAACGCATGATCCATCTGTAATCCAAGCCGTTTTAGTTTGGCATCTGTCGCTTTGGCCACCGTCAAACTGTCTTCCAGGTACAGCGCTTTACCGCTAATGTTGTATCGGAAAGGCCCCAGAGGGATCAGCGAATGCAGGCTTTCCTCTAACCGCGGCAAATCATCTTTACGAATAATATCGCTGGCACCGGCAGTCAGTGCTGATGACAGCAACTCCGGATCGGTCTCGGAGGTAACAATAAAGATCGGCACCTCGCTGTCACGCTGCCGGACATGCTGACAAAAGTCGATACCGGTTAAATCGGGCAGATACATGGCAACGCAAATCATCTGAAAACGTTGCTGGGTTAACGCCCGAAAGCCGGCAGTTGCCGAGTCGACAAAACTCAATTGAAAATCGTAGCTTTGCAGCATGCGGGACAAAATACGCTGATAAGTCGGGCTGGGTTCCACAATCAGTGCGTGCATGCAGTTGCCTTGAGTTGGTGATGGAGTATTAAGTTTATCGCAAGATGGTGATAGTGTGAAAAAAATGCTGCAAAAATATGCTGTTGTAATTTTGCCTATTGTTAGCAGTCAAGCACGTTGGCTCATACCGCAGCAGAGACACAACTTACGGCACTGCAATTACCTTGTCTGATTAAGCAAGATAAAGGCAAGGACCTGGCAGCATAAGATAGCAGAAACAAAAACGCCACCGTTAAGGTGGCGTTTTTGTTAGAATTTTTGGTGCGTCCTAGTGGACTCGAACCACCGGCCCCACCATGTCAAGGGGGGGGAGTGCGTTCAAAAAACGGTAATCTCACTATCTTGCAGCTAAAACCACGTAAAAACGGGGGGGCATAAGCTTCAAATGTTTCGTTACTATTACAGGATAATTTAACGGTACTTTTGTAATGCAGACCTATAAATGCTGAACAATTTAATTTCGCATTTACAGGCCTGATTGCACTCGCTTTATGGTTACTGACAACTACCACAACAGACCTGCCCCTCTGCGCCATGAGCGGGCTTGTCATGCCATTGCACAAACAAAATCTCATTTTCCAGCAGTATGTGCTGCATCAGGTCTTCTTTTAACTCTTTTAACCCAAGGTACAAAGCTGTCCAGGTATTGCAGGCATCTGCAGGTAGTGTGATATTGTTGGTCAACTTGTCTAGTACTTCCAGTGCATCGCCATGTTGCAGATGTTCTTCTTCCATCACGCTTATTGGCCCTGACGGATAAATGCCACCTGCTAACATCGGGAACAGGATCTGCTCCTCTTTCATCATATGGCTTTCGAGCTCCTGGTACATATCGTCGAGATGATCAGTAAGCCCGGTCGGGCATTGTGGGTCGTCAATATGGACGTGCTCTACCCGGCGTGCAAGGCGAATTAACTCGGGTAACTGGCGACGATGGCGCTCATGAAATCGCTCGAGTATATAGGCAATCAACTCTTTCACCGGTTTGCTTCGCCAGTCGGTAAAACTAATATCCTGCTGTTGTAGTTGCTCCAGCGCACTAAGCACTGCAGCTGGATCAAGCTGTTTTTTGGCCAGAGCGTCGGCCAGGCTTTGTTTTCCGCCGCAGCAGAAATCCAGTTTGTATTGATGAAATACCGCAGTGGCGCCGGCAATGCTGGTTGCCAAATGTCCAAGCGATTGCTCTAGTAAAGGTAAGACGGCTACCGAACTCATAAAAACACTCCTGACTTTCAAGTTTCTGTTTGCACAATCGTGATGCGTTTAATCACGTAATTTCCAGCAACAAAGAGCAAGAGCCAGGCCAAAACTACCACCTTTGATTTATATAGCTTTATTCTGCTGTATGGTACATTTCACCCGGCTTGCGAAGGGTAAAAAACACCTGGGGGTAAAAAGTACCATGCTACAGGAAAGCTTAATTGCCGATTTAGTTACTGAACTGCCTGCAGCTGTGCGATTGCAGCGTTTGGTCAGTACGCTGTGTAACCATTTCAACTGCGGTGCAGTGGGTTTATTGCGGCTTGAGCACGATGTTTTAAAGCCGGTAGCACTGCATGGACTGGTGCGTGAGGCACAGGGGCGTCGTTTTGTTGTAGCGCAGCACCCAAGGCTGGCGGCTATTCTGGCCAGCAGAAATCCGGTTCGCTTTGAGCCAGAATCCGAGTTACCTGATCCATACGATGGTTTACTTGCCGAGCAGCCCGGTTCAGCCCTGCCGGTGCATGACTGCATGGGTATTGCGCTGTATGTCGAAGGGCGATGCTGGGGTGTCTTAACGCTGGATGCACTGGAGGCCGGAAATTTTTCACCTGCAGCAGTATATGAATTGCAACGTTACAGTTTGCTGGTTGAAGCGGCAGTGCGCATGACAGAGTTAGAGCAAGCAAACCGCGCACTAAGGTTGAACCATCAGACTGATGAGCAATCGTTTGAGCCAAGAGCGAAGCAAGGGTATGAGTTAATTGGGCAAAGCTCTGCGATTACAAAAATATTGCAGGAACTAAGCGTAGTGGCTACCTCTGATTTGCCGGTATTGTTGCTTGGCGAAACCGGTGTGGGTAAAGAGCTATTTGCAAGGCATTTACATCGGAATTCAAACCGTGCCAAACAAGCTATGGTATATATCAACTGTGCTGCATTGCCGGAAAGCCTGGCTGAAAGTGAATTATTTGGCCATTGCAAAGGGGCATTCTCGGGCGCACATTCAGAACGTGCCGGCCGCTTTGAAGCCGCCGATGGCGGCAGCTTATTTTTAGATGAGGTCGGCGAGCTGCCGCTGTCGGTGCAGGCCAAATTGCTACGCGTACTGCAAAATGGTGAAATTCAGCGGCTGGGTTCAGATAAAACCCGCACCGTTAATGTGCGTTTGGTCGCCGCCACTAACCGTGATTTAAAACAGCAGGTGAAAAGCGGCGAGTTTCGCGCAGACTTGTATCACCGCTTGTCGGTATATCCATTACCGATACCGCCACTACGGGAACGGCCGGATGACATTCCGCTACTGGCCGGCCACTTTTTAGAGTTAAACCGCAGTCGTCTGGGCTTGCGTGCGCTGCGTTTATCAGGTGATGCCGAGCTGGCCTTGCTTAGCTATAACTGGCCGGGCAATGTACGTGAGCTGGAGCATGTGATCAGCCGTGCTGCGATTAAAGCGCTTAGTCAGGGGGCCAGTCGTGCCGATATTGTTACGCTGGAAGCTGCGCTACTGGATATTGATTCAGTGCCGGCAACTCTCATTCACAAGGAGCAAAACGATACTTCTGCTTTCAATGGTATTGCGCTTAAGCCTGCGGTAAACCAATTACAGCGGCAAATGATACAGCATGCCCTCGTACAACATGATGGCAGTTGGTCGCTTGCTGCCCGCCAGCTTGAGGTAGACCCGAGCAACTTACACAAGTTAGCCCAGCGGCTGGGATTAAAATAGTGCCAAATTGTGTAGCGTTAACGAACAATCCGCTGCGGGAAAGGACAAAAAATATGACTGCATCTGAAAAACCAGACATGCTAAGTGCTGCTCAGGCTATGCGCTATAGCCGTCAGTTAATGTTGCCCGCAATGGACTTTCGTGGACAGGAAGCACTGCTGGCTAGTAAAGTGCTGGTGATTGGTATGGGCGGGTTGGGCTGTGCAGCTGCGCCTTATCTTGTCGCAAGTGGCGTTGGTAATATTACTCTGGTTGATAATGATACCGTTGATAGTAGCAACTTGCAGCGGCAAATACTGTATCGCGAAGCTGATATCGGCAGCAGCAAGGCGGAGCAAGCAGCGGCCAGTTTGACGCAGTTAAATAGCAGCATCAATATTAATGCTCTTTGCCAGCGTTTAACCGCTGAAGATTTGAATGAGATGGTGCCACATTACTCACTGGTAATGGATTGCACGGATAACCTTGCAAGCCGCAATGCCATAAATGCGGCCTGTGTTAGGGCTAAAGTGCCGCTGATTAGCGGGGCTGCCATACGTTTTGAAGGGCAAGTGGCCTGTTTTGACATGCAGGGCAATGGGGCCTGTTATCACTGCTTAAGCCAGTTGTTTGGTGAGCAGCAACTCACCTGTATGGAAGCGGGTATTTTAAGCCCGGTTGTTGGTGTTATTGGTGTAATGCAGGCACTTGAAGCTGTGAAAGCTCTCGCTGGCGTGGGAACTCCTCTTTATGGCAAGCTACAGCTGTTCGACGCCTTAAGTGGGCAGTGGCAGCAGTTTAACCTGGGCAAAGACCCGCAGTGCGCTGTGTGCAGCAAGTCTGGGCATGGCCAAGTTGAACGAGGTTAGTCTGAACATGGCTTTGCTAGTTGAGGCAATATATCGCTATGCACCATTTGCAGCAGTTTATAGGCATCGTCTAAACCGCAGTTTTCATGCTCGCGCTTTTTATAGCCTAGTGTGGTTAGCTCTATGTGCCAGGTGGGCACTACGTCTACTGTGACCAGGGTTTGTTTAACGCAATTAAGCGGGCAGCCGTCTACCGCCAGTATTGGCCGGCCGGACTGGGCCACTTTTACCAGTTGCTTTACCTTACCGCCGACGCCGGCAATACAAGACATTTGTGCCGAGCCTTCGCGGTCTAGCACCACAGCTAAATCGTTGGCCAACTGGGCCACATTCGAGCAGCCAGAGCAGGCATAAACCAGCGGTTTGTCATCGTAGTGGTTGGGCATGGTGTTGGCTCCGTTAACAGTAGATCATTGCTCTAGTGTAAAAGCCATAGCAGGGGGCGGCTTGATATAAATCAAAGCCGCAGCAGCCTTACCCCTTCAGAGGTAACAACCACTAACCCGGCCGGCCATCGGGCCGGGGTGTGGTTAGCACCGGAAAATACACCAGCACGTAAAGCGCGTACGCCAGTACCCAGCCGCCGACACCCAGCCACAACCATTGCATGGTTTGCGCCGGCCATAGCCAGATTAACAGCGTGCGGCTAACGGCGGCGGCCAACACCAGCAAAAACGCCAGCGACATTATGGCTTTAGGTTTTAGCAGCCGGCCACTGTGGCCCAGCGACACCCGCGCCATCATGCTTAAGATCATACTGCCCATGGCGCCGGCAGTTAACGCATGCAGCGCTATGCTGTTGCTGATATTTAGCCCGGCATAACGGGCGCTGTATAACGCCAGACCCAGCGGAATGCACCAGTAGGCTAAATGCAGTGACCACAGAAGCGGTACTTTTACTGTCAGCCAGATTTTCCAGCGCAGGCAGCGCAGGCCGGTTAACAGCGCACTTAGGGCAAATAAGCCACTTATCGCCAGCGGCGGCAGGTAGTGTTTCAGGGTAAAAAAGTGCAGCACGAAAATCAGCCACAAGGATGCCAGCGCCGCGCGATCCAGCCAGACAATGGCTTCAACCTTTTTCGTTTGGGTACCGTTGGCGGTAAACATCGGTAGCACCCGGCCACCGACAATCGCCATCAACAAGGTAATTAACCACACCGCGTTTTGGCTTCCAAGCTGGGTTAAGTCGTAACGCTGGGTGGCGACGCCGATATACATTAGCGCGTTGCAGGCGGTTAGTAACAGCAACACCGGAATAAAAAACAGGTTGCGCTGTTGGCCGGTTTTAATCAGCGGTACGGCAAGCAGATAAGCGCACACCGGCAAAAAGCTTAAATCGACAGCAGCCACCAGATACAGCGATAAGCCGTCACCGAACAATAACAGCAAGCGGCCAGCCAGCCACAGCAGGCTGATAAATAATAAACTTTTGCCATGCGGCGCGCGTAGCCCGGTCCAGTTTTGCACTGCGGTGAGTAAAAAACCGATAACGATAGCGCTGACAAAACCAAACAGCATTTCATGGCTGTGCCAAAACAGCACATTAGCAAACGGTTTTAGCTGAATATGGCCGGCCAGCGTCAGGCCCCATAGCAGCATGGCGATGGCACTAAAGGCGGCGCCGAATAAAAACATCGGCCGAAACGCCTGGCGCAATAGCGGCAACAGCTTTTGTTCAGTCGCCAGATCGGTTATTTGCATGGTTTATCCTCAGCTTCAACAGCCATATCGTCATCAAGTAGAAAGTTATCTGCGCGCGCGGCCGCCAGTTTTTGCTGGTATTGCGCCGCCTGATTGGCAAAAAACATGGTGATCATACACAGCGCCAGCACGCCGTATAAGATCATAAAGCAGCCGGTGACTATACCCAGCACATCCTGCGCCACGCCAAATAAAATAGGCAGGGTGCAGCCGCCGAGCGCGCCAATGGCGGCAACAAAGCCACCGGCACTGCCCATATGCTGTGGGTAGTAATCGTGAATAACCTTATACACACTGGCGCGGCCAAAGCCCTGCGCTACGCCGATAATAAAAATCAGTAAGGTAAACCACCACACATTAACGCCAATTTCCAGCTGTACGTCTTTTTCCAGGCCGTGAATAATTAAAGTGGTCGGCGGGTAACTTAAAAAAAATAAACAGACTATACAGACCCAGAACACGCTCCAGTTTACGGCGCGGCCACCGTAGCGATCGGCGAACCAGCCGCCCAGTGCCCGCACCATGGATGAGGTAGCAACAAAAAACAGCGTAAACGCCATCGCCTGCTGGGGATCCATGGCATAGGCCTGCATATAGTATTGCGGCAGCCATAATAGCAGCGCTAAAAAACTGCCAAACACAAAGTAGTAGTACAGCGAAAAACGCCAGATGCGGGCGTCACTGCACAGCTGACGCAGACTAAGTGCGCTCTGTGTTTGCGCTAACGGTAGTGGCTCTTTTGGTGCCAGTAAGGCAAATAACAGGCTGATGAATAACATGCCTGCGGCATACACAGGCCCAACCCATGTCCAGCCAGCGTAATGCACCGCCAGCGGCACCAGCACAAAAGTAATCGCCACACCGGCATTGCCGACACCAAATAAGCCCAAAGCACGACCCTGGCGGCTGGAAGCAAACCACTGGCTGACATAGCGCACGCCAAAGGTAAAAGACACACCGCTAATGCCAAACCAGAGCCCAAGCCATAAATAGCCGCTGTAGCTCTGTACCGATGGCAGCAGCAATAGTGCCGGGATCACCGCCAGCATCTGATATAGCCACAGTGTCCGGCTACTGACGCGGTCGGCCAGTATACCCAGTGGCAAGCGTAAAATAGCCCCGCTCAATATCGGCGCCGCCAGCAAAATACCGTACTCGGTGGCGCTAAGATCAAGCTGTTGCTGCAGCGCTATGCCCATCGCAGCGTACAGTGTCCATACCGAAAAACAGGCGGCAAAGGCCAGCGTGGCCAGCAGTAGTGCCCGGTTGGCATCGGGTAAGGTGGCTTGTATCAGCGTAGTCGGGGCAGGTTGTGCCATAGCAAAAACATCCGCTAATCAGGGGTTGGCATTAGTGTAACGCTAAAGCTATCGCTGCAGGCAGCAACGTAGGCGTACCTCTGACGCGCCAGTCAGCAGCGCATGACGTCGCCGCCTACCTATAAGGGAGTATTGGTGCTGGTATTGCCAATGCCTGCAGCGCTGAGGTGAGATACCACTTTGGTGTTATCTGTTTGTTTTAATTGGTAAAATCGCCTATCAGGCTTTGTTTTATATCAATGATTTTGCCGTTAAGCCTCTCTACACTGGGCGCAGTTAATCTGTTAATCCTGTGGAGGATGTTATGGCTGGTCCTGCTTTAGCACAACAAAGCGGCAGTGGGTTAAACCTGCTTAATTTTGCCGAACAAAAAATAAAAATGCTGCACCTGACCTGGTTTGCTTTCTTTTTAACCTTTGTCATCTGGTTTGCCCATGCGCCCTTGCTTATTCATATTAAGCAGGCCTTGGCGCTGACGGATGCGCAAATTAAAGCCCTGCTAATTTTAAACGTCGCCATTACCATACCGGCGCGCATTGTAGTGGGCATGCTGGTAGACCGCTATGGCCCACGCATTATGTATTCCTTACTGTTGTTTATCTCAGCGCTGCTGTGTATTGGCTTTGCTTTTGCCGACAGCTACGCCTCGCTGGCTCTGTTTCGCTTTTTACTCGGTTTTGTTGGTGCTGGTTTTGTCGTTGGTATTCGTCTGGTCGGTGAGTGGTTTCCGCATCATCAGGTCGGTACCGCTGAAGGCATTTACGGTGGCTGGGGTAACTTTGGCTCGGCCGCAGCTGCAATGACCTTACCGCTACTGGCACTGGCTTACGGTGGCGAGGACGGCTGGCGTTATGCCATCGGTACCGTTGGCGTGATCAGTGCAGTTTACTCGCTGGTGTTTTATAAATTTGCCCGCAATACGCCCAAAGGCTCAGTGTATTTTAAACCGAAAAAAACCGGTGCCATGGTGGTCACCAGCTGGAGTGCGCTGTGGGGCCTTATTCTGATGAATATTCCTATGCATCTGGCGCTGGGCATGCTGGCCTGGCGCTTATCACCGGCTGGCGTCAACCTGTTTACTACCGACATGATGTACGCGCTATGGGGTGTGTTATTGCTGCTGTTTATCGTGCAAACCCAGCAAACCTGGCGCATTAATGCTGAACATTTACGTGCCGGGGTGCCCGAGGTAGATAAATACAGCTTTAAACAGGTCGGCATCTTAAACATTGCTTACTTTGCTACCTTTGGCTCAGAGCTGGCGGTGGTATCGATGCTTCCACTGTACTTTCTGGAAACTTTTGAAGGCTTAACTGCGGTAAAAGCCGGTTTGCTGGCGTCGGGGTTTGCCTTTATGAACCTGGTATCGCGGCCGATGGGTGGTTGGTTTTCCGATAAATTTGGCCGGCGCAAAAGCATGCTAATTTTAATTGGTGGTTTAGCGGCTGGTTACTTCTTAATGGGCTTGATGGACAGCCATTGGTGGATCCCGCTGGCGGTGCTGGCAACCATGGCCTGTAGTTTCTTTGTGCAAGCCGGTGAGGGCGCGGTGTTTGCCATAGTGCCGTTGATTAAACGCAGCATGACCGGGCAAATTGCCGGTATGGCAGGGGCTTACGGTAATGTCGGTGCTGTAGTGTATTTAACGGTATTAAGTTACGTTAGCTACAGTATGTTCTTTTATGTCATTGCCGCTTCGGCGCTGGTGGGGCTGGTGGCGGTGATGTTTTTGGATGACCCCAAAGGCCATATCACTGAAGTGGGCGAAGATGGCACTGTGCACCGCATCAACGTCGGTTAAACAAGGATCAGCAAAAAAGGAGCAACAGGTGAGCGCATCCGAGCTGCAACTAAACTACAGCAGTATCTGTGAAGCCGGCATCAAGCCGGCCAACGAAGATGCGGTTGCGCAGCATATCCCCTCAGATCCGCACCTGTTAACCTACAAAGGCGCCTGCTTTGCTCTGGCCGATGGCGTAAGTACCGCCGAAGCCGGCCAGCAGGCCAGTAGCCGGGCGGTAAGCCGGTTTTGCCGCGAATACAGCCAGACGCCGGATAGCTGGTCGGTGGCTTACAGTGCCCAGCAACTGCTGGCGACCATTAACAATGAGCTGTACGAGCTAAGCCATCAGTTTGTGCACGAACAAAAAGGCTATCTCACCACCTTTACCGCGCTGGTGCTAAAATCACAAACCGCGCATTTTTTTCATATCGGTGACAGCCGGCTATACCATTGGCGCGACGGTGTGCTGGTGCAATTAAGTCAGGATCACACTACGGTGTTGTCCGAACAGCGCCAGTTTCTTAGTCGCGCGCTGGGTATGGATGCGCACGTTGAGCTGCAGCAGGGCAGTATCAGTATCAAAACCGGCGACCGCTTTTTGTTGTGCTCAGATGGTATCTCTGACTTTATCAGTGTTGATGAACTGCAGCGTCAGTTATCAGCCGCCACCGATCTGGATGCAACCGCTGCGCAGTTAACTAAACAGGCGTTAGCTCAGGGTAGTGATGATAATCTCAGCCTGATTTTACTGGAAATAACCGCACTGCCAGAGCAGAGCCTGGATGATCTAAATCAGCACTTAACCGCGCTGCCGTTTCCGCCGGCGTTAAGCCCGGGCATGAAACTGGATGGTTATAAGGTGCTGCAAGAACTGTTTGCCAGTAGCCGCAGCCATTTGTATCTGGTGGAAGACGAAGCCAGCGGTGCCTCGTTGGTGCTTAAGTGCCCGTCACTGAATTACGATGATGATGCGCTCTACATCGACCGCTTTATCCGCGAAGAGTGGATAGGCCTGCGTATCGAATCAGACTACGTAGTTAAGGTGGTGCGGCAAAGCCGGCCGCGCACCTTTTTGTATTATTTAATGGAATACCTGCCGGGCCAGAGCTTAGAGCAGTGGTTTGAACGCCAGCCCAAGCCTTTAAAACCGGCGCTGGCGATTAAACTGGTCAAACAAATAGCGGAGGGCTTAAAGGCCTTTCACCGCATGGGCGCTATTCATCAGGATTTAAAACCGGGCAATATTATTTACCTGGATGACGGCAGCTTAAAAATTGTCGATTTTGGCTCAGTGTTTGTCGCCGGTTTGGCTGAAATTTACAGTCCGCTGCAGCATGATGCGGCGCTTGGCACCGCGGCTTATTCTGATCCGCATTATTTGCTGGGGCATAATTCCGGCGTGCAGGGCGACATTTATGCGCTGGCCACTATTGCCTATGAGCTGTTCAGTGGTGGCCACTTACCTTACGGCAATGCGGTAGAGGAATGCCGCACCGCAGCCGATTACGACAAGCTGCGTTATCTTAGCGCCAGCCAGTTTAACCCGGTTATACCAACCTGGTTTGACCGCGCCCTGCAAAAGGGCGTCAGCCTGGATTTATCGCAGCGCTATCAAAGCATCAATCAGCTGCTAACCGACTTACAGCAGCCTAATCCGGCGTTTTTACACGAAGAAGTTAAACAGCAGCATAAAACCAACCCGCTGCTGTTCTGGCAACTGTTGTCCGGTTTTTGGTTTATTACCTTATTGCTGGTGGTCTGGTTGTTTTTACTTAGGCGCTAACATGGTTGAAGCCTGACACCAAAGCTGGATATCAGCTTTTAGGCCGGAACGCTTTAATTACCGCTTCATTGCACTGCAGATAAGGTCCGTCCATTAGATCTATGCAGTAAGGCACCGCCGGAAATACCGCATCTAAACACTGACGAATGGCTTTGGGTTTACCCGGCAGGTTAATAATTAAACTGCTGCCACGCAGGCCGGCGGTCTGGCGCGACAATATTGCCGTGGGCACATATTTCAGCGATTCAGTGCGCATCAGCTCGCCAAAGCCGGGCATCATGCGGTCACACACCGCTTCTGTGGCTTCGGGCGTAACGTCGCGTTTTGCCGGGCCGGTGCCGCCGGTGGTAACAATTAAACAGCAGCCTTGCTCATCACACAGCTCGCGCAGCGTTTGCTCAATTAACGGCTGCTCGTCCGGGATCAGCCGGTATTCGGCCTGCCAGTCACTGGTTAAGTAGTCTTTTAGCGTATCGATGATCGCTTTACCGGATAAGTCTTCGTAAATGCCGGCACTGGCGCGGTCGCTTACGGTAACTATGCCGATTTTGGCGCTGTGGTTGGTCATTGCAAATCCTGTTATTACATCAAGGGCGTAATTATACGCCCCTACGTTGGTGTTACGCCGAACACATTTGTAGGGGCGCATATTTGCGCCCCAGCTTCGCGGCCGTAAAAAACGCCTGCGCCCGAACTAAATTCATTGTTGCATCCGGGGGCGCAATAATGCGCCCCTACGGTGATATCAACCTGCTGCCATACCGGCCAGATTCAGCCAGTAGCCGTTGCTGTCGGTAGCCGGCAGTGGCTGCGGCGCTGTGCCGTTAATATTGGCTTTAAATTTCGCCAGCCAGTCAAAGGTGCCACTTAGCTGTGGGCTTAACCGTACTATATCCACCTGGCCCTGCATAGTGCTTAGCTGGTTAACCAGGTTATAGCGCTGGCCAGATTGGGTTTGAATGCCGTTTAACACAAATACCTGAGTGCCGTCCTGGCTTTTCACCTCGCGTCCCTGTGGGTAGTTTATACAGCACAGCTCACATTGATCTTTACTGCGGTTTTCCGAACGGGCAGTAAAACAACGGCCGCTCCAGGCCAATGGCAAATGACCAAAGCCAAATACCTCAGTGCTAAAGCAGTCGCGGATATCGGCAATAATGCTCTGGTTTAACACCTCGCTGAGCCACTGGCCGGATAGCTCTACCGGCATGACCCAGCGCGTTAAGCCCATGCTGACTAAGCGGCGCAGCGTATGCTGGTTGTAGCAGTTAATCGCTGCACCGGCGACAAAGGGCAGGCCCTGCTGCTGCAGCATGCTAATGGCGCCAACATCATTGGCCTCGACTAAAAACTCGCCGTTATCGACATATTTGCGCAGTTCGCGCAGTTCGCCCGGCGCTTCATACAAGGTCATCGATGATAAACACACCTGTTTACCGGCCTCACGCAACATATGGGCAATGGCAATATAGTCATCAAATTTTAGCTCGCGCCTTTTACTGCACACGGTTTCGCCTAAGTAAACAATATCAATGTCACTGTCGGCTGCCTGGCGGTAGAACGTCAGCATCTGTGCTTTGGGCCAAAAGTACAGTACCGGCCCCAGAGAAAATTTCATCAGCTTATTTCCATTTACGATGATAGGCGCCCAGGGTGGTCTGGCTGCCTTCAGACAACGTCGCCAACACCTGTTGCCACTGTGGCTGCACGTTAAAACGCTCTGGCGTGGCCAAAACCGCATCGATGGCGGCACGCCAGACTTGGGTGATCTGTGCCACGTAAGCCGGGCTGCGCTGGCGGCCTTCTATTTTTAATGACTTAATGCCCTCGGCGTGCAGTTGTGGCAGCAAATCCAGCGTATTTAAACTGGTAGGTTCTTCCAGTACATGGTAGGTGTCGCTGCCCACAGTAAAGCGGCCTTTGCATAGGGTGGGGTAGCCGGCGGTTTCGTTTGGCGCAAAGCGGTCAATTAGAATGCCGTTTAAACGCGACTCCAGCGTGCCGTTATTATCCTGCCAGTTGACAAAAGCCGCCGGCGAGCAGGCTCCGGCGGTATTGGGCGACTGACCGGTCATATAAGAGCTTAAATAACAGCGGCCTTCGGCCATAATGCACAGGCTGCCAAAGGCGAATACTTCCAGGTCGATATCGCAACTGTGGGCCAGCGCCCGTACTTGCTGCATCGATAATACCCGCGGCAGTACCACCCGGCTGATATTAAACTGGCGGTAAAAATCAATCGCTGCTGCATTGGTCGCTGACGCCTGCACCGATAAATGCCGCTCCAGTTTTGGGTAGCGCGCCGCAGCATAAGCCAGCACGGCAATATCGGCCAGAATAAGCACATCGGCGCCGGCATCGGCGGCCATATCTACCGCCTGTTGCCAGCGCTGGTAGCTGTTCGGGTGAGCAAAGGTATTGATGGCCACATGCAGTTTTTTACCGTGCTGGTGCACATAACGGGCCGCGTCTTTCAGCTTAGCCTGGTCAAAATTCAAGCCGGCAAAATGGCGGGCGTTGGTATCATCTTTTAAACCGATATAAACGGCATCGGCGCCATGTTCAATGGCGGCCTTTAGTGCCGGCATACTGCCAGCCGGGCAGAGCAGCTCCATAATGGTCTTCCGCGTTAGCTTAGCGTTTATCACTACCACCGACAGGGAATAGCCGGCGGCGGCGTACTGTGGTTTTATTATAGGGTGATAACTAACAGCAAGGCTTGTATATGTTTGATATTAAAAGAGTTAACTCTAAGTTGGTAGCTACACTACCTACAATGCTACGTGGCCTTACCCGCTGTGCGCCCAAGGCGGCTCAGGCTGGCGTGTTACAGTTGGCGCTAAATCAGTTCTTCCGCCCTGAACTTAAAAGCGGCGAGCTAAAGTTTTTAACCGCTAAGACGCTGGTAGTGCAGGTTAGCGATATTGCCCTGCAGTTTGCTATCAGCCTGAACGGCAACAGGCTAAAGGTACAGCTACACAGTGCACAGCAGGATTTACTGCTAAAGGCAGAGCTGGCCGACTTTGTCGCCATGATCAGCAATACCGCCGATCCGGATACATTGTTTTTTCGCCGCCAGCTACAAATGCTGGGTGATACCGAGCTGGGCTTGTACTGCAAAAACCTGCTCGACAGCATAGGGCCAGAGCGTTTGCCTAAGCTATGTCAGCTCGGGCTAAACTGGCTGGCACAGCAACAACAGTTGGCTGGCAACAACGCTGCTGTGGTGGCCAATTAAGTTTGGCCTGAGGCAGATCAAAGTATGTGCGCCGGCGGTCGTTATAATGGCAAGCTGTCGGCCCAAACCCGTAAACGAGGTTAAAATGCAAACCATACAGTGGGATCAGAAGTTAATCAGTAAGTACAATATTAACGGCCCGCGTTATACCTCGTACCCAACGGCATTGGCGCTAAACAGCAACTTTGACCGCGCGCAAATTCAAACGGCGCTAGCGCAAAGCCCGAACGAACTCAGCTTGTACCTGCATATCCCGTTTTGCCATAAGCTGTGTTACTACTGCGGCTGCAATAAGGTGATCACCCGCCATCAGCACAAAGCCGATACTTACCTCGATGCTTTAGCGCAGGAGATGGCACTGTATGAACCGCTGCTGCAGGGTAAAAACATCAACCAGCTGCATTTGGGCGGCGGTACACCCACCTTTTTAACCGAAGTGCAGCTAAGCCGCTTAATGGCGCTGCTGCAGCAACACTTTACTATTGAAGCTGATGCTGAAATCAGCATTGAAATAGACCCGCGCAGCTGCAGCGACGATAAGCTGCGGCATCTACGCACGCTGGGTTTTAATCGTGTTAGTTATGGCGTGCAGGATTTAGATGAAAAGGTGCAAATTGCCATTAACCGGCTGCAGGATACCGACCTTATTCGCCATCAGGTGCAGTTAAGCCGTGAGCTGGGCTTTAGCTCGATTAATCTCGATCTGATATACGGCTTACCCTTTCAACAGAGCGCCAGTTTTGCCGAAACCGTAGATGAAATTATTCGGCTTAATCCCGATCGCATCTCGTTATTTAGCTATGCGCATATTCCGGAGCGCTTTGCCGCCCAGCGTAAAATAGATAACGACAGCCTGCCGGATGCGCCGTTAAAGCTGGAATTAATGCAACTGGCGATTAGTCGCTTTGTCGCGGCTGGTTATCAGTTTATTGGTATGGATCATTTCGCCCGGCCGAATGATGCGCTGGCCAAAGCGCAACAAGCCGGTAAGTTGCAGCGCAATTTTCAGGGCTATACCACCGCCGGCCAGGATGCGTTAATTGGTCTTGGCGTGTCCAGTATTAGTCAGGTAAGCGGTGTGCTGTGGCAAAACAGTAAAGAGCTGCCGGCCTATTATGCCGCTATTAACAGTGGCCAGCTGCCGGTAGAGCGCGGCTTTAGTTTAAATAGCGATGACAAACTGCGCGCTGCTTTAATCAGCCAGCTTATCTGTCACTTCGAGCTGGATGTCGAAGCTTTTAGTCATAAGTGGCAACTCAGCGGCTTCTGGCAATACTTCGCCGAGGCGCTGGAGCGCTTGCAGCCGTTTATGGAAGACGGTCTGGTTGAGATATACGCTGAGCGCATTAAAGTCACCAACGCCGGCCGGCTGTGGGTGCGTAGTATCTGCGCCTGTTTTGATGCCTATTTAACTCAGGGCCAGCAGCGTTATTCAAAGGTGGTGTAATGTTGTAGGGGCGCAAATAAAACAGGGCGCGCCTATTTACACCGAGCAGGCGCCCCGATTTTTAGCAAAATGGCAGAACATTAATTGTCAAAAGGGCGCAATGATGCGCCCCTACGTTTTCCGGCTGTCGTTAATACAGTGCGACTAAGTCGCCGGCTTTATCAAAGGTAAGAAAATCGGCAATCATGCCGCCCTGAATTTTCTCCATCATCATCTTAAGCGGCTGTGTCGCTTCATCGCTGTTCGGCGGGAAGCCACCGCGACCGCCCAGTGCTGAAACAAAGGCAATATCCCAGTCAACGCCAGTGGTCGTTGACTCCTGCACTAAGCGGGCAAAATCGTTGACCTCGTCCGGCAGTTTATCAACACACAATACCGGTGCTAAAGCGCCGCCCTGACCCTGGTCAAAGTTGTTTTTCTGTGTATCGGTGTAACCGTTTGGCAGTTCGGCTTTGGCAAATACAAACAGCAAACGCTGCGGCTCGTCCTGCATGGCTGCAGCCTGGATTAAGTCGGAGTAAGATTCAATATTCATAGAAACCTCTGGTAAAACTTTGTCGCAGTGTAACAATTGCCAACATGCTTTACTGCTGAATGAAGGGGTACCTCAGTACCCCTTAAGTGGTATCAGCTTAGCTGCTGCAGTGGCTGCCGGGCGGCTTTGCTGTCAAACACGCCTTTTACCACCTGCCAGCTTACCGCTAAGGCGCCGATGATAAAGATCACATCTCCAACCGTGCGTACCCAGCGTAGCGTATGCAAAATGTCGCTTTGCATAAAGGCTTCACTGCGGGCATACCATAGGCCTTCGGTGGCGCTGGCGTAAAACTGGATAAAACCGATAGGTAGTAAGCTGGTAAACAGCATCAGCACCAGGCCGCCGTTCATCCACCAAAAGGCGGTTTTCATCAGTTTTTCATCAAACACCAGCTGCGGCCGGATATAGCGCAGAATAAGCAAGCAAAAGCCCAGCGCCAGGAAGCCATAGACACCAAACAGTGCAGCATGGGCATGGGTTGGCGTGGTGTTTAAGCCTTGCAGGTAATACAGCGCGATAGGTGGGTTAATCATAAAACCAAACACGCCGGCACCAAGCATATTCCAAAACGCTACAGCGACGAAAAACATCAATGGCCATTTAATATCACCCATCCACGGTGCTTTATGCTTTAAGCGCCAGTTTTCCCAGGCTTCATAGCCCAGCACGACCAGCGGCACCACTTCCAGTGCACTAAAAGTGGCGCCGACCGCCATCACCGGCGTAGTAGTGCCAGCGAAATACAAGTGGTGGAAGGTGCCGGGGATGCCGCCAAGCATAAACAGCGACGCCGATGCTAAGCTGGCACTGGTGGCCACACTGCGTGATACCAGGCCCATGCTGTGGAAGATAAACGCCAGCGATACCGTGGCGAACACTTCAAAGAAGCCTTCTACCCACAGATGTACTACCCACCAGCGCCAGTATTCCATCACCGATAAATGCGTACGTTCACCATAAAACAGGCCGGCACCGTAGAATAAGCCGACGCAGATCACTGAGGCGGCAAACAGCGCCAGCAGATTTTTATCACCTGGGGCTTTAAACGCTGGCACTATGGCCCGCAGCATTAACAGCAACCAAAACAGTACGCCAACGTATTTAATAATTTGCCAGAAACGGCCAATATCAATGTACTCGTAACCCTGATGGCCAAACCAAAAGCTGTATTGCTCGGGCATAATTTGCATAATGGCAAAGTAGTTACCGGCAAAAGAACCGGCCACCAGCACCACTAAAGCCCAGAACAGCAGATCTACGCCCAGTTTTTGGAACTTTGGATCTTTGCCGCCGTTAATAATCGGCGCTAAGAATAAGCCTGCCGCTAAAAAGCCGGTGGCGATCCAGAACATCGCGGCTTGAATATGCCAGGTGCGCGCCAGGCTGTACGGCAGCCATTCAGTAGTATTTAAACCGTAAAATCCATCACCCTCTACCGTGTAATGCGCGGTAAAACCGCCCAGCATTACCTGCAGGGTAAACAAGGCCACCACTACCAGAATATATTTACCTAATGACTTTTGTGACGGCGTAAGTTTAAGCCGGGCAATAGGGTCTTGTTTAGGGACTTCAGGCTCTTCTTCGTCATGTTTGCGTAAAAATGCCCAGCCCCAGATCAGGCCACCGACACCGGCGATCAGTAAAATTATGCTCACCAAAGACCAAATCAGGTTCTCGGCGGTAGGGCGGTTGTCTATCAAAGGCTCATGCGGCCAGTTATTGGTGTAAGTGGCGCTATCCGGAGTGCGCTCTGTGCTGGCAGCCCAGGCGGTCCAGAAGAAAAACTGTGTCATTTCCTGACGCCGGCTTAACGACGGCAGGGTATTGTTTTTCATTGCATAGTTGGCGCGGGTTTGCGCTAACTCAGTATCATCACCAAACAAGGCGATGTAATGCTCAGCCGTTTGCGTTATGGCCTGCAGCCGTCTGTCGCTTAGCAGCAGAGTGTCAGTGGCTTTATCATAGCTATTAGTGCGGTAGGACTGCTTTAACGCAAACTGCAGTGCATTTTGTTGCGCTGCGTTTAGCTCAGTGTAGCTTTGGCCAAATTCATCTTGCGCCGCCAGTTCCAGCCAGGCCATCAGCTCGCGGTGCAGCCAGTCGGCGGTCCAGTCCGGCGCCTGATAAGCACCGTGGCCCCAAATAGAACCCAGCTGCATACCACCGACCGATTGCCAGGCAGTCTGGCCGTTTAAGATAGTTTCGTTAGTCATCAGCACTTGCCCTTGCTGATTAACGACCTTGGCCGGGATTGGCGGCGCCGAGCGGTACACCTCAGCGCCAAAATAGCCCAGCACCGAGAAGGTAATGGCTAAAATGGCAATTAACAGCCACCAGAGTTTACGATATCCGGCCATACAGCCCCCTTAAATTATTGTTGTTGCGCCCAAGTGTCATACATCACTCCTGTTTTTTTATCGCACGGGCCTTGCCCGCCTGCACCGTTACTACAAGAACCAAGCCATATTTTAAATTGTTGTTTTTTATTGATTAAATTCTGTTTTTGTCAGCGGTAGGGTGCTTTTAACCTGAGGAGGGTCGGGTGTTATCTACCTGCTGGGTGAAAAATACCCGACAGGGTGTAGGCATTGGTGCTTTCTACCTCTTAAGCGATATAGGCACAGCAACCAAGTTGCTTTAAGGTGACGCGCAACAACACGCCAGAGGTGAGGCCAATGGAATATTATTTACCAGTAAAACAATTACATATGTTCTGCGCTTATTTAAGTGCAACCTTATTTTTATTGCGTTTGTTGTTAGATCTGGCCGCAAAGCCTGGCTGGCGACAAAGCCCGGTACGGCATTTACCGCATATCAATGACACGTTACTGCTAACGCTGGCTTTTACGCTGCTGGCTATCGGCCCCTGGCAGCCTTTTGTGCACCAGTGGCTGGGGTTTAAAATTTTACTGTTGCTGGGCTATATCGCCTTTGGTATTGGCGCGTTAAAACAGCGCTTGTCCGTGCCTATGCGCACATTGTGCGCCGCATTGGCGCTGGCACAATTGGCCGGTATTTTTTACCTGGCCCGGTTTAAACCGCTGTTGTTTGTTTGATGTCTGCATCGGTTTTTTAGGGGCGCCCATTCTTATAGTTACAGGCGCCCCGAAGCTACAACGGCACATTGATGAACAGGGCGCAAGCATGCGCCCCGGTTTTTACGATCCGAATTTAATCCGCTTTAAGCGCTACGCTGTTGCTGCGCGGTTTGCTCTCGCTGATAATGCCGCAGGCTATGCTCCTGGCGGCGGCCGCTGCTAAAGGCCGATACCCGTTTTAAGTAGCCAATTACCCGGGTGCCGTAGTCTATATCCAAGCTGCCACATGTCGGGCAGGCGCACAGTGTGCGTTTGTCGATAGCCTCGCAGCTGTTGCAGATGGTAATTTTCACATTAACGCAAAAGTAATTGCAGCCGGTGTGGGCGGCAATATTCAACAGGTTTACATAGCCGGCCTGATCGAATTTCTCCTCCAGATTTAAGTGCAGTGCTGAGCCGCCATCGAGATAATCCAGCAGCTGCCGACCATGCAGCTGAAATTTGTCCAGTGTATTGCTGTGCTCATCTTCTACCACATAAAAATACGAGTTATAGCAATCACGTGGCACAAAGTAGCCATCTTCGCGGTCCCACTTGGCGTTTTTCACGCCGAGGTTCTCTGCTGGCACAAATTCGGTGTTAAACATATAGCCGTATTCAGCTTTGGCGGCTTTGTTGGCGTCGAAAATCATTTTTAGCTGTTGTTGCACAAAGTGGATATAGGCCGGGTTATTGCCGGCGGTTAAGCCCTGTGATTCGGCGGCTTCTACCATGCCGTTAATGCCAATGGTCAAAAATTGTTTATCCAGGCTGATAAAGCCGGCGTCGTATACGGTGAGCAAACCGGCGGCTTTATATTGTTCCATTAACTTACGATAGGCGACCTGATATTTATGGATCTTGTCTACTTCAGTCGCCAGATCGCGGCCATCTTGTACTAAGCGGTTGATATTAATCGTTATTACATTAATAGAGCCGGTGGCGACGCCGCCGGCGCCTAAAGAGTAAGAAAAAGTATTGTCGCTGATTTCACTGCGCAGCCGACAGCAGCTGGCCAACGAGTCGGCATTCTCCGACTGGTAAATAAAGAACGAGTTACCCGCTGCCATCTCACGGGCGATGTCGTTGGCAAAGGCAGCATCTTTGCATTTACCATTTTCGGTTAGCATGGCAACAGTCACTACCGGAAAGGTTAATACGGTTTTTTCCCGCTCTTTATTAAACCAGCTTAAGAAAAACTGCTGTAAGGCAGAAACAGATGACCACTCTGGTTTTACAAAATCCGGAAACACAAAGTTGCCAAACATACTGTCGAAGTAGTGCTGGTCGTACACCGAGATGTTCCAAAATACGCTTTGGTAGCCCCGCGCTGCGGCCGGTTGGTTTAACGCATACACCACATGTTGCAGGTGGTTTTCTATTTGCTTGCGATGTGTTTGCAGGTAGTTATCGCCATAGTCTTTACGGGCAAAGTAATCAAAGTAAGTTAAAAACTCCACCGTGGCCACGGCGCCGGCAAACTGGCTGGACACCGCAAACACAAAGTTAACGAAGCAGCCGCAAAACGATTCTAAATGTTTCGGCGCTTGCGACTCGCCACCCAGTTTGGTTAAGCCATCACGTAAAAACGGATACATGGTTACCGACACACAATAGGGCTTTAAGCTGGTCTCGTCATGCACATATATTTCATGCTCAGTTATTTGCCGCAGGTATTCCGCCGCCAATTCGGCACCAAATAACTCGCTGATTTTATTGCTGATTAAAGCGCGATTTACCTGAATAAACTGATCTTTCATCAGCTCGGCTTCCAAGGTGGCGATGTTTTTCTGCGTCACGTTGGCGTTGGCATCGAGTTTTGAGCCATCGGCGGCGTTATTGGCATGCAGGTAGTTGTCGATAAAACTGAGTTTTTGTTGTAGTTGCGAAAAATTGAGCGCTTGCATGGCATATCCCTTAGCAGGTTATTGACGGATAAATAAATGGTTCAGGCGTTGGCCTGTGCGTAAATCGGTAAAGATCTGGTTAGTGTGCAGGCTGTCCAGGCCGCCACGTTCTGAGCGCCAACGGCCGGTTTTCAGGTAAGTTAGCCGCTGTTTCAGTGCTGGGCTGACATCATCTAAGCCGGTATATAAACAGGTATTAAGGTTGGCACTGCGGCTTAGCTCCAGCAGCGCTATCAGTGCATCAGGCTGCCATTCACCGCCTAAAAACAACACACAGCTGATTAAGCCTTTATAGCTGTCTAAGCGATGCTGCAAGTAAAGCGGCGTTAGCGTCGAGCCCTGATCGCTGCGCCAGCTATAGCTACTATGGCAGCCTTTACAGCCCAGTTGACAGCCGGCAATGGTAAAGGCCAGTGACACCTCGCCCGGTACTTCCTGAAACACTATTTGTTCATCAGTAAATCGCAGCATAGTAATCTATATGTAGTTATTTATTTTGCTTTTGGCACTATATGTTGTGGTTTAGCTTAGCGTTAAGCCGGTGTTGAAGTTTGATCTGGATCAAGTTTTTCTGGTGCACAAATAAGGCTTGCCGCGCCAGAGCGCATAAAACCTGAGCTTGTTACCCCATCGGTGGTAAAGCCGTTTTTGCTGCCAATGCCGCTGAGCACTGCATGCCTGCAGTAAAATAAAAAACCGCCCGCTGAAAACCAGGGGCGGTGCAGAGGAGCCAATAACAACATTGGCCAAGGTGGAGCTATGAGAGAAAATCCAACTTAGCAGGGGCGCAATGATGCGCCCCTACAGATACGTATCTTTATAACTGATAGCTAAGCATTAGCCAGACTTTAGTGGTGTCGACCGCCAGCGTATCAGCCTGGTAGTGCGCCAATTTTAATAGGGCTGATAGCTGTTTGTTTAGGTTGTAGCCGGCGCTGGCATTGAATTCATCGCCGTATGTTTGGCTACCGGAGTCGCTATCAAAGCGATGATAAGCCAGTGTGACTGCGACATCTTTTAGTTTGGTTTTCGCTTCTAACCAGTTATCGCGCAGGCCGTTGTTGGGCGTGTTAAGAAACATATCGGCAAAACCGGAAAACGCATGCAGGGTTGCCAGCGGTGTTTGAAAGGCGCTTTGGCCATCACCGGCTAAACGCTCCTGGCCAGCTTCAAGTGTTACGCTATCCAGTGCCCAGCTTAAGCTTAAACGGTGATAGTGATGGCTAAAACTGAGCGGCGCCTTGTGCGCATCATCCTGTTTGGCCAGGGCTAGCTGCCAGCTCAGCTTCGGGCCGGCGCTCAGCTTACCCTGATAGTCGATGCCAAAAGTGCGGCTACTGCGCACCGCCCAGTTATCAAAGTCAAAGTCATAAGCAAAACCGGCCAGCTGATGTGCCGGTGTCAGCTGCCATTGCAGCAGGGCAGTATTAAAGCTGCCGTGTTGATCGGCCGCGGCGCCCTTGGGGCCAAATACGCGGTTTACATTGTAGTAGTGGCCCAAATCAACACTAAGATGGTCAGAAAATTTCTGCTGTAGGCGGTAGCCATCGAGCGTTTGCTCGTTCTGGCGCCAGCCGACACCGCCTAAAAAGCGCTGGTTTAGCTGGTTAACCAGCTGGCGGCCGGCGCTTAACGTGGTGCCACTGTCGTTGCTATAACGCAGCAGCGCCTGGTTAATATCGGTACCCTTAGGGTCGGCCACCACACTGTAAGCGGTTTTGCCATTTACTGTGCTGTTGTAATTATCGTTACCCAGCAGGCTAACGTTATCCAGCTGCACTAAGGCACTAAAGCCCGATACCGTACCGGTATTCACCGTTAAACGGCTGCGCAGCGTAGAGGCGATGGCGTCTTTAAGTGCATTATCCTGCTCAACATATTCTAAGCGATAGCGAAAATGCGCTGATACGCTGCTTTGCTGCAGGGCTGTACTCAGTTCATTGGCAACAAGGCTGGGGCTGAAACAAAATGGTAAGGCAGACAACATCACAGCAGAGAAAGCTTTCATAGTGTATTCCTTTAGTCAGGGCCGCGTAGCAACGGGCTGATCTTAACGTGATTGAATAATTTATATAATTTAATTAAAGGGTTACCCAATAGTCGGTAAGCCTGCTCTGTTGTTGGTATCGGTGCAGTACTCCTTTTTTTCGGGCATAAAAAAACGCCAGCAGCTGTCAGTCCGTTACCGGACCTGAGCGACTGGCGTCTTTGCCATGATATTTACTGTTATACCAACACGTTGGAATTAAGCAGTGGCTATGCCAGCTTTTATTCAGAAATTATTTGTTTAGAAATTAATAGCTTAAAATTTTAAAGCCGGGCAGTGCAGAATATCGGGTGCGATATTGGGGCGCTATTGTGCTAACACAGGGCAAAGCAGGCAGGGCGCCGCCGAAGTGTTAAAGCATGGCGGCCCCAATTGCACCTTTACTGCATCAGCGGCGAGGCCGACAGGTTAAAGTCGAAACCGTCTATCTCGGCATCGACAATCAATGTGTGGATATACTGCGCCACCGCTTTACGACGGACTTTTTCATTTAGATAGTCAGCAATTTTCTGCTCTACTGCGCGAAACGGCAGTAACTGGCCGGGTACTTTGCGGGCAATGTGCACGATATGATAACCATAACGGCTTTCTACCGGCTGCGGCATTAAGCCAGGCTCGGCACTGAAAATTTGCCGCTCAAATTCGGGCACGGTTTGGCCACGGCTGATTTGGCCTAAGCTGCCACCGGTTTCTTTTGACGGGCAGGCTGAGTACTGCCGTGCCAGTGTTGCCAGCGGCTCACCTTGTTGTAGCTGGCTAATCAACTGCTCGGCCAGGGTTTTTGCCTCGACCCGGGCTTTGTCATCTTCCGGTGCCGCGGCCAGCAAAATATGGTTTAGCTCTAAAAGTGGCGAGCTTTGAAACCGCTGCGGGTTTAGCCGGTAGTATTGCTCGCATTCTGTCTGGTTGGCCTGCGGAATGGCAACTTCGGCGTTTATCAGCGCATCGAGAAAGTTGTCATCACTAGCAGTGTTGGCTTCACTTTTTACGCTAAGCCCCAGTGCTTTGGCGCGCTGGCGCAGCAGCTCACCAATAATCAGTGACTCGGCCGCCTTTAGCATGGCCGCGCGTTTATCGCTGGCCGGGTGGTACTGCATTTCGGCCATTATTGCCGCTTCGCTGATACTGGCTTGGTTGACTTGTATCATATTAAACCTCTGTAATCTGCTGCGTTATTGGGGCGCAATGATGCGCCCCTACAATGGTCAGATTGTAAATCGACACTTTGTTTGAAACCGAAGTGTCCCGTAGGGGCGCATCCTTGCGCCCTAGAGCAATGGTTGCCAGTTCTGAATTAGCGCACAAAACGCTGGCGAACTATCTGGTGCTGACGGCTGATGTACTGCACCGGCACGCTTAACATGTGCACTAAGCGGCTAAACGGAAACACCACAAACAATGTCATACCTAAAAACACGTGCAGTTTAAAAATCCAGTGCACGCCGCTAATGGCTTCTGCTGCTGCCACGCTGTTAAAGGTAACGGTGTTTTGCGCCCAGGCCATCAGTTTTAGCATCTCAGCACCATCTAAATGGCCCATCGATACCGTGATACTCAGCAAGCCCAGAATTAACTGTGCATAGAGTAAAAACAAAATGGCAATATCCATGGTATTACTGTTAGCGCGAATGCGCGGGTTAAACAGCCGGCGTTTAATCAGCACCGTTAGGCCATAAAAGCAGATCAGACCAAACAAGCCACCGGCGCCAATGGCGATAAGTTGCTTCATCTGGGTGGTAATACCAAACAGGTACCAAATTTCTTTTGGCATCAGTAAACCAAAGAAATGGCCTAAAAAGATGCCCAGTACGCCGATGTGAAAAGCTATGCTGCCTTTACGCAGTTGTTTGCTTTCCAGCAGCTGGCTGGAGCTGGTTTTCCAGCTGTATTGCTCTCTGTCGTAGCGGATCCAACTGCCAATCACCATAATGGCGATGGCAATGTAGGGGTAAATGCCAAAGGCAAACAGATTTAAGTGTGCCATGTTAATGCTCCTTTAAGCGCGCTTAGCTGCGGCTGCTTTATAAAGTTGTTGCCCGGCTTCTTCGCTGCCCAGCAGCTCAGTGCTAAGTGGAATAAACTGATCGCGACGCTGGCCATCTGTCGGTTTATTGCCACTGCCGCAGGCTGAATTAGCTTGCTCGTTACCGATAAAGCTAACCATTTCCTCTTCCCAGACTTTATCCAGCGCTTTGGGCGTATCGTCGCGCTGCTCACTGGCAATTTGCGCTTTAATATCGGCTAAATCGACCTCTGCCGCAGATAGCGCCACCAGGGTGGCGAAAATGCCGGCGTAGTCTGACTCGCGCTGCTGCAGGCGGCACAGCAGTACCGCCAGCACAGGGGCAATCTCTACCAGACCAATTTGCGCATTTTGCTCGCCCTGGGTCGATAAAAACTCCAGGTAAAGCGGCAGGTAGTCCGGTAGCTCTTTTACGCCGATATCCAGCCCGGCTTCGCGGTATTGCGCCATCAGGTTAACCATGGCCTGACCGCGGTCGCGCGACTCACCATGAATATGCTCAAATATCAGCAAGGACAGTGAGCGCCCGCGCTCGAACAGGCCATCGTATTCTGATTGCCAGTCCATCAGCTCACCACTGCAGCGCGCTGTAATAAAAGCATTTAACTGCTGCTTAAGCTCTGCCGCGATAGCGGCATCGGCCACTATCGCCAGCAACTCTGCTTTGGCATCAATTAACGCCTGCTTCGGGTAGTCCAGCAGTAAGGACAACAGTTGTAGTATCGGCATGCTTGTTGTTGACATCGTATTTAGTCCTTAATCTCAACCGGGATAACCTGACGTACACCTTTGGCTTTAGTACCAAACAGGTTGACGCCGTTATTGCCATCGCCACAGCCATTACCAAAACTAAAACCACAGCTTGATTTTAAGTCGTAGGCGTTTTCGGCATAGGCACGGTGACTGGTAGGAATAACAAACCTGTCTTCATAGTTTGCCAGTGCCATATAGCGGTACATTTCTTCTACCTGTACCGGCGTTAAGCCCACTTGTTTTAACACCTCGGCATCTTCTACACCGTCTACCTGCTGCGCGCGTTTAAAGGCGCGCATCGCGATCATCCGCTCCAGCGCCCGCACTACCGGCGCTTCATCACCTGCGGTGAGCATATTAGCCAGGTAACGCAGCGGAATACGCAGCGATTTCAGATCCGGAATTTCGCCGTTCATGCCAACATGGCCGGCCTGCACTGCACTTTGAATAGGTGACAGTGGCGGTACATACCACACCATTGGTAAGGTGCGGTACTCAGGGTGCAGCGGCAGCGCCACTTTCCACTCCATCGCCATCATATAAACCGGTGAGCGCTGGGCAGCTTTAATCCAGTTATCGCTGATGCCTTCGGCACGTGCTGCGGCAATTACTATTGGATCGTTCGGATCAAGGAAGATATCCAGCTGCGCTTGATATAAGTCTTTCTCGTTTGGCGTATTAGCCGCCACTTCAATTTTATCGGCGTCATACAGCAGCACGCCCAAGTAGCGGATGCGGCCAACACAGGTTTCTGAACAGACTGTCGGCTGGCCGGCTTCAATGCGCGGGAAGCAGAAAGTACATTTTTCGGATTTACCGGTTTTCCAGTTGTAATAGATTTTTTTGTACGGGCAGGCCGATACACACATGCGCCAGCCACGGCATTTATCCTGATCAATCAGTACTATGCCATCTTCTTCGCGCTTATAAATGGCGCCGCTGGGGCAGGCCGCGACACAGGCCGGGTTTAAGCAGTGCTCACATAAACGTGGCAGGTACATCATAAAAGTCTTTTCAAACTGACCGTAGATGTCCTTTTGCACTACTTCATTGAAATTCTGGTCGATTTTGCGCTTAGCAAACTCGGTACCGAGAATTTCTTCCCAGTTTGGGCCCCATTCAATTTTTTCCATGCGTTGGCCGCTGATCAACGAGCGCGGCCGTGCTACCGGCTGGTGCTTGGTATCACCCACATTGTGTAAATGCTGGTAATCAAAATCGAACGGCTCGTAGTAGTCGTCAATTTCCGGTAAGTCCGGGTTAGCGAAAATGTTTGCCAGAATGCGGCGTTTACCGCCGATTTTCAGCTCCAGCTTGCCGCTTTTATTGCGTACCCAGCCGCCGTTCCATTTTTGCTGGTTTTCCCACTCTTTCGGAAAACCAATACCGGGTTTGGTTTCAACGTTGTTAAACCAGGCGTACTCGACGCCTTCACGCGAGGTCCAGACATTTTTACAAGTGATGGAGCAAGTGTGGCAACCTATGCACTTGTCTAAATTCAGCACCATGCCTATTTGGGCTCTGACTTTCATGTTAATTCCTCAAATCTTGTTAGGGGGCATAATCCACAATGATGGATGTCTCGTCAGAGCAAGGCGGGGCAGGTTCGAAAAAGCGCAGTTTACCTTTGAGTAAATGAGCATTTTGAGACCTGGCCCAACGCCGCACTGGCGTGAAAGACGCGTTGTGGTTATGCCTCCTTGTCTAGCCAGTCGACTTTGCTCATTTTGCGCACCACGACAAATTCATCGCGGTTACAGCCAACGGTGCCGTAGTAGTTAAAGCCGTAGGATTGCTGGGCATAGCCACCGATCATATGGGTGGGTTTCATTACGGCCCGGGTGACCGAGTTATGAATACCACCGCGGGTGCCGGTAAGCTCGCTGCCCGGTACGTTTACAATGCGCTCCTGAGCGTGGTACATCATGCTCATGCCTTCCGGCACCCGTTGTGACACCACAGCACGGGCGGCGATGGCGCCGTTAACGTTAAAGATTTCAATCCAGTCGTTGTCTTCAATGCCGGCCGCTGCAGCGTCGGTTTCGCTTAACCAGACGATAGGGCCGCCACGCGACAGCGTCAGCATTAACAGGTTGTCAGAATACGTACTGTGGATACCCCATTTCTGGTGCGGCGTGATCCAGTTCAGTACCACCTCTTTATTGCCGTTCGGTTTTTTGTTCAGCACCGGCTGCACGGTTTTGAGGTTAATTGGCGGCTTGTAGCTGCACAGCTGCTCGCCAAAATCGCGCATCCACTCGTGATCCTGATAAAACTGCTGGCGGCCGGTAATGGTGCGCCATGGGATCAGCTCGTGTACGTTGGTGTAGCCAGCGTTGTACGACACATGTTCATCCTCAAGACCTGACCAGGTAGGCGAGCTGATGATCTTGCGCGGCTGCGCCACGATATCGTTAAAGCGGATTTTCTCATCCGCCTTTGGCAGGGCTAAATGGGTATGGTCGCGACCGGTAATTTTACCCAGCGCTTCCCAGGCTTTAACCGCAACATGGCCGTTGGTTTCTGGCGCTAAGGATAAAATCATCTCGCAGGCGTCGATGGCGCTGTCAATCTTCGCCATGCCTTTGTTAATGCCTTCGTCGGTATGCACCCGGTTGAGTTTTTTCAGGAAGCTGACTTCCTCTTTAGTGTCCCAACCGATGCCTTTGCCGCCGTTGCCGATTTTCTCCAGCAAGGGGCCAATCGAGGTAAAGCGGGCATAAGTATTAGGGTAGTCACGCTCGACAATATTAATGTGCGGCATGGTGATACCCGGAATGGCATCACACTCTCCTTTCCACCAGGCTTTAACACCATAAGGTTGGGCCAGTTCGGTCGGAGTGTCATGGTGCATTGGCGTGGTAACCACGTCGGTTTCAACGCCTAAGTGGCCAACGGAAGCTTTGGAAAACGCCTTGGCAATGCCTTTGAAAATTTCCCAGTCGCTACGCGCTTCCCATACCGGGTCAATAGCGGCGGTTAACGGGTGAATAAACGGATGCATATCCGAGGTATTCATGTCGTCTTTTTCATACCAGGTGGCGGTAGGCAACACGATGTCGGAATACAGACAGGTGGTGGACATACGGAAATCCAGCGTCACCCATAAGTCGACCTTGCCTTCGGCGCCTTTGTCAGTCCACTCGATGTCCTGTGGCTTTTTACCGCCGAATTCGCCTAAGTCTTTACCGAGCAAACCATGTTTGGTGCCCAAAAAGTGCTTCAGCATATATTCGTGGCCTTTACCGCTGGAGCCCAGCAGGTTAGAGCGCCAGATAAACATATTGCGCGGGAAGTTTTGCGGGCTGTCGGGCTGCTCGCAGGCAAACTTAATGCTGCGATCTTTTAGCTGCTGCAGCACATAGTCTTTTAGCTCAACACCGGCGGCTTTGGCTTTAGCGGCCAGCCCCAACGGGTTCACACCCAGTTGTGGCGCTGATGGCAACCAACCCATCCGTTCGGCGCGGGCGTTAAAGTCGACGATACTGCCACTCCACTTTTCTTTGTTCGCCAGTGGAGACACCACTTCGGTCATATCCAGCTTTTCATAGCGCCACTGGCTGGAGTGGTTATAGAAGAACGAGGTACCGTTCATATGACGCGGTGGCCGCTGCCAGTCCAGTGCAAACGCCAGCGGGGTCCAGCCGGTTTGTGGCCGCAGTTTTTCCTGGCCAACATAGTGCGCCCAGCCGCCGCCGCTTTGGCCGATACAGCCGCACATCATCAACATATTAATTAAACCGCGGTAGTTCATGTCCATGTGGTACCAGTGGTTTAATGCTGCACCGACAATCACCATAGAGCGGCCGCGGGTTTTATCGGCATTGCGGGCAAATTCGCGCGCTACCCGAATCACATCTTCCGGCTTAACACCGGTAATCGGTTGCTGCCAACCCGGGGTATAAGGCACGTTGTCGTCATAAGATTTGGCGCGGCTGTCATCACCAATACCGTTATCTACGCCATAGTGCGCCAGCATTAAATCAAATACGGTGGCCACCAACGCCGTGCTGCCATCGGCCAGTTCGACGCGTTTGGCCGGAATTTTACGAATTTGCACCTCGTCATGCGCAGTGTGCTGGAAGTACTGATATTCGTGCGGCGCACCGCCAAAATACGGGAAGGCCACCTCGACCAGCTCGTCGCGGTTGTCTTTTAGCGATAACTGTAAGTCGATTTCGCCGTCTTTATCTTTTTGCTCCAGGTTCCATTTACCGGCCTGGCCCCAGCGATAACCAATGGCACCATTGGGGCTGGTTAAGCGGCCATCACTGTTAATGGCAATGGTTTTCCAGTCGGGGTTATTGTCTTCACCGAGGTTATTCACTAAATCGGCAGCGCGTAAAAACCGGCCCTGTGTCAGATGCTTGTCACCTTGCTCCAGCATCACCAGCATCGGCATATCGGTGGTGCGTTTTACATAGTCGGTAAAATACGCACTTGGGTTATCAACGTGGAATTCTTTTAAAATGACATGGCCAAAGGCCATTGCCAGTGCGGCATCGGTACCCTGACGTGGCGCTAACCAGGTGTCACC
The DNA here is from genome assembly GCA_018826295.1 of Gammaproteobacteria bacterium. Classification (GTDB taxonomy): domain Bacteria; phylum Pseudomonadota; class Gammaproteobacteria; order Enterobacterales; family Alteromonadaceae; genus Alishewanella. Next base: position 130,464 of record JAHJZX010000012.1, read on the forward strand.
AAATTTAGATGCTTCAGAGTAATCCGAGGTGATAACACAGGTTTTGGTGCCTTTGTAGCGTACTTCGGTTAAAAAGTGCGCATCGGGCGTGCGGGTTTGCGGCACATTAGAGCCCCAGACAATAATGTAATTTGAGTTATACCAGTCGGCCGATTCCGGCACGTCGGTTTGCTCGCCCCATACCTGCGGTGACGCCGGTGGCAAGTCGCAGTACCAGTCGTAGAAGCTTAAACAGTTACCGCCAATTAACGATAAATAACGCGCACCGGCGGCGTAAGACACCATCGACATCGCCGGAATAGGCGAGAAGCCGGTAACCCTGTCCGGGCCATAGGTTTTAGTGGTGTAGACATTTGAAGCGGCAATCAGCTCGTTCACTTCATCCCAGCTGGCGCGGACAAAACCGCCTAAACCACGGCGCTCTTTATAGCTTTTGGCTTTTTCTGGGTTGCTGACAATAGATTCCCAGGCTTTTACCGGATCTTTGTGCGCGGCTTTGGCTTCGCGCCATAGTTTCATCAGCTGCTGGCGTACCTTGGGGTATTTTAAGCGGTTGGCGCTGTAGATATACCAGGAATAGCTGGCGCCACGCGGGCAGCCGCGCGGTTCGTGGTTGGGTAAATCCGGCCGGGTGCGTGGGTAGTCAGTTTGCTGGGTTTCCCAGGTGACTAAACCGTCTTTTACATAAATTTTCCAGCTGCATGAGCCGGTGCAGTTAACACCATGGGTAGAGCGCACAACTTTATCGTGCTGCCAGCGTTGGCGGTAACCCTGTTCCCAGGTTCTATCTTCATTAGTGGTAACACCGTGGCCATCGGCGAACGGGGCTTTGCGGGTTTTAAAAAACCGCAGTTTGTCGAGTAGGTGACTCATGGTTTACTCCTGGTCTTGTCCTGCATGAACAGACATATTGCTTTTCTGGTATGCACACTATAGAAACAACAGGCGGATGATGCTTGATTTAGATCACGCTAACCAGAGCGCTAAATAGCTGATAAAAAACGAAAATACCCACAAGGTGGTAGTGTGGGTAGCGCCGTAATCGCCGACAATAGGCGGGTGTTTACCCCTTGCGGTATAAAGTGGCGAGCGCCAGCTACCCCGACGGGAAAAAGGGGGTAGCTCAATTGTGCCGGCGGTTTTTATAACAAAGCGGCGTAATAACAGATAAGCAGGTATGCTTAAGCAGTAAATAAGCGGAGTGGTTATGCGACAGTTTTCTATTGTTAGCCGAATTAATATTGCGTTGGCCTGTATTGTTACGCTGGCCATTGGCACCATGCTGGCGTCGTACTGGCTGTCGGATAAAACCGATAACGATGCTCATGCGGTAAATGTGGCCGGCTCGCTACGGATGCAAAGCTATCGCATGGCCTGGTTAACACAGCAGCAGGATCAGCAAAAGTTGCAAGCGGCTAAAGCGCAGTTTAACCAAAGCTGGCAGCATCCGGTGTTTACCCGTTTTATGCATAACGACACTATAGTGGCGCAGTTTGATGCCGCCAGACAGCATTGGCAGCAAATTGAGCCGCAGTTAACACAGTTGCCGCAGCAGCCAGCGCAGATTGAACAGGCGCTGGCAGAGCAAATCCAGTTGCTAGAGCAACTGGTGTCCTATATTCAGCAGGATGCAGAGCAAAAGGTACGCAGTTTCCGCACCCTGCAACTGGTGGCGCTATTGGCCACGGTATTGCTGTCGGCAATAGTGATTTACTGGTTAAAAGTGATGGTACAGCAACCGCTGGAAGCGCTGACGCAGGGCGCGAAAAGGGTTGCGATGGGGGACTTTACCCACCGCCTCAGCGTGGAAAATAATGACGAACTGGGCACACTGGCGCACAGTTTTAATAAAATGAACGATTCCATTTCCTATATGTATGGCAATTTAGAGCAGCGGGTAGAGCAGCAAACCGAAGCGCTGAAGCATAGCAATACCACGCTGCGCTTTTTGTATAACACTGCGCAGCGTATTAGTGAGCATGTGCCCGAATATGCCGATTTTACTAAGATAGTCACTGAGTTAAAAACGGTGGTTAAAGTAGAGGACCTGGAACTGTGCCTGTTTACTGACGCTGGCGATAAACCTTATATGCAGCTGTTACCGGCAGATGATGACAGCCCACCCTGTGTTGCCATCAGCTGTGGTGATTGTGTAAGCCAGCCACAAACCACCGGCTGTAACACCCGGCAATACAATTATTTACTGCAGCGCGAGCAGAAGAAGTACGGTGTGTTGGTCGCGCGGATTGATCCGGGCCAGTCGCTGGAACGCTGGCAACAGCAGTTGTTAACGTCAGTGGCCGATCAGTTGGCACTGGCATTGAGCTTAAAATCAGAGGAGCAACAGGTGCGCCGGCTGGCGCTAATGCAGGAGCGCACCGTGATAGCCCGCGAGCTGCATGACTCACTGGCACAGGCGTTGTCGTATTTAAAAATTCAGGTCACCCGGCTGAATAAAGCCACGCAAAAAGACGATAAAGCCATTATTGCCGACGTGTCGGCAGAGCTGAAGCAAGGTCTGGACGCCGCTTATCGCCAGCTGCGAGAACTTTTGACCACCTTTAGGCTGAAAGTAGATGGTGAAGGCCTGCTCAGTGCTTTGCAAACCACGGTAAAGCAGCTAAGTGAGCAGTCGGACTTACAGATCCGGCTGGATTACCAATTAACCAATGTGCCGCTGGCACCGCATGAAGAAATCCACCTGCTGCAGATTATCCGCGAAGCCAGCCAGAATGCCGTGCACCACAGCCAGGGCAGTGAGCTGAAAATCAGCCTGCAACACAGCCGTGAAGGCATCAGCCTGGCGGTGGAAGATAACGGCGTAGGCATACCCGACTCGGCAGAAAAGCTAAACCACTATGGCCTGGCCATAATGCAGGAACGCAGCAAACATTTAGGCGGGCAAATACAAATAAAAGCACGCACAGAGGGCGGCACCGGCGTGTATTTCAGCTTTACGCCGGAGTACTTGTTACAGCAGCATATGGCGTAAATTTTTCAAGTGCTCTGACCCCTTGAAGAGAAGCGCCGGCTTTTGGGGCCGGCGCCGTCGTAGCCATTACGGATTATAAAACTCACCGCTTTTACGCAGGTAAAAGAACCAATTTACCAGCAGACACAGGCCATAAAAGATGGCAAAACCTATCATGGCATATTCTGGTGTGGCGGCTTTTATCTGCTCGCCCAGTACCTGTGGAATGTAAAAGGCGCCATAAGCCGCTACCGCTGAGGTCCAGCCCAGTACCGGGCCAGCCTGCTCTTTCGGGAATACCACAGCGATGGTGCGGAAGGTGGAACCATTACCAATGCCGCTGGCGGCAAATAAGCCTAAAAATATCAGGAAGAACGGCACAAAATATTGCTCTGGTGTGGCACTTTGATACGCCAGTTGCATATAGTAAGCCGCACCCAGTGCACAGAGGATCATCACCACAGAGCACAGTTGGGTAACAAAGGCGCCACCGAGTTTATCGGCAATCCAGCCGCCAACCGGGCGGATAAGTGCGCCGACAAAAGGCGCTATCCAAGCGTAGGTTAGGGCGCTGGGGCCGTTAGGGTTTGGTGTGCTGTGGGTCATTACGCCATCGACCATAATATGGCTGTAACCAAAGATCACTTTTATTGATAACGGAAAGGCCGCGGCAAAGCCGATAAAAGAGCCAAAGGTCATCACGTACAATACGCTCATTACCCAGGTATGCTTGTTATTAAAAATCTTATATTGCCGGTCCAGACTGGTGCGAATGGCACCGGGCAGCAGTTTTAATAAAAACACTGTGGCAAACAAAATGGCAATTAACACAATTTCTTTCGGAATACCAAAGCCGGAACCATTGGCCGACTCGGGCAATATCAGCCATAAACCGGCAATAGAGGTAATAAAGCCAATACCCAGCATCGCCAGTATGATGCTGAAGGCCTTCACCGCAGAGGGCAGCTTAGGCGTCACTTCTTCGGTGTGAATATTATTGGTACCAAACCAGAGTAAAAATGCCAGTGGTACTAAGGTTATTAACCAGGCAAAGCCGGCGTTTTGGATCCAGGTTTCAGTGCCGGCCGGTATAGTGCCGGTTACCGTGCCGCTGGCTTTGGTCAGCACCATAGGGTCACCGCCGCCGAGCAGGGTAAACACACCGTACGACATAAAAATCGGCACCAGTATTTGCACTGTGGTGACACCAAAATTACCCAGGCCAGCATTTAAACCCAGTGCTAAGCCTTGCTGTTTTTTCGGGAAGAAGAAACTGATATTCGACATCGACGAGGCAAAGTTGCCGCCGCCAATGCCGGATAGCAGCGCCATCAGCTGAAATACCCACAGCGGTGTGTCGATGCTCTGCAGCGCCAGGCCAGTGCCCACTGCGGGTATCAGCAGCAAGCTGGTGGTTAAAAACAGCGTATAGCGGCCGCCGCAAAGCCGGACAAAGAAGCTTGACGGGATCCGCAGCGTGGCGCCGGTTAAGCCGGCAATAGCGGTAAGGGTAAATAGCTCAGCGGTGCTAAACGGGTAACCGACGTTAAGCATTTGCACCGTGACAATGCTCCATAACATCCAGACACCAAAGCCGCACAGCAAGCTGGGAATCGAGATCCACAGGTTACGGTTGGCAATGGCTTTGCCCCTGCTGTGCCAGAAGTTGTCGTCTTCCGGTTGCCATTGTTTAAGATCTGACATAGTTCACTCCTGTTAGGAACTGCAATTTAAACTGTGCAAACTATGCAGGGCGTATGGCGTTGTCACAATGTATCTTCGGAGTTAGCCGTTGGCGGCTGGGGGATAGTTAGGGGTACCTATTAAGTGGTAAGTGTTGAGTGGTGAGGTTTTAATATTGAATTAAATCAGATGCTTGTGGCTGTATTTTGAGTTGTGGTAAGCCTTGGTGGGTTGTCGTGCCAAATAGGCTGATCTGCCATTTAACTGATTTATATCAAAGTTAGCTCCGCCTTGTTATAAGCTAATACTTATACAGAAATACGTTAGATTTGGAGCAAGACATGTCAGAGCAAAAATCCAGCATTATGCTGGTCGACGATCATCCGTTACTGCGTAAAGGCTTAAAGCAATTACTGGCGCTGGAAGATGAGCTGGAAGTGATAGCCGAAGCCAGTAGCGGTGCTGAAGCGATACCGCTGGCAGTAGACTTAGACCCGGATTTGATTATTCTGGATTTAAATATGCAAGGTATGGATGGCATTGCTACCTTAAAACGTTTACGTGATGAAGGCGTTACGTCGCGCATCGTGATGCTGACGGTGTCGGATGCCGATGAAGATGTCGTCAATGCCATTAGCAATGGCGCCGATGGTTACCTGCTAAAAGACAGCGATCCTGAGCTGCTGCTCGAGCATATTAAACGCGCGCTGACCGGCAAAATGGTGTTAAGCGAAGCCGTTACCCAGGTGCTGGCCAGTGCACTGCGCCGGCCGGCGGTAAAAACACCGGCCGAATTAAATAGCCTAACTAACCGTGAGCATGAAATCTTAAGTTTTATCGCCAAGGGCCTAAGCAATAAGCTGATTGCCCGCGAGCTGAATATCTCTGACGGTACGGTAAAAGTGCATGTGAAGCACCTGCTGAAAAAACTGGGCCTGCGTTCACGCGTTGAAGCGGCAGTATGGATGGTGAATCAACAAGGAGCAAAAGCCTGATGCCAGACGTCCGCGTGCTGAAACCGATGCTAAGCGCTGAGCAGGCTATATTGCAGATGCTGGGCGAGGTCGCGCCGCTGACGCAAAGTGTTAGTGTGCCGCTAAGCGATGCTCTGGACAGAGTACTGGCGCAGCCTGTGCTGTCTAACCTTAATGTGCCGGGCTACGACAACGCGGCGATGGATGGCTATGCGCTGCGGGCCAGCGATGTTAAACCCGGCCAGCCGCTGACGGTAGCGGGTCTGGCACTGGCCGGCCATGCGTTTACTGAACAGGTACCGGCTGGTCACTGTGTGCGTATTACCACCGGCGCGGTTATGCCGGCCGGGCTCGACACCGTGGTGATGCAAGAGCAGGTTACGCTTACACAAAGCGATTTACAGCAGCAGATCTTATGTCAGCTGGTGCCCGTCAGTGGCGAGCATGTGCGCCGTGCCGGTGAAGATATCGCCAAGGGTGCTGAAGTGTTTGCCGCCGGCCATCAGCTGCGGCCGGCCGATATCGGTTTACTGGCATCCATTGGTATTGCCAATGTTAAAGTGACGCGCCAATTAAAAGTGGCCATTTTCTCCAGCGGTGATGAGCTGGTGCCACCAGGCCAAAGCCTGCCTGATGGCCATATCTATGACAGCAATCGTTATGTGATTGCCGCTATGCTTAAGCGTCTTGGCGTGCAGGTGATTGATCTTGGCTTATTGCCGGACGATCCGCAGGCGATAGAGCAGGCGTTCTTGCACGCGATGGCACAGGCCGATGTGCTTATTACCAGTGCCGGAGTCTCGGTAGGTGATGCTGATTACACCCGGCAAATTTTACATAAACTGGGGCAGATTAACTTCTGGCAGGTGGCGATAAAGCCCGGCAAACCCTTTGCCTTTGGTAAGCTGAATAACTGCTGGTTTTTTGGTTTACCCGGCAACCCGGTAGCTGCAGTTGTAACGCTGGAGCAATTAGTGCAGCCGGTGCTGCGCAAACTTAGCGGCGAAAATGTGGTTGGTGAAGTTAAGCTGTTAAGCGCCGAATGCGAAGTACCGCTGAAAAAACAACCCGGCCGGATGGATTATCAGCGTGGCTGGTATTGGCAGGGCGAGCACGGCTTAAAAGTAAAAACCTTGGGCGCACAAAGCTCTGGCATGCTGAGCTCTATTGCCAACGCCAACTGCTATATCGTGCTAGAGCGTGACAGCGCCAGCCTGCCGGCTGGCGAAATAGTGTCGATACTGCCGTTTTCTACTTTATTGCGTTAACGCGCTACCTTGTTTTATCTACCACCTTTTCGCCGGCGTAAGCCGGCGCAGCCTTGATCTGCATCAACACCGCTAATCGCAATAATCACCACACTGCGCGTGACAAAACGCAGAATTGGAGTGGTTATGCTATTGGTCGATGCCTTATTGCACGAACTGGACGTGTTTGGTGTTAAGCAGTTATTTGGTATTCCGGGTGATTTTGTGCTGCCGCTGTTTGAACAGCTGCAGCAGCGCAATCGCCTGCCATTGTATTATTTAAGCCATGAGCCCTCAGCGGTGTTTGCCGCTGATGCCGCGGCGCGCATCAGCAATAACCCGGCGGCAGTGATATTAACCTACGGTGCGGGCGCACTTAATGCGGTTAATGCGGTGGCGCAGGCTTATGTTGAGCACGTGCCGCTGCTAATCATTGCCGGTTTCCCCAGCCAAAGCGAGATTGACCGCGGCCTGCAAATCCACCATCAGGCAAAAACGGTCGACTCGCAGCGTGATATTTACCGCGAGATCACGGCGGCGCAATTTCGTTTGGATAACCCGGCCCGGGCAGGAGAGGATATCCGCGCGGCACTTAGCACAGCGAAACAGCAAAGCCGACCGGTGCTGCTGGAAATACCGCGTGATGCGGTGCAATGTACTACCCAGCTAGCCGGGCCTTATCAGGCACCAACAGTGGCAGAGGATAAACTTGCGCTGGCAGTAGCTGATGTCATGGCCAGGCTTAAGCAAGCGCAGCGGCCGGTGATATTAGCTGGCGTGGATGTGCGCCGTTTTGACGCGGTAGCTGAGCTGGAAGCCTTAGCCGACAAGCTTAATATCCCCTTTGTCAGCACCTTAATGGGCCGGGCCAGTTTTAACCAGCAACACCGGCAATATCACGGCATCTTTTTGGATAAAACCGACATTCGCCCAACGCAGCTGCTGCGCGATGCCGACCTGATTGTGCAAATTGGCGTGATAAAAACCGACAGCAATTTTGCCGCCCACAGCGAGCTGTTCAGCCCGGAAAAAGTGCTGACAGTGCACCAGGATGCGCTGGCGTTAAAGCCGCTGCTGGCAGAGTTGTTACAGCAAAATATAGCGCCGTTTTATCATGCTGCGTTGCCACAACTGGCAACACCGGCGCCTGAGCAACAGCTTAGTGCCACCAGCCTGGTGCAATGTTTAGATGCAGTATTAACCGCGCGCAACGACACAGTGCCGCTTATTTCCGATATTGGCGATTGCCTGTTTGCCTCGCTGCATGCCAACCCCAGCCTGATGCTGGCACCGGCATTTTATGCCTCTATGGGCTATGCGGTACCGGCCGCCTTTGGTGTGCAGGCCGTTACTGGTTTGCGGCCAGTGGTGCTGGTAGGTGATGGTGCCTTTTTAATGACCGGGCTCGAGCTTGGCCACTGCAGCCGTTATGGTTTTGCGCCTGTTGTTATTGTATTTAATAATCAGCGCTGGGACATGATAGACGCCTTTGCGCCCGGCCTCAACTGCACCAATTTAACTAATTGGCACTATGCTGAGCTGGCGCGGGCTATGGGCGGGCAGGGCATGCAGGTGAGTAACCTGGACGACTTTGAGCAGGCATTGCAGCTGGCACTGCGCAACACTAAGCGTTTTAGTCTGATTGAAGTGATGCTGCCAGCTGGCAGCCGCACGGCGCGGTTGAATAACTTTGCCAGCGGCTTTAAAGCCGCTCAACCGGCGCAGGCCAACTGTTAACCACCGGCGGTTTGCGGCAGATCAAAGCCGGTTTTCCTGCCGGCGTTAGACTAGCCGCCTTTTTATAGTTGTGATGTTGCGCCAGAGGCCCTGTTATGTTTAAACCTGAATTACTCTCCCCAGCCGGCAGTTTAAAAGCACTGCGCCTGGCGTTTGCCTATGGTGCCGATGCCGTGTACGCCGGTCAGCCGCGCTACAGCCTGCGCGTGCGCAATAACGAGTTTGATTTAGCCGCGCTTGAAACCGGCATTAACGAAGCCCATGCGCTGGGTAAAAAGCTGTATGTGGTGGTGAATATTGCGCCGCATAACAGCAAACTAAAAAGCTTTATTGCCGATATGGCACCGGTAGTGGCGCTTAAACCCGATGCGCTAATCGTGTCCGATCCCGGTGTGGTGTATTTGCTTAAACAGCATTTTCCACAGCTGCCGCTGCACTTATCTGTGCAGGCCAATACAGTAAATTGGGCGGCAGTAAAGTTCTGGCAGGCGCAGGGGGTAGAGCGGGTTATTTTATCGCGCGAGCTGGCGGTAGATGAGATAGCCGAAATTCGCCGCGAAGTGCCTGATATGCAACTGGAGGTTTTTGTGCATGGTGCGTTGTGTATGGCGTACTCCGGCCGCTGTTTGCTGTCAGGCTATATTAACAAGCGCGACCCGAATCAGGGCGCCTGCACTAACAGCTGCCGCTGGCCGTATCAGGTGCATGCCGCGCGCGAGGACGACGTAGGCCAGTTTGCCCCAATAAGCACGCCGGCGTTGTTAGAAGAGCAGGGCCGCCCCGGTGAGCTGATGGCGATAGATGAAGACCTGCACGGCACTTATATCCTTAATTCAAAAGACTTACGCGCTATCGAGCATGTGCCGGCACTAACCGCGATGGGCGTGCATTCGCTGAAAATCGAAGGCCGCACTAAATCGCCGTATTATGTCGCGCGCACCGCTCAGGTGTATCGCCAGGCTATAGACGATGCCGTGGCCGGCAAAGCCTTTAATCACAATTTACTCGGCGAGCTTGACGGCATGGCCAACCGCGGCTTTACCGAAGGCTTTTTACGCCGGCATAAACCGCAGGACACGCAAAACTACGACACCAGCCACAGTGTTGGCGAGCAGCTGTTAGTCGGCGAGTTTATTGCTGAGCAAGACAGCGAAGGTTTCGCGCTACTGGAGGTAAAAAACCAGTTTAGCGTTGGCGATAGCCTGATATTAATGTCGCCCAACGGCAACCAGTGTTTTACTTTGCAGGCGCTGCGCGATAAGCAGGACAACGCTATTTTGCTGGCACCGGGCGCTTGTTATCAGCTTAAAGTAAAGTTACCCCGCCATAGTGATTTGCGCTTTGCCATGTTGCTAAAGCAGGTTGGAGTAACGCAGCAGGCTGGCAGTGATTTAGCCATTAACGCTGCAGACAGGGCAACCAGTTAGCCATGCCTGCCGTTATTGAAGTCAGCTGTATTAATTGCGATATGTGTGTGCCAGAGTGTCCGAACGAGGCGATTAGCATGGGCGCCAAGCACTATCAAGTCGACCCGCTATTGTGTACTGAATGCGTTGGCTACTACGATAAACCCACCTGCATCGCGGTATGCCCGCTAGATTGCATTTATCTGGACAGCTAAACCGCTGCCGCGGCAATTGCAGGGCAGGTTAATGTTTATCTGCCCGCAATAACAGCATTATCGACAAAGCCGCTAAAGCCAAGCTGATGCAAAATCCCGATACCCTGCGCAACATCTTGTGCGTAACTAAATTCGACGATTTCTTGCAGGCGCACATCAAACGGCTGAATAAACAATTTATAGTTTGCGGACTCAGGATCGGTAACTCTGACAAAGGCAGCAAAGCCGTGTTGCAACCAATAGCTAATGGCGTCAGACCAGGCAACAAAACTATCCGGTGTAATGCCTTCAACTCTTTGTGTATCGAATATAAACGCATGGCGGCGGTTGTTCAGCGTGTCTACCAGGCCATTGATATGGCTTATGGCAGCTTGTGTGGCTTCAAGATTCCAGGCGCCGTTGCCAACCAGAACAAAAATGTCGTTGTCATGCGCTAAGGTGTATTGTCCATGCGGTTCGAACACAGTTACTCCAAATTGCCAAACAGGCTCAAACAAAGGGTTGCCAGCTGAGGTTGTTGGTAAACGAAAATACCTATTTATTAATTAAAGTAGCACTAAATAAAGGCTTAAGTTACAACGAAACATAAAATTCAACCCGGCCAGCAAGTGTTGTGTTTAAGCACTTGGCAACAGCCGGCAATCAGATCGCAGTACCGCCAGACAACTGCTGCCGGTAACGGGGCGCAAGCATGAGCCCAAATAACGCCTAGCGGTATAAGCTGGAGCAATGCGCTGACTGCGCGATAAGCTGCAACCACCGGCTTTTATGTTGCAGCCGACAAACTAGCACATCTTCAATACATCGTTAAGCATCGCACTGCTTAACCATCAACGCCATCCAGCCATACAAGCACATGCCATTTAAATACTTGACCAAGTGTGGTTTCTCGGTAAATGTAATTATTTGGTTAGCTTTGGGTTTTCAGTGTTAGCAAAAAAGCAGACCTGACTCTGAAGCCTGTTAGTAAGTCATAATGGTCAAAACAGCTAAACTGTAGTACTCTTTACCATATATGGGAGGCCGGATGCGGGTTTTTATCACGGATGATTTTGCAAAATTCATGTCAAAAACGCTGCTGTCTAATGCAGATATTGTCCGGGTTGCGACCGAGGTAAATAGTGGGTTGTTTGGCCGCAGTTTACTGGCCGCCAATGAGCAACAGATACAAAAAGATATACGGGCAGGTTTATTAATAGAGGTGGTCAGTGAAAGATAATAGACTTGAAAGAATGCAGCAGATGGCAGAGCGTTTTCATCAAACCGGTACCATCGACAAAATTACCATGCGGCAAATTAATGCGCTGACAGAGCAGGCGCAACCGCCGCAAATGAGTGCGGAAGATATCCGGACTTTGCGTTTGCGCGAAGGCATTAGCCAGGGGGTGTTGGCTACCATTTTGAATATGAGCAGCGAAAGTGTGCAGAAATGGGAGCAGGGCAAATCCAAACCACAAGGCGCGGCGTTGCGTTTATTGTCCATCATCCAGCGCAATGGTGTAAAAGCGGTTATTTAACCCTGTGGTCGGAAAAGGGGCTGAAAAGTCTGGCGACGACTGATGGCAGGGCTTATTGGGAGATAACCATGGAAGCACATATTATTAAGTTGCATTTTCGCTTATTGTGTAATAAATATGTTTATTTATTGGTGTTTTTGCGTCACCATTCGCACTCGTTATTTACGGTGACTAAGGACGCTAAATGGGACACGGAAACGATACACTACTGATATTTGAGCAGGAGCTTGAACTGCTCGAGCGGGAACTAAAGCAAAACGTCATTCGAACGGCAAATTCCCGACAAAATCCGCATAATCCTCTTCGACCTGGTAAAGAAATTACGTACGATGCTAGCGGTAAAAATGTTCTGGCAAACTCTAAAACCGGTATTTCCCTTGCTGCAAGTATCAAGCAGTTAGAGAAGATAGTTCGGCCCGGAATAAAAAAATGGTTGCTGGCGGTGGATCGCAATGCGTCAATGCCAGAAGGATTTAAGTTACAACAAGACAATGCACATCATTGGTCAGTCGTGGTAACACGGCAGATGCCATTATCTGAATTTGAAACTAAAATCCAACAAGTCATTAAGCATTGGAAAGTCATAGGGAGATTTGTACGCTATGAGTGAATTTACTAAAGAACAACGTTCGGCATTTCTGATGCTGGCAGAAAAGTACGATAAAAATGTGTTTGCTCTGCTCAGTAAACAGCAAGGAGCAATTTCAGTAAACAACGCTGAAGAAGCCGCTTTACTGGAAAACTTCTCGGGAAAAGTATGTGATTGGGTGCTGAAAGATCACCCGGATTACGATGGTAAAGATGAAGACATTAACGCTGACGCCGAGATGGTTAGCTTTATGATCGCAGATATCCTGGCCGATGCAGGCTATTAACCACTGATTGATGTGGCGGCGCTGGTTTTTACTGATGCGAGCGCCTTTGCTGCATCAGCATCGTTTAACATCAGGCTGGCGTGTAGGTGTTAATACTGCACATCATGCGCAATAAGCAGCAACCACCGGCTTTATGTTACCGCCGGCAAACTAACTTACCCGGCACTGCAGTGATTGAATGTTGGTTGCGTGCAGTATCCGGTTAAATTACGCTATGCTTTAACCTAACTGAAACATTATTCGTCCGGGGCTATTATGAATCCAACACTGCGCGATTTACCGTTGCAGCAACGAGTGCAATTGGTTGAAGATTTGTGGGACAGCATTGCGCAAGATCAGCAAGCGCTGCCGGTTACCGATGCGCAACGGGCAGAATTGGATCGCCGGCTTGACGCTTATGAACAGGACGGCAATCAGGGCCGTGATGCAACAACGGTATTAAATGAAATCCGTCAAAAGCTGTGAGTTTTATTAATCAGTTCCGGGCAAGCAAGTTGGAGAGCAAGATGTCTGATGTGAAAGAAAAGATAACTGAGATTGTTCAATCCCAACCGGATGATGCCAGTTATGAAGAGATTTTGCGCGAGTTAGCGTTTGAGCATATGGTTCAGCGCGGCCTGAAAGATGTCTGGGAAGGGCAGGTAGTCTCGAATATGGTAATGGAACAACAAATACGTTCATGGTCGAAATAAACTGGACTACAGAAGCGCAGCGCTGGATACGCAATAAACAGCAATCACGGGTTTTTATGTTACAGCCGGCAAACTAACTACTCTTCATTGAATCGCCAAGCACCACTCTGCTTAACCACCAGCGTAAACCAACGCCATCCAGCCATACAAGCACATGCCATTTAAATACTTGACCAAGTGTGGTTTTTCGGTAAATGTAACAGTTGGTTTAAGGCTAAATCACGTATTTATTTTGTCGCAGTGGGGCACGTCAAAAAGCAAAACCTGACCCTGAGGCAGCGCGTTGTCGGCTGGACTTGTCGTTTTGCACAGTATCGAAGGAAATAATGCTAATGCTTCACCACATCTCATTTGGTGTCAAAAACCTCCTGCGAGCAACGGACTTCTACGACGCCGCCCTCGAACCTCTCGGCTACGTTCGCGTGTGGACGGACTTCGAAGGCGATGAGGACACTAAAGCCGTAGGCTATGGAAAGCCAGGCGGCGGCGACAAACTCGCGCTAAAGCAGCATCAGAATGCGTCAGTAGCCCCCGGACCCGGATTTCATCTTGCTTTTTCGGCTCCAAGTCGCGAGTCTGTCGACCGCTTCTACGACGCCGCAATTCGCCATGGAGGTAAAGACAATGGCGCACCGGGTCTTCGCCCTGACTATGGACCCAACTACTATGCGGCGTACGTCGTGGATCCAGAGGGCTTTCGCATAGAAGCCGTTATCAACACCGCGGCCTAACCCATCGCTAAACCGGACCAGCAACGGCACGCTCTTAGGGTCTTGTCTTTTGACTTTGGTGGGCAAAAAGCAAGGCCTGACCCTGAGGGATTCTGTGACTTTGGTGGGCAAAAAGCAAGGCCTGACCCTGAGGGATTCTGACCCTGAGGGATTCTGCATCTTTAATTTTATTCAACAAATAGCTAATTTCATTTGCTATTCATAAATTAGTTATATAATTTAGCTAAATTATATAAATGGTGTTTTTGCAGGTTTACCAATGAACGAAAATGAGATTTATGAGAGCATCAAGCAAGCGCTGTTAGAAGCCCCGCGTAATCAGTACACAGCTGAACTGCATTTGCAGATGATTAAATATGCTGATGAATTGAAACATATTACCGCGAAGGAATTTTGTGAAGGTGTTGGGCTTAGACTGAGTTTTGGTACTGAGTTCAGTAAAATGCGCAACTTAACCCAGCGTTTAAAAGCGTCTGGTCTGAAGACGGAACTACTGTAATTAGCATAAAAAACTTACTCGAGGAGTTTGGCAATGTCGCAATCAATCAGAAGCCTGAGCTATACCAAAGCACGTTTTTTTAAATGTGCGTTGCAGGTTAACTCTGTAGGTTATATCAGATATCGTGGACAGCAACAGACACTTACTGAGGATGAGTATAACCTTCAACTCTTAAATGCGGCGTTAGAAGCAGAAATCGAAGTAGTAGGATTTGCTGATCATGGTTCAGTAAATGGTTATGAGAATCTAAGAGATCTGTTTATTCTTCACGGTATTGTGGTATTCCCTGGTTTTGAAGTTGCCTCCAGCGAGAAAATTCACTTTGTATGTTTGTTTGATGAGTCTACGCCAGAAGACTTAATTAATAGGCATTTAGGTTGGCTCGGAGTTGATATCAATAAACCTGAAGCCCCAGTACAGAAAACTGCCATCGATATCATCAATTATGTGAACGAAAAAGGTGGTTTTATTTATGCAGCGCATAGTACTAGCGACGATGGGGTATTAAAACGCCGGATGAACCATGTTTGGAAACAGGAAGGTTTACTCGCGGCGCAAATTCCTGGATCAATTGAAGACCTTAGATGTGTGGAGGACGACTTTTATCGAAAAGCTTTTTTAAATAAGGATGCTAATTATTGCCGGGAGCGTGCAATGGCAGTAATTAACGCTGCTGATGTAGCTAAACCAGATGATATTAAAAATAAAGGTGCATCGTGCCTAATTAAAATGACTAAGCCTTGTTTTACGTCTTTCAAACAAGCGTTTTTGGATGCGGGCTCCCGAGTCAGGCTTAATTCGGATAAACCAGAGATTTATGCTTCGGCTATTGAACGGCTGCGCTTTGTCGGCGGTTATTTAGATGGCGTTAACATCGAGCTTTCTGACCATCTTAACGCAGTTATTGGTGGGCGCGGAACGGGTAAATCTACTTTACTGGAATGTATTCGTTTCGCATTCGATTTACAGCCATTTGGTAAAGCTGCGAAAGCCCAGCATGATGCGATCATTAAAAACAACCTGGGTAACGAAAAAGGTTTGGTAGAAGTGACCGTGCGTTCGGCAGCAATGCATGGCCGTAGATTCGTTGTCAATCGCAAGTTCGGCAATCAACCCGTAGTTGTTGATGAAGAAGGAGGGGTATGTCCATATCAACCAAAGGATTTACTGCCTGGAATAGAGCTTTACGGTCAAAATGAAATCTATGAGATGACGCGAGATGAACAAAGTCGTAATCAGCTTATCGAGCGTTTTTTAGAGGATGAACATCAGCAATTTGATCTAGCAATTGGTAAAGTCTTAGCGGGACTTAAAGAGAATCGTACGGCGATTGAGCGAGCATTTGAGCAAAAAGCGGATATTGAAGCAGAAGTTGAACGGCTACCAAAGTTGATGGATCAAGCTAAACAGTTTCAAGCCTTGGGTATAGAAGAGAAGCTGAAGATTATTCCAAAACTTGAAAAAGAAAAACAACTTAATGGCAGAGTCAAAGATGAAATTGAGAGAGTTAAACTTGCTATTGAATCTTTGAAAGATAGTCTGCCAGATACCATGTTCCTTAGTGATACCAGTTTAAATGACTTGCCTCATGTTGATTTATTAAGAAAACAAAGGGAAATCTTGGAGATATTTAAAATTTCCTTAGTGGATGCGACGTCAAAGCTTGAAAAATTGGCTGGCACGGCGCTAGATAAAATGTCGCCTCTTCAACAGCAGTTAATTGAACAAATCCGCTCGGATGAACAACAATTGGAAGACGCTTTTAAAGACATACCTGCAAGTCAAGGAAAAACAGGACGGCAAATTGGAGTTGAATACCAAACGCTACTTACACAAATTGAACGCGTACGGCCAAAGCAAGTCGCGTTGCAAAGTCGCCAGGCGCAGATTGATGAGCTTTATAATCATCGTAAAAAGCTTTTATTGGAGCTTGATCAGCAAACTAGCGCCCGCGCTACTGCCATGCAAAGATCGGTTAAGCAATTAAATCGCAAGTTAGATCAGAAAGTACGTTTGAGATTGCAACCCGAAGCTAATCGCCAGGTTATCGTCGATTTCCTCAGCACTTTTGATTTAGAGGGCGTGGGGATGAAACGCTTGGCTTGGGTGCTGGAGGGAGATTTTTCAACCGGCAACCTTGCTGCCACTATACGGCAAGGCGAGGGGGCACTTTTTGCAAATTTCGGCCTTACTGGTACTGTTGTAAGGGAGCTGTGTCGCGTACCCGAGAGTAAGTTACTAGCTTTAGAAGAACTTGTCGTACCCGATACTATGGCGATTGAACTTAATGTGACGCATGGTGAAAGAGATGCTGTTTTCAAGGGAATTGAAGATTTATCAACCGGTCAACAATGTACCGCCGTCTTGCACTTGTTATTATTGGATAATCAAGACCCGCTAATTCTAGATCAACCAGAGGACAATTTAGATAACGCCTTTATTGCAGATCGCATTGTTGCTGAGCTAAGGAGAGCAAAGTTAAGTCGTCAATTTCTATTTGCAACCCACAATGCCAATATCCCGGTATTTGGTGACGCTGAGTGGATTGGAGTGTTGAGTGTTGAAGATGGTAAAGGCCTGATTTTGCCAGAACAACAAGGCGCTATTGATGTCCGAGAAGTTCAGAAATTAGCGGCAGATATTCTCGAGGGTGGTAAAAGTGCATTTAACCAAAGGCGTGAAAAATATGGATTTAAGTAAGGGGGGAGCAGCCTTGGGAGAGCGATATGCTTAAAACTGAATTACTGGAAATCATTGCTAATGGCGAGAACTCTGGTATCGAATTTAAACGTGATGATATTCGACCAGAACAGTTGGCAAAAGAAGTTGTTGCCATGGCAAATTTCCAAGGTGGTAAATTACTGTTAGGTGTCGAAGACGATGGCACCATTAGTGGCATTCAAAGACCAAAACTTGAAGAGTGGGTAATGAATGTCTTACAAGACAAAGTTCATCCATTGCTTTTGCCATTTTATGAAGAGATAAAACTAGACGATAAAAAAACGGTGGCTGTGATTAGTTTTCCTCTTGGCATGTCAAAGCCCTATGTTGTGCGTCATAGTGGAAAAGAAGAAATTTATATTCGGGTAGGGTCTACTTCGCGAATGGCTACCAGAGAGCAGCAAATGCGGCTTTTTGAGCTAGGAGGTATGTTGCATACAGAGGTAATGCCAGTACCTCGAACGGATATAAGTTGTTTAGATGAGGCGCGGTTAGTTAACTATATTCGGGATATTTTAGGTGATCCAGATGTTCCGCAAACGGCTGACCAATGGCAGAGCAGATTATTGGGTTTAAGCTTGTTAACTGAAGCCGCAGGACGTATATGCTGCACTATTGCCGGGCTGGTGTTGTTTGGTAAAAGCCCACGGCGTTACCTTAAACAGGCTGGTCTGAGGGTCATGGTATTCAAGGGGGAGGATAAGGAATATCAGGCAGCGCTGGATGATATTTTGGATGGGCCAATGGTTGGTCGATTTGATATAGAGCGCGGAGTGAAGCAGCTAGTTGATGGCGGTATTATTGAGCGCTTTATGGATGCTATGGCTCCGTTTATTTCTCAGGAAGCAGACCACATTGGCGAAGGCTTACGACGCGAAACACAATGGTTTTATCCACTAGAAGCCGTAAGGGAATCGCTGATCAACGCACTTGCGCACAGGGACTGGACACGCGCCGTTGAAATTGAGGTAGTTAACTACGCCAATCGATTTGAAGTGATTAGCCCCGGCACTTTACCAAACTCCATGACGGTTGAGAAAATGCGTGCGGGTCAACGTTCTCCCAGAAATACCATCATTATGGAGGTGCTTCGAGATTATGGGTACGTTGATTATCGTGGTATGGGCGTTAGGACAAAGATTGTGCCGCTTACTAAAGAATTAACAGGAAAAGAACCGATATTTGAAGTAACAGATGATTATCTGAAAACCGCATTGTATCGTTAGTTCATCAAGGATGAATGGAATTAATCCAGCGCCACTGCTTTAATCTGTGCATATACCAGCTGGCCTACCTGCAAGCCCAAGCGTTCTGCCGATTGTTTGGTTAGCAGTGCCTGCAGTGGCTGGCCTGCCAGTTCTAATTGCACCAGGGTTTCGGCCGGGTGGGGGGCTGGGTTAAAACCGCTAATGCTGACTTGCAGCTGATTACTCACTGAGCTGTCGGTGAGTGGCGTTAGGCTTAGCGCCACGTCGCGTGCCTGAATACGTAAGCGGTAGGCTGTTTGTGTGCCGCTGTTGCTCAGCGGAGCCGGTAGTTGCAACTGTTGCTTGCCGATACTCAGTTGTAAAAGATGGTTATGACAGCCCTGGCTTTGCGCGTACAGCAGCGACATAGCGCCGCTGGCGGCAAGTTGTGGTTGCAGCAATTGCTGTGGCAGCGGGCCCTGGCTGATAATATGGCCATCCTGCATCAATATCAGCTGGTCGGCCAGTTTGACCACATCATCTAACTGATGGCTGACCAACAGCATAGGGATGCCGGTTTGATTCGCGACACGCTGTAAAAACGGCAAAATCTCATTGCGGCTTTGCTGATCCAGTGATGCCAAGGGTTCATCTAATAACAATAATTCTGGCTGGCTCAGTAAGGCGCGGCCCAGCGCAATACGCTGGCGCTGGCCGCCGGACAGCTGCTCTGGCTGCAGTTGCAACAAGCTCTCCAGCTCTAATAAGCTGATTACCTGCGCCGGTTCCAGCTGCACCGCACTATGTTTAACCCGGCGCTTAAAGCCGTACAACAGGTTTTGCAGAGCCGTTAAATGCGGCAATAAGCTGCTGTGCTGAAACACCATACCGATACGGCGCTGATGCACCGGCATAAAGTGATTACCTTGCTGCCAGACGACATCATTGCAGCGGATCTGTGCTTTCGCGTGGCGATCCAGCCCGGCGATAGCGCGCAGCAGGGTGGTTTTGCCACAGCCAGATCGGCCAAATAGCGCGGTAACACCGTGTAATGGCAAGCTGTGATTAAGCTCAAGCGTAAAGGCGCCGCGCTTAACCGTCAGTTGTAACTGCAGGCTTTGCACAGCTTGTGGCGGCTGGCTGGCCTGACGTTCAGGGGTTAAGTGCTGCCAGCCCTGTTGCATGGCGCTGGTTAAGCTGCTTATCACGGTGCTCGTCAGGTTACTCATTATATTGTTCATTACAGCACGGCCTCACGTTCAAAACGCCGGTTTAAACCATAAACAATAAACAGCACCACAAAGGCGCTGATTAGCAAGCCGAGCGACAGATGATGTGCCTGAGCGTAGTTCATTGCTTCGGTGTGGTCGTAAATCAGTACCGACAGCACCTGAGTTTCACCGGGGATACTGCCGCCGAGCATTAAAATAACGCCAAACTCGCCTAGTGTATGGGCAAAGGTCAGGGTAGCCGCAACGATAAAGCCGCCGCGACACAGCGGCAGCACCACGCTAAACAACTGATCCAGCTTGCCGGCACCTAAGGTTGCTGCTACTTCCAGCGGCCCGGGCCCCATGCGACGAAAGCTTTCCAACAGTGGCTGCACGGCAAAGGGCAGCGAGTAAATCACCGAGCCAATTAAAATGCCGCTAAAGCTAAAAGCCAGATGCGATAAGCCTAAGCGTTCCAGCATGCTGCCAACGGCGCCATGCGGGCCGAGTAGCAGCAGCAAGTAAAAGCCCAGTACTGTTGGTGGCAATACCAGCGGCAGGGCGACTATGGCCTGAATGGCGGTGCGTAATTTGCTTTGCCGCAGCGCTAACCACCAGGCCAGTGGCGTAGCCAACAGCAGTAAAATGGCGGTGGTATACAGGCACAGCTTTAACGTGAGCCGGATGGCTTGCCAGTCTTGCGGGCTGAGTGCGGCGAACAGCTCTGGCATCATTGCGCCTCCGGCTGTGCCAAGCCCGGCTGTTCAAAACGCCCTTGTTCAAAACCATAGCGCTGCATAATATCCAGCACTGCTGGCGTGGCGATAAACGCTGCGAACTGCCGCGCGGCAAGGTTATCGGCGCCATGGCGGGTGATCACATAGCCCTGCAGCAGCGGTTGGTGTAGCTCAGTGGGAATAGGTTGGTAGCCCTGACTGGCAAGCTCCGGAAAGCGGGCCAGCGATAGCGCAATAATGGCGATATCAGCGCCGCCGCTTTGTGCCAGTTGCGCGGTTTGGGCGATATTTTCGCCATAGACGATTTTTGCCTCTACTGCCTGCCAGACGCCGGCGGCCTGCAGCGCTTGTTTGGCGCGCTGGCCATAAGGCGCATGCGCCGGCTGGGCAATGGCCAGGCGGTTAAAATCAAATTCTGCCAGCTGGCTTAGCGTAATGCCGGCCATATTTTGTTTTGGGCTCCACAGCACTAAATGCCCGAGCGCATAGGGCTGTGGCGCAGTAGCTGCCAGGCCGTCCTGGTATAGCTGCCGGGCAAAGCTGATATCGGCAGAGAAAAACATATCATAGGGCGCGCCATGGCGGATTTGCGTGCTGAGCTTACCGCTGGCGCCATAAATTACCCTGACATCAAGCTGAGTTTGCTGCTGAAACAGCCTGACGATGTCAGCCATGGCATAGCGCAGATCAGAGGCGGCTGCTATGGTGAGCTTGTCGCTGGCGTCGGCGGTTAAGCTGCAGATAAAGCCTAGTATTAGCAGTAACTGACGCATTGGCTAGCCCCAGCGCGTTAGCGCGTGTTGGTCACTGGTTTTGGCTTCTACCCAATAATCGCCGTTGCTGGTGTGTTCTTTTTTCCACAGCGGCGCGCGGTTTTTCAGGTAATCCATTATAAACTCGCCGGCAGCAAAGGCGGCCGCCCGGTGCGGGCTGGCAATGCCGACAAACACAATTTGCTCATGCGGTTTCAGGCTGCCAACGCGGTGAATAAGGTGCACTGCGCCCAGCTGCCAGCGCTGTTGTGCTTGCTCAGCAATAGCCGTGAGGGCTTGCTCAGTCATGCCGGGGTAGTGCTCCAGCGTCATGCTGTGCAGTTGGTTATCGCTAAGCTCGCGTACCAGGCCGCTAAAGGTGACGATAGCGCCGCAACCTGACTGGCGGCGCAGTTCGTTATATTCACTGGCGACACAAAAGTCATCGCTTTGTACGGCAACAAAGATGCTCATATCCGTCATTACCTTTTAGCCGCCGGTTACCGGCGGGAAGAATGCCAGCTCATCGCCGTCCTGTACGTTGGCGCTTAGCGGCACCAGTTGCTGGTTTACGGCGCAGAGCAAATCGCTGCGGCTAAGTTCCTGCTGCCAGCTATGACAACGGCTTTGCAGCTGCTGCAGGATATCGGTCACCTGCAACATTGTGCCATCGCAGCTCAGCAGGTATTGTTCGCAATCAAGCCGCTCGCGCAGCGCGGCGAAAAACAGAATTTTAATCATACTGCCTCCGGTGATTTCTTAGTTCGTTGATACTGATATTGCCTGGTCTTGATTGACCCGGCCCAGATTGATATCTACTCCGGACTCGCCGCAGCGTCGTTGCGGGCCCATCCTGCCCTCCACGCGTGCGGGCCAGCTGACGCTGGGCAAATTCGTTCCCGACGAATTTGCTGCCCGCCTTCGCTATTCGCGAAATGGGTCTGCGGCGCTCCTCCGTATATATCAATCTGGCAAAAAGCGTCATTTGTTAGCTTCCACAAGGTAATGCCCCGACTTACCGCCGGTTTTCTCCAGCAGGCGGATATCGCTGATGGTCATCGCTTTATCTACTGCCTTACACATATCGTAAATGGTCAGCGCGGCCACACTGGCAGCCGTTAACGCTTCCATCTCGACGCCGGTGCTGCCGCTAAGCAGGCAGCAGCTTTCGATTTTTATCTGACCTTGCGCTGGCAGTAGCTGAAAATCGATTGATACTTTGCTGAGCATTAATGGATGACACAGCGGGATCAGCTCGCTGGTTTTTTTCGCCGCCATAATGCCGGCAATGCGCGCTGTGGCCAGCACGTCACCTTTTTTTAACAGCGCCCCGGCAATTAAGTCGATAACGTCGGGTGTGGTTTGCACCAGGGCGCCGGCGCGGGCCAGTCGGGTGGTGGCTGCTTTGGCACTGACATCGACCATCGCTGCCGCGCCGCTCTGATCCAAATGGGTAAGGGTTGCTGTCATCTTAGGCTCCACAGCTTTGGCTTGGACTGTTTTTTACATGGGCAACAAAGTTACCTTTTACATGTGCAACAAAGTTGCAGGGCCCGGTTTTGCTATCTAATTGTGGTAAAATCAGCTGCTGCATCGCAAGCGTACAGGCACCGCCTGAGCCGGGCATGGCAAACAGCAGGGTGCCATTGGCCAGGCCAGCTATCGCGCCGGATTGCATGGCGGCTGAGCCCAGCTGGTTAAACGACAGTTGGCGAAACAGTTCGCCAAAACCCGCTACCGGCGTATCGAGTAATGGCGTTAGTGCCTCAACGGTGCAGTTAGTGTGATGAAAGCCGGTGCCACCGTTAATCAGCACGACCTGAATGTTATCGCTTGCGATCCACTGGCTTAGCGTAGCGCGCAATTGGTATTTGTTATTGGGCAATAATGAGCGCGCAACTAACTGATGATCGGCGCTTTGCAACAGCTGACACAACAGGTCGCCGCTGCTGTCATTAGCGCTGGTCCGGCTATCCGACACTGTGAGTACAGCGATATTCAGCGGATAAAAGCGGCTTAAATCTGGCTTTGGCATAGGCCCTCCTGCTGTTCCTTGTTGCTGCTGCCCGTGCTGCTGCCGCTATTGAGCAGAGTTAAGCAGTGCTGCCAGTCGGCTGGTGTGTTGGTATTGAGCAATTCTGTGTCTGGCGCCGCCAGGTTTTTAGCATTAAGTAGCCTGAGCAGGGCGTGAACTGAACGCTGGCCAGTGCGCAGTTGCGCGCTTATCAGGGGGCTAAGAGCCCGGGTTACCGGCAATACGCAAGGTAGCGGGTTATCGCTAAAATAGCAGGCCGTGCCATTGGCGTGTTGCAGCAGGCGTTGCAGGCTGGTTACCGTCAATAGCGGGGTATCAATCGGCAATACCAGTAACTGCGAACCACTGCAGTGTTGCAGCGCTGCCAAAATACCGGCTAAAGGCCCTTGTTGCGGCGTGTTATCGGCAATAAAGCCCGGCAGATTGCGACTTACCAGCACTTCAACAGCGCCACTGTCCAGCGCCAGTTGCTGCATATGCGCCAGTAAGCTTTGGCCATTAAGTTGCAGCAGGGCTTTATCGCGACCCATGCGGCTGGACTGGCCACCGGCTAAAATCAGCGCACTAAACGGCATTGTTATGCTCATATTATCCGCCTGTTATCCGCCAATCTGGGCTAAATGCCGGGTGCTGCCGCTGTAATCCTCCGCCAACTGGTGGCTAAAGGCTTTGCCTTGCACCGCTTGCTGTAAAAAACGCATCAGCGGCGCGCTGTCATCGCTTTGCAGCAGGCTGCGCATGTCCTGATGGCTGTCGGTAAACAGGCATAAATACAGCTGACCCAGGCTTGATACCCTAAGCCGGTTACAATCGGCGCAAAAGTCTTTGCTGTAGGGCATAATCAGGCCAATCCGGCCCTGATAATCGTGGTGCGAATATTCCAGCGCCGGGCCGTCGGTGTTGGCTTTGGCGTTTAGTTGCCAACCTTGTGCCAGCAGCTGCTGCTGAATATGCTCGCCACTTAAATGCTGGCGCTGATAAAAGCCGGCATTGTCACCGGTGCGCATCAGTTCAATAAAACGCAGCGCAATATCCTGCTGCTGAATAAAGGTAAGGAAATCCGGCAGCGACAGGGCATTGTGCTGCTTTAACAGCACGGTATTAATTTTTACCTGCTTAATGCCCATGGCTTTGGCATGCGCTATGCCGTCTAAGATGTCGGCCAGTTTGTCCTGACCGGTAACCAGATGAAACGTATCAGCATCTAAACTATCGACGCTGACGTTAACCGCATCCAGGCCGGCTTGCTGCCAGGCCAGCGCATCGCGTTTTAGCCGGTAGCCATTGGTGGTGAGCGCCACTTTTTCAATGCCGGGCACCGCTTTGCAGGTGGCAATAATTTCGGTTAAGTCTTTGCGCAGTGACGGCTCACCGCCGGTAATGCGTACCTTGCGGGTGCCGAGTTTGGCAAAAGCGGTGACTAAGCGGCGAATTTCTGTCAGGTTAAGCTCGCCACTACGGCTGTTACAGTCGTTGCCGTCAGGCAGGCAATAGCTGCAGCGAAAATTGCAGCTTTCGGTGACAGACAGCCGCAAATAGCTAAAGCGGCGCGCATAGGCGTCAGTTAACATAATTCACCTTTCCAAGTGGGGAGGTAAGGCCGTTTCCAACGTTACCCGGTGGCGTTAGTGCCACGGCAAAGGCTTCATTGCTTTTCAGCTTTAGAACGCCTTGCTCGGTGTTGTGTCGTTAAGCTTAAAAGCTTTGTGCCGGTATTGTTATTGCCATTAAGGGGCGTCTGGCTACTCCATTGGAGGTAGCAGCCACACCTGACCATGCTGTAGCTGCACGTTAAATACCTGCAATTTCAGCGTGCTGTCGCTTAAGCATTGGCCATCGCTAAGCCGGTATTGCTGCTTGTGTAGTGGTGCGGCGAGATAAAACTCGCCTTTGCTTTCGCCCAGCAGGCCGTGGGCCATCACCGGCGCGCCGCTTGCCGGGTCGATGTGGCTAACGCCATATAACTCGACTTCCTCACCTGGCAGGTAAAACAGCGCTATGGCGTGGCGGCCAAAACGCGCTGCGACGCCGGAAAACGGCACTAAATCTTGCTGCTGGCACAGTAAAACCGGCTGCTGTTGTACGCAGGGCTGATTGTCTAAAGCATAAGCAAGCTGGCTCATAGCGTGGTCTCCTTATTAATAAGCTGGCGGGTGGGGATAAGTTGGCCGCGCTCGGGCACAAAGCCAAACTCGCTGCGGGCCGGGGCGGCAGCATTGACATAGCTGTTAAAGCGGGCGCGCTGGGCAGGGTCATTCAGCACGGTTTGCCATTCGCACTGGTAGTTGCCAATTAACAGCTGCATCTGCGCTTCCAGCTCTGCAGCTAAGCCTAAGCTGTCGTGAATAATTACCTCACGCAGATAGTCCAGCCCACCTTCGAGGTTATTCATCCAACTGGCGGTGCGCTGCAGCCGGTCGGCGGTTTTGATATAAAACATCAGCAAGCGGTCGATATAGCTCAGCAGTTGTTCATCGGTTAAGTCGGTGGCAAATAAGTCAGCGTGGCGCGGTTTCATGCCACCATTGCCACAGACATACAGGTTCCAGCCATTTTCAGTGGCAATAACGCCGACGTCTTTGCTCTGCGCTTCGGCGCATTCGCGGGTGCAGCCGGAGACGGCCATTTTAATTTTGTGCGGCGCGCGCACGCCCTTGTAGCGGTTTTCCAGCAAAATCGCCATGCTAACGCTGTCCTGTACACCATAACGGCACCAGGTGCTGCCAACACAGGATTTTACTGTGCGCAGCGACTTGCCGTAGGCATGGCCGGTTTCAAAACCGGCATCGATCAGTTGCTGCCAGATCAGCGGCAGTTGATCCAGCGTAGCGCCAAATAAATCGATGCGCTGGCCGCCGGTGATCTTGGTATACAGCTGGTATTGCTCAGCCACCTTGCCGATGCTGATTAGCATGGCCGGGGTAATTTCGCCGCCCGGAATGCGCGGCACCACCGAGTAGGTACCGTTTTTCTGCATATTGGCAAGGAAAGTATCGTTGGTGTCTTGTAGCGCCACATGCGGTTTGGCCAGCACCGGCTCGTTCCAGCAACTGGCCAGAATCGACGCTACCGCTGGTTTGCAAATTTCACAGCCATGGCCGCGACCGTGACTGTTGATCAGCTCGTTAAAGGTTTTGATGCCATCGACCCGTACCAGATGATACAGCTGCTGGCGGCTATAGCTAAAGTGCTCGCATAAGTCGGTGCTTACCGCCACACCGCGGGCGCTGAGTTCGTGCTCAACCACGCTTTTTAACAGCGCGGCGCAGCCACCACAGCCGGTGGCAGCTTTAGTGCAGCTTTTAATACCGGCTAAATCCTGCACGCCGCTATCCAGCGCAGCACAAATCGCGCCCTTACTGACATTATGACAAGAGCACAGCGTAGCGCTATCCGGCAGCGCCGCCGGGCCAAGCAGCGGCTTGCTGTTGCTTTGCGGCAATATCAGGCTTTGTGGCTCGGCAGGCAACGCAATGCCGTTCAGCGCATATTGCAATAATGTATCGTAATAGCTGTTATCACCGACCAGCACCGCACCCAACAGCTGTTTACCGTCGGCGCTTAACACTAATTTGCGGTACTCACCGGCTAAATCATTGCGATAACGCAGGCTGATGCTGCCCGGTGTGCGGCCATGCGCATCACCAATTGAGCCAACATCAACCCCCAGCAGCTTCAGCTTGGTCGACATATCGGCGCCGGTGAAGCTTTGGCTACTATCGCCGCAAAGCACGGCGGCGGCCGTGCGCGCCATCTGATAACCGGGCGCCACCAGGCCAAATAACTGGCCCTGCCATAGTGCGCATTCGCCAATGGCATAAATATCGCTGTCGCTGGTTTGGCACTGATTGTTGATCACTATGCCGCCGCGGGCGCCGGGTTCTAAGCCGGCGTCTTTGCCTGGCTGATCCTGCGGCCGGATGCCGGCCGAGAACACAATGACATCGGTTTGTAGCACGCTGCCATCGCTGAAATTCAGCTGTAAGCGCTGCTCTGTGCCCTCGCTAATGCTGCTGGTGGCTTTGTCGGTATGCACGCTGACACCTAACTGCGCTATTTTGCTGCGCAGCAGCTCGCCGCCGTCTTTATCCAGCTGTACCGGCATCAGTTGCGGTGCAAATTCGACTACATGCGCTTCTAAACCCAGCAGTTTCAGCGCATTGGCCGCTTCCAGCCCCAGCAGGCCGCCGCCTATTACCACGCCAACTTTGGCATCCTTGCTGCTGGCACTGATGGCTTCCAGATCGGCAATGGTGCGGTACACCAGGCAGTGCGGCTTATCGTTACCGGCAATCGGCGGTACAAAAGGGTAAGAGCCGGTGGCCAGCACCAGCTTGTCGTAAAAGTAACGCGCTTTGGCGGTGGTTACCGTTTTTGCCTCACGGTCAATCGCCAGTACCGGCTCGCTCAGCTTTAAGCTAACGTCGTTATCGCGATAAAAGCTGTCAGCGGCCAGTTGCAGTTTGCCCGCATCAGCATCGCTGAAGTAGTCAGATAAATGCACTCTGTCGTAGGCCGGTCTGTCCTCGCCGGCAAATACCGTTAGCTGCCACTGCGCGGCATCAGCCCGGCTTAGAAACTGCTCAATAAAATGCTGGCCGACCATGCCATTGCCGATTACCAGCAGCTGTTTCGTTATGGATGTTGTCATAATGGTACTCCCGGGCGGCCGTCAGGCGGCATCTTGTTGTGGTTGGCCGGCAGCGGCGGGCTTTGCAGCGCTGTCGGTCGGGGCCGGCTTGATTTGGCCAAGTAATAAGCTGCTGCGACAGCCGTAATAAGGCTGTTGTTGGTTAATCAACTGGCTCAGTTGTTGGCTCAGGCCGGTATCGCCATACAGCACGGCGCCGACTAAATAAGGCCCGCGCCACCACAGCCGGCGATATTCAAAAAGCTCCGCATCCAGATAGTCAGTGCTGGCATCAAAGCTGTCGGCATTGGCATTGGAATTGGCACAGAGCGCGGCAATATCACCGCAGGAACTTAGCGCGATACCGCTGATTTTCAGCTGTGTTGCTGCATGTTCGCTGCAATAGGGTGCCGTTTTGCCACATAATGTTTTAGCCAGGCTGGCCGCCTGAGCGTTAACCGGCGCTACCAAACCAAAGGTTTCGCCGTTTAGCTCAATACATTCACCCAGCGCATAAATAGCGCTGTCTGAGCTTTGTAAGTTGGCGTTTACCACTATGCCGTGGTTAACCGTTAAGCCGGCCTGTTGCGCCAGGCTGATATTCGGCTTAATGCCCAGTGCCAGTAACACGATATCGGCCTTTAACTGCTGGCCGCTGGTTAGCCTGACCGACTGCAATTGGCCGTGTTTATAATTAAGCCGGTCAATTTCGCTATTGGTGAAAATACTTAAACCGCGCGCGCTTAGTTGTTGTTGCAATAACGTGGCGGCAGTGGCATCCAACTGGCGGTTTAGCAGATTAGCACCGCGCTGCAGCAGGCTAACCTGCATGCCGAGTTTGCGCAGGCCTTCGGCCGCTTCCAGGCCGAGAAAACCACCGCCGACCACCACCGCATGTTGCCGTTGTCGGCCGGCCAGACGCAGCGTGGCTAAATCCTGCCAGTTACGAAAATGGCAAATGCCGGGCAGTAATTGCTTGCTGTCATCTTCTGCATAGCCCGGTGTTAGCGGCAGCGCACCACAGGCCAGCACTAACTGCTGATAACGCCGGTAGCGGCCGTGGCGGCTTACCAACAATTTGCGCTCACGATCAATCAGCACTGCGGCATCGTCGCAAATCAGTTCTATGCCATGTTTGGCATACCAGGCAGGGCTTGCCAGTTCGGCGGCGCTGTCGGGCAGTTCATTGCTTAGCAGGCTTGATAACAGTACGCGGTTATAGGCCGGTTTACTTTCGCCGCCAAATACCACTATTTTTGTTGGCCGGTTCGGCTGTTGCACCAACTCGGCCAACAGGCGCTGACAGGCCATGCCATTGCCGATAATAATCAGCTCTGCTTCTGTCATGCCCGTTTCTCCCGTGTTGCTGCGCCGGCCAGCGCGTCTGCTGTCACCTTTACCGGTTCGGCTTTGGCCAGTACTTCTACTTTGCGCTGCTTTTCATACAGGAAGCTCAGCACTTCATGGCGGTAATGGTTGTATGTGGCGCAGTCGGCCAGGGCGATGCGGTTACGCGGCCGTGGCAGCGCAATTTGCAGTATTTCGCCGATGGTCGCGGCCGGGCCGTTGGTCATCATCACGATACGGTCCGATAGCAGCACCGCTTCATCGACATCGTGGGTGATCATAATTACGGTGTTATTCAGCTGTGCCTGAATGTCCATTAGTGAGTCTTGCAAATGGGCGCGGGTGAGTGCATCTAAGGCGCCGAACGGCTCGTCCATCAGCAGTACCTGTGGCTGCATGGCTAAGGCGCGGGCGATACCGACGCGCTGCTTCATGCCGCCGGAAATTTCCGCCGGGCGTTTATCGCGGGCATGGCTCATTTGCACCAGTGCCAGGTTATGCTCTATCCAGTCGCGCATTTCCGCTTTGCTTTTTTTACCGCGAAATACCTGCTTTACCGCCAGCTCGACATTCTGGTACACACTAAGCCAGGGCAGCAGCGAGTGGTTTTGAAATACCACTGCGCGCTCGGGCCCGGGCGCATTAACTTCTTTCTGGTTTAAAATTACGCCGCCTGAACTTGCTTGCAGTAAGCCGGCGACCAGATTCAGCACCGTTGATTTACCGCAACCGGAGTGGCCAATCAGGCTGATAAATTCGCCTTTGCCAATCTCCAGATTAACGTTTTGCAGCGCGACAAAGGGCCCCTTCGGTGTGGGGAAGCTGATACCCAACTGGCTAAGTTGTAAATGGGCTTTTTGCATCACGTATCTCCTTGTTCTTCAGCGCAGCTGCGCGCTTTTATCCCAGTTCACCCGCTGCTGCAGTTGCAGCATCAGTCTGTCCAGCGCGTAGCCGATTAAGCCAATTACCAGCACGGCGACACAGATGCGGCTGAGCGAGTCGGACGAGCCGTTTTGAAATTCATCCCAGACAAATTTGCCGAGGCCGGGGTTTTGCGCCAGCATCTCGGCGGCGATCAGCACCATCCAGGCAATGCCGAGCGATAAGCGCAGGCCGGTAAAGATCATCGGCACCGCTGAGGGCAGCACAATGCGCCGCACATGAGTCAGCCAGTTCAGCCGCAGTACGCGGCTGACGTTTTGTAAATCGGGCGAAATATTACTGACGCCGACTATGGTATTAAGCAACGTCGGCCATAACGAGCACAGCGTAACGGTAAATACCGACACCAAAAATGAGCGCGCAAACAGCGGCTGCTCGCTTTGATACAGGGCGCTGACCAAAATAGTCACCAGTGGCAACCAGGCCAGCGGCGATACCGGTTTAAATAGCTGGATCAGCGGGTTAAAGGCGCTGTACAGCCGTGGGCTTAGCCCGATAACGATGCCGGCCGGTATTGCTACTAATGATGCCAACACAAAACCGGTGAGTACGGTGTACAGGCTGGTAAAAATCTGGCTGAAAAAGGTCGGCCGGCCGTTGTAAGGTCGCACTGTTATTACCGCATCGGGGTTCGCCGCTAAACTGGCGGCATTGCGCTCAAGCTGGCGCTGATAAAACGCCGCTTCACGGGCATTTTCTGCCTTATGCTCGGCCACCAGGGCGGACCATTGCTGCGCTACCTGCAGCGGCCCCGGAAAACTGCCCAGTGAAGTAGTGATCTGACTGGCCAGCAGCTGCCACAGCAGCACAAACACGGCAATACCGGCTGCCGATAACAGGCTTTGTTTCAGCCACTGTGCCAGTTGTTGTTGGCCCGGTAGCACGCTTTTTACCCGCGACCATTGGCTTGGAATAGCGCTCATGGTGTTGCTCCTTTAGTCTGTTAAGCCAATGGCAAATTGCTGCAAATAGGCGTTTGGCTTTGTGGCATCAAACTGTTTGCCGTCGATAAAACGGGTCGCCGCTGGCGGCCGGTAGCCGGTCTCAGTGGTAAAGTCGGGAAAATCAGCGGCAGTGAGCTTACCTTCGGCAATCAGTGCTTTGGCGGCGCGCTGGTACAGCGCCGGCTGAAACACCTGTTTGGCAATATCCTGATACCAGCTGTCGGCTTTGGCCTCGCTGATTTGGCCCCAACGGCGCATCTGGCTTAAATACCAGACGGCATCGGAGTAATAGGGGTAGGTGGCGTGATAGCGGAAAAACACATTAAAGTCCGGCGTTTCGCGAATATCGTCGCGGGCATAGGCAAACACCCCGGTCATGCTGTTGGCAATCACCTTTTCATCGGCACCGACATAAAACGGCTGTGAGATCAGTTTGGCCGCTGCAGCGCGGTTGGCGTTGTTATCGGCATCCAGCCAATGACCGGCGCGGATCAGTGCTTTAACCAGATGAAAATGCGTTTGCGGGTAACGCTCTGCCCAGGCTTGGCTGACGCCGAAGATTTTCTCCGCCAGGTTGGTGTGAATATCGTAATTGGTGACCAGCGGCACACCTAAATCGCGCAGCACTGCCTGCTGGTTCCACGGCTCGCCGACGCAGTAGCCGTCGATGGTACCGGCTTCCATCGTCGCCGGCATTTGCGGCGGCGGGGTGACAGAGAGCAACACATCGGCTTTAAGCTGGCCGCTGTTATCGCCGCTTTGGGGCGCGTAAAAGCCCGGGTGTACGCCACCGGCAGCCAGCCAGTAGCGCAGCTCGTAGTTATGGCTGGAAACCGGAAACACCATACCAAATTGCAGTTTTTTACCCTGTTTGGCACTATTGGCAAGCACCGGTTTTAGCGCATCGGCCGTTACCGGATAGTACGGATTGCCCTCGCTGTTGCGCGCAACTTGCGGCGCTATTTGCTGCCATACCGCCTTGCTGACGGTACAGGCATTGCCGTTTAAATCCATCACAAAAGCGGTTTGCATCGCTGCCCGGGTGCCAATGCCGATAGTGGCCGCTAAGGCCTGACCGGCCAGCATATGGGCGCCATCGAGCTGGCCATCTATGACGCGGTCCAGCAGTACCTTCCAGTTGGCCTGGGCTTCTAACTGCACATACAGGCCTTCGTCTTCAAAGTAACCGCGCTCCAGCGCCACCGCCAGCGGGGCCATATCGGTCAGCTTAATAAAGCCGAGCTTTAAATCCGGCTTTTCCGGTGCGGCCCATGCTGGCAGGCTAACAC
Source organism: Gammaproteobacteria bacterium (assembly GCA_018826295.1). Classification (GTDB taxonomy): domain Bacteria; phylum Pseudomonadota; class Gammaproteobacteria; order Enterobacterales; family Alteromonadaceae; genus Alishewanella. The sequence continues at coordinate 162,809 of JAHJZX010000012.1, forward strand.
TTAAGCTACAGCTCAGGCTTAAGCCCAGCGCCAACAGCAGGCGGTGTGTGTTACGTTTCGGCTGTGTCATCTATGCTGTCCTTTTATTATTTAAAAAGCAGGGCGAAAAAAAACGCCATCTGGCTGCACCCTGTTGCGGATACAGCCAGATGGCGCCTTTGCCATTAGCTTGTTAGCTGGTTTTGTCTTTCAGTTGCCTCTTTGCAACCTGTTGCCAATACAAAGCAGTTAGTGTGCCAGTTTTAAAATATGTTTATTTTCAGCTATTTAATGATTTTAGCTTAGTTGCGTCAGTGGTGTTCAGGCACAATAACGGTGCAATTTGCACCAGCATGTGTCGGCTTCAGCCAGTGAAAAACTACTGTTGCAGGCCAAATAACACACCATCAATAAAGCGGCTACCATCACCTTTGCTGCCAATTTCGCCTTCCAGCCGCCAGTCCTCTGCCGGGGCACTAAAACCCAGGTTAGCGGCAACCTGACGGTATAAGTCCGGCCGGTATACCTGTTGCAGCAGCGGCTGATTAAGCGGCCCCTGCCACTGCTGCAGGTTGCGCATTTGCTGCAATATAAAAGCACCCTGCGAGCGCCACGGCATATTCAGTGCCGGGCCAAAAAATGCCTGCGCTATTGCCTTATTAAACAGCTCACTGCCGCTAAGGCCACTGTCTGCCAATGCCAGATACTGCGGCTGCGCCAACCAGTGCCACAGCTGTGCCGTTTTATCGCTGTTGCTTTGGATATCCTGCAGCCAGTGGCAGGCCTGCAGCAGTGCACTAAGCAGCGCCAGATAACACTGTGGCTTGCTGTTGGCAAACTGCTGGCTTACCGCAAACACTTTTTCCTGCCAGTTATGCCACAGCTGATCACAGCTGGTAACGATAGTGCCGTGGCCGCTTAATTGTGCCAGGCTGCTCCAGGGCTCACCGACACAAAAGCCGTCGATAGCGCCGCTGGCCAGCTGTGCGGTCATCGCCGCCGGGGCCACGCCTATCACTTCTACCTGGCGCGGGCTGATGCCGGCGGTGCTTAACCAGTAATGCAGCTGATAATGATGGCAGGAGTAAGGCGAAACGGTAGCCAGCCGCAGCGGTTGCTGCGCTGATTGTCGCAGCAGTTGTTGCAACAGGTATTGCTGCAACGCTTTACCGCTGGCCAGCGGGCAGGGCAGCAGTGTAGGGTCCAGATCCAGTTGTTGCAGCAGGCGCTGAGATAAGGTTATCGCATTACCGCCGCTGCTTAGCACCAGAGCGGTGGTCATCGGTACGGCTGCCGCGCCCAAACCTAAGCTGGAGGCCAGCGGCAAGGGCGCTATCATCTGCGCGCCGTCTAATACGCCAAAGGCGACTTTATCGCGGATACTGGCCCAGGATGCTTCGCGCTGCAGCGACACATTAAGCCCTTGTGCGGCGAACAATCCCAACTCTTGGGCGACGATAAGCGGCGCGGCATCCAGCAGCGGCACAAAGCCCAGCGTCAGGCTTTGTTGCTCAGGTTGATAACGGCTGGTCATAGTGCCTCCAGAATAGCGATAACATCTTTGGCGACATCGGCCATTTTTTGTTGCCGGTCCATCGCCAGTTTACGCAGGGTGCTAAAGGCCTTGGCTTCATCCATCTGCTGCTTTTTTATCAGCAGGCGCTTGGCTTTATCAATTAACTGTTGCTCTGCTAACTGGCTTTGGCTGCTGTGCAGTTGCCGGCGTAATTGCTGAAACTCATTAAAGCGTGCTACGGCGACATCAATAATCGGTTTTACCCGTTTTGCTGTTAAACCATCGACGATATAGGCGCTGACACCGGCCTGAATGGCCAGCTTAATGCTGTCGGGGTTGTCATCGTGGCCGGCAAAAAATACGATAGGCCGTGGGTTGTGCTGGCTTATCACTGTCATATGCTCCAGCGTATCGCGATCGGGCGAGTCCATATCAATAATAATAATGTCCGGCTGCAGCCGCTCGACGTGATAGCGCAGCGCGGCGGTGCTGCTTAGCCGGCATACCACCTGATAGCCATGCTGCGCCAGCGCCTGCTCTACCAGCAGGGCGCGGTCGGCTTCATCATCTACCAACATTACTGATAACGGCGTTTTTTGCACGATACTGCGGTCTGCCTTTAGCTTTGGATAAGCTTGCTGTAGCAAAAGCTGTTCCAGCCTAATGCAGTTAGCGCTATAGCTGGGCTGAGCGCGCTATGTGTTGCTTTAATCAGCGGCTCAGTGCTGGCGAAATGCGCTTATTTGGTGCAGTTTGCACTGTGCTAAAGCGCAGTGGCTAACTTGTGCTGTAGTGGTGTTTGGCTAAGACATTGATAATAAATAAAGTTATGGGTTGGCATTGTGCTTGCAAATCTTCAGGCGCACTAAGAATTAAAATACCCGAAATAATTGAAGTTGCAGCAAGGCAGCGAGCGAGTGAAGCCCCATGAGCATAGATAGGCTATGTGATTGGGGTTCGGGAGCGAAGCTAACGCTGCTGCAGCTTCAAAGATGAAGGGGATAAAGCACAAGTATATCGAGCAATGGCGCTCGCTATGTTATCCGGTCTTCCGGCTAACGTAGCGGGCGTTTTTTTTTGCCTTTTTACCGGAGATGGCCCAAACGCATGAGTGACATTCTAACGACTTGCCCGTATTGCGGCGTCGGCTGCGGGATCCGCGCCAACCTGACAAGCCAGGCCGCTGATATAACAGGCGATAGCACCCACCCGGCGAATTTCGGCCGGCTCTGTGTTAAAGGCAGTGCGCTGGGGCAAACGCTGTCTGCTGAGGGGCGCTTATTGCAGCCGCAGGTTAACGGCGAGGATTGCGACTGGCCAGCGGCGATTACTGCCGTGGCTGAGGGCTTACAGCAGACGATAGCCGAGCATGGCCCGGGCGCGGTGGCGATGTATTTATCCGGCCAGTTGCTGACCGAAGATTACTATGTGGCGAATAAACTGATGAAAGGCTTTATCGGCAGTGCCCATGTCGATACCAACTCGCGCTTGTGTATGGCCTCTACCGTAGCCGGGCATAAACGGGCTTTTGGTGCTGATGTGGTGCCAGGCTGCTATGACGATATTGAACAGGCTAGCTTGTTTGTGTTGGTCGGCGCCAATATGGCGTGGAACCATCCGGTATTATTTCGGCGTATCCAGGCGGTACTGCAAGCCAACCCAGAGGCTAAGTTAGTCGTAATTGACCCGCGGCGCAGTGCCAGCTGCGAAGCGGCACAGCTGCATTTAAAACTGCGCCCCGGCACGGATGTGTTGCTGTTTAATGGCTTGCTGAGTTTTCTGGCACAGCAGGGCAAGCTGGATCAGCGCTTTATTAATTTACATACTGATGGTTTTGCAGAGGCCTTAGCCAGTGCACAGCAACAGGCCGCGACAGTGGCGCAGGTGGCCAGTGGTTGCGATTTACCAGCAGATCAAATACTGCAGTTTTACCGCTGCTTTGCTGATGAGCCACTTAGCCTGACGCTGTTTTCGCAAGGCGTAAATCAGGCCATTGACGGCACCGATAAAGTGAATGCCATTATTAACTGCCATCTGGCCACCGGTCGCATTGGCAAGCCGGGCTGTGGCCCGTTTTCGCTGACCGGTCAGCCCAATGCCATGGGCGGGCGTGAAGTTGGCGGCCTGGCCAATCAGCTGGCGGCGCATATTGATTACACTGATAAAACGCAGCAAGCGCTGGTTGGCGAATTCTGGCAGGCGCCAAAGCTGGTACGTCAGCCGGGTTATAAAGCCGTAGAGTTGTTTGCTGCCATTGAGCGCGGCGAGATTAAAGCCGTGTGGATAATGGCCACTAACCCGCTGGTCAGCATGCCGCAGGCGGATAAGGTAAAAGCGGCGTTAGCTAAGTGCCCGTTAGTGATTGTCAGCGATATTTATCAGCATACCGATACACTGGCGCTGGCCAGTATTAAATTGCCGGCGCTGGGCTGGAGCGAGAAAGACGGCACGGTAACCAATTCTGAGCGGCGCATTTCACGCCAACGGGCGCTGTGTCCGCCGCCGGGGCAGGCTAAAGCCGACTGGCAAATTATCTGTGAAGTTGCTAAAGCCATGGGCTTTACGCACGGCTTTAATTTTAGCCATGCCGGGCAGATTTTTGCTGAACATGCCGCGCTGTCAGGTTATCAAAACAGTGGTAAGCGCGCCTTTAATATCTCAGCGCTGGCCAGGCTTAGCGCTGAACAATATCAACAACTTGCACCTATCCAGTGGCCGGTAACCGATACCAGGCCACAGGGCACGACGCGGCTGTTTGCCGATGGTAATTTTTTTACCGCTAATGGCCGCGCGCAGTTTATTGCGCTGCGCCAGCGCGGTTTGACACAGGCAGCGCCGGCCACACCCTTATGGCTAAACAGCGGCCGGCTGCGCGATCAGTGGCATAGCATGACCCGCACCGGTAGCGTGGCCGGTTTAATGCAACATACCCCGGAGCCCTTTGTTACTTTGCACCCGGCTGATGCCGCTTTATATGGCGTGACGCAGGGTGAGCTGGTGCAGCTGAGTAACGCCGGCGGCCGCTTAGTGCTGCGCGCCGATATCAGCGCCAATCAGCGCCCCGGCGAGCTGTTTGTGCCGATGCACTGGAGCGCGCAGTTTGCCAGCCAGGCCAGGGTGGATACCCTGTTTGCTGCCGACACGGATGCCATTTCCGGCCAGCCGGCGTTAAAGCTGAGCCAGGTGGCACTGCGCCGTTTTATGCCAAAGTGGCAGGCCTTGCTACTGACTAAGCAACCGTTAACGGTGCCACAACTGGCGCTGTTTAATCAGCATTATCTGGCGCGGGTGCCGCTGGGCAGCTGTCAGAGCTACCGGCTGGGCTTAACCGATGCGCTTGACCCCCGGCAGCTGTTACAGCAACTGCAATTAACGCCCAGCGTGTGCTGTAGCGACAGCGGGCAAGGCCAGCTGACAGGCTATCGCGCGGCGGCTATCGACAATAATCAGCTGCAATGGCTGCTGCTGGTCAGCACTGCGCTGCCGCATGCCGACCAGAGCTGGCTGAACCAGCAGTTTAGCGGCCCGATAAGCGCGGCTAACCGCCGGCAATTGCTGAGCGGCCGGGCCGGACAGGGCAAGGCCGCGGACAACAGCGCACTGATTTGCAGTTGCTTTAATGTGCGAAGTTTGGCGATATGCCAGGCCATTACCGCAGGGGCCGACAGTACCGCCAAACTCGGCAAACAGCTTAACTGCGGTACCAATTGCGGCTCTTGTTTACCGGAGCTGAGTGCGCTGTTAAAGCGTCAACTTAGTCAAACCAACTTATTGCAAGGAGCTTAACCATGACGGCAATTAACTCTGTTGGTGCAGTGGCGCTGGTGGGCGCCGGGCCCGGTGCCGCCGATTTACTGACCCTGCGCGCGCTGAAGCTGATCCAGCAAGCCGGCGCGGTAGTGTATGACCGGCTGGTAAGCGAAGAGGTGTTGGCACTTATTCCGCCCGGATGTCTGTGCTTTGATGTTGGTAAAAGCCGCGGCCAGCACAGTGTGTCGCAGGCAGAGATCGGCGCCTTATTAGTGCAACTGGCGCAGCAGGGCTTAAAAGTAGTGCGGTTAAAAGGCGGCGACCCGGCGATTTTCGGCCGTTTAGCTGAAGAGCTGGATGCACTGGATAGCGCCGGCATTCGCTGGCAGATAGTGCCCGGCATCAGCGCGGCCTCCGGCTGTGCCGCAGCTACCGGCATACCGCTGACCGAGCGTGGTATTGCCCAGCAATTGCGTTTTATCAGCGCGGTGGATAAAGATTGCAATACGACACAAGACTGGGCCAGCCTAGCCAGGCCCGGCCAAACGCTGGTGTTCTATATGGGGCTAAGTGCACTGAGTGAAATAAGCCAACAGCTGATAGCGCATGGCCTGGCCCCCGACTGGCCGCTGCTGTTGGTGGAAAACGGCAGCCGGCCAGCGCAGCGTCAGTTATTAACCACGCTGACGGAAGCTGCCACTGCGGCCCAACATATGGCCCTGCAGTCACCGTGTTTAATACTGGTAGGCGAGGTGGTATTGCGACAGCGTCAACTCGTTCCGCTGATGACACAGCTAAAGCAACAGGTGGGATATTTAGCAGCGTAAAGTAACAACAAAAACGCCACCCTAAGGTGGCGTTTTTGTTTGAATTTGTTGGTGCGTCCTAGTGGACTCGAACCACCGACCCCCACCATGTCAAGGTGGTGCTCTAACCAGCTGAGCTAAGGACGCACACTTTTTGTTGCTGCGCACGGCGAACAACGGCGGCTATGTTATTGTGCCACTGCTATATTGGCAAGTGTTTTTATAGCGGTAGCGCGAGTTTGCTGTATTTTTCGCCGCTTTAGTTTAGCCGCCGGACGTTAACTGCAGCGGGCACTGGCTGTTGAGGTCTTGCCACCATGTTACGTGCTTACTGAGTTCTGCACGCATTTGCTGATAATTACCGGCGAAGCGTTGTTGTAGTGCCGGATAAAGCGGCGTATCGCGGTAGAGTGTCTGCAGTAGTGGCCAAAGTTGCTGTTGGTAACGTTCAAGATTAACCGTGTACTGCTGTACCTGGGCAATAAAGTACTTATTAAAAATATTAGCCAGAATGTCCAGCTGCTGTTTATCCGGCCTTGGCCGGCATAGCTTATCGGCGGTTACGCTTGCCAGCATCAAATTCAGCTGTGCCAGCTGGTGGCTGCTATGGCGCAGGCTGTATTGTAAGCGGCCGATAAAATTATACTGATACAACAGTTGCAGCTGTTGCTCTATGTCAACCGCTGCTGCCGCCTGCCAGTTTTGTTCGCTGATAAATTGTTGCAGCAGCGTGAGCTCTGTCAGTGCCTGCCAGGTTTCGTTTTGTCCCGCGACATCGCTAAGCGGCAGGCTGTCACGCACGCCAAACAGCTGTTTGCGCAAGGTATCGTCGGTCAGCAACATATTATTAAAGGCGATATGCACGCTGTCTTGTTTGTGCTGATACACCTGTTGCAACTGTTGCTGCAACTCTGTGTTATCCCAGCTTTGGCTCAGGCAGTTTTGTAACTGGCTAAGAAAACGCAGCTCATAGCCAAGTTGTTTACTGGCGCTGTATACCCGGCCAAGACTGGAATTGCGCTCGCCAATTAAGATATCCAGGCCGCAGCGGCGGGTGGTGAAGGTGTCCGTCAGATCAAGTCGCAAGTCAGGCAGCGGCTGCTTTATATCACGTGGCTCGGCCAGTGCGGCGGCTGGGGGCATTGGCGTTTGTGGCGCCTCAGTCGCCAGCACCCGGGCCAGACGCTGTTGATAGGTGTTAAATACCTTATCGCCACTATTGCCGGAGCAGGCGAGCAGGCTAAGGGCCAGTAACGGCAGTAGCCATAGCTTCATGTTCTAAGCTGCCTCTTGTTCGAATCTATGCAGTGTACGTTTTAAGATAATAGCCAGTAGTATCGCTGCAACGCTTAAACCGGCGATAATACCAATCCAGAAGCCGTGTGCCCCCATCGGTGCCACCAGCCAATTGGTTAAACCCAATACGGCACCCAGGCCAAAGCCGATTGGCCAGTAAGCAATTAAGGTAATAAAAAATACCGGTTTAGTCACTTTCATACCACGCAGCGCGCAGGCCGACACCACCTGTATCGCGTCCGATACCTGATAAAAACAGGCCAGAATTAACAGCGATGCCGCCAGCGCAATAACGCTCTGATCCGGTGAGTATAGGGCGGCAATACTGCCACGCAGTAAAAACGTTAAACTGGCAATTAAAAACGACATCAGCACCGCCAACACGATGGCGGTTGATACCGCTTTTTTCAGCTCCAGTATGCTTTGCTGGCCAACCAGATGGCCAACGCGAATGGTAGTGGCCATGCCTAAACTCAGTGGCAGCATAAATACGATACCACTGTAGTTTTGCGCAATTTGATGGCCGGCCACCATAATAGGCCCAAGATGCACTATCGCCAGCGGAATACAGGCAAATAGGGTCACTTCAAAAAAGATAGAAAACGCAATTGGCGTACCGATACAGATGATCTGCCAGATGTCTTTTGGGTTAACCCGGTAGCTATCCGGCTGCGTGCGGTAATGTGCTGTGCTGCGGCTATACCAGCCGTAAAGCAACATGGCGATAAACATGGCGACAAACACCAGCGCCGTGGCGATACCACAGCCAGCGCCGCCAAGTGCCGGCATGCCCAGCTTACCGTAAATAAATACATAGTTGGCGGGGATGTTTACCAAAATGCCAACGAAGCTGATCCACATGCTGGCTTTGGTATTGCCGATGCCTTCAAACATGCTGCGCAGCACCATGTAGCCGGCGGCGGGGAATAAGCCAAAGCTGACATAATACAGATAATCCAGCGCTTTTTGCCGCAGGGTTTCATCCATATTCAACAAGTCTATCGGTACATGCACATACAGCATCAGCACAAACAGCATTGCCGCCAGTGCCATGGCCAAGTACATCGCCTGCACCGTAAAATGGGTAACCGGTTTGACCTGTTTACTGCCGTAGTACTGCGCCACTATTGGTGTAAGTGCCAGTAATAAACCCTGCATCGTCATCACTACCGGAAACCATAAACCGGATGCCACCGCAATAGCTGCCATATCCACTGCGCTGTAACGGCCAGCCATAACGGTATCGACAAAATACATTAGGGTTTGGGTTAGCTGCGCCAGCACGATGGGGCCGGAAAGTTTCAGGATGGTTCTGGCTTCGAAGCGGGAAAAAGGTAACATATGCAGGTCTGTTGTATCAGCAGCGTGTAGTGGCGCGCAATGTAGCACAAATGGGGGCTTATGTTTACCGGAATAGTTCAAACCAAAGCGCAGTTAACAGCAATTCGCGACGAAGCGGGTTTTCGTCAGTTAACGCTGCAGCCAGGCGCGCAATATCTGCAAAATTTGGCCCGTGGTGCCAGCATCGCTATTAATGGCGTTTGTTTAACCGTAACGGATTTTGACAGTGCGGCCGGTTGGGTGTGCTTTGATGTGATAGCTGAAACGCTAAGTAAAACTAATCTGGGCGCTATACAGCCGGGTGATGCCGTCAATTTTGAACGTTCATTAAGCTTTGGCAGTGAACTGGGCGGCCATATTGTCTCTGGCCATATTCAAACCACGGCAACGATAACCGCATTGGATAAGACGGCTAATAACTGTGCCATGCGTTTAACCCTGGCGCCATATTATATGCGTTACATATTAAGCAAAGGTTTTATTGCTGTAGAAGGTTGCAGTTTAACGGTGGGTGAAACCTATAGCGATGGTTTTAGTTTATACCTGATCCCGGAAACGCTGGCCATTACCACCCTGGGCCTTAAACAGTTGGGCGATACACTTAATATCGAGCTCGATCAGCAAACGCAAACCATAGTGCAAACGGTAGAACGGATTATGGCCGAACGCTTCGGTGCTGCCGGCGGCTAATAATACTGCTCGTCATCGGCATCAATAAACAGCTGTATGCTGTGGTGCTGCTCGTCTTTATGCACTTTGACATGGATCGGATTGCAGCAGTTGCTGCAATCTTCGATAAAGTCCTGATCGTCGTCGGTCACTTCAACACTCAGGTGCGTTGCGTGGCCGCAAAACGGACAGCTGATAGTTTGCTGCAAAATGCTCATAGTGGCTCCTACGCCAGCATCGTTCAGGCTTTGCTGGTGCTACTTAAACTGCGCCCGCCGTCTACCGCCAGAATTTGGCCGGTGATATAAGGCGAACGCGCTAAAAATAGCACCGTATTGGCAATATCCTCTGGCGAGCCCAGCTGTTTAAGCGGTATCTGCCGCATAATTGCTGCTTTATCCTGCTCGTTAAGCTGCACAGATTGCTCGGGCGGCCATAAAATTGCGCCTGGTGCTATACCGTTAACTCTTATTGTAGGTGCTAATTCTAACGCCAGCGATTTGGTCATCATTAAAAGTGCGGCTTTGGCCATACAATACAGACTATGGCCCGAAAGCGGCTTGTCGGCATGAATATCCACCATATTAATAATGGCGCCCTGTTGCTCAGCTAAATGCGGCGCTAATGCCTGGCTTAAAAAATACGGTGCTTTGACGTTAGAGCCAAATAAATCCTGCCATTGATTTATTGTTGACTGGCCCAGCGGCGTAGGAAAAAAACTCGAGGCATTATTCACCAGCAGGTCAAGCCGGCCAAAACAGTTAACCGCTTCATCGGCTAAAGTTGCCCAGCGGTTTTCATCAAGTAAATCGGCTCGTAATACGGCGGCACTGTTTGCACGCTGCGCATTTAATTGCTGCGCCAGGACGTCAGCGGCCTGCCGAGATAAATTGCAGTGAATAATAACGTTATAGCCGGCGCTGTGCAGGGTGATGGCCGTCTGCCGGCCAAGCCGTTTTGCGCTGCCGGTAATAAGGGCAGCGGCAGAATTTTTTATCATGCTTTAAGTATCTCTGTTTGGATGAATGCAGCGGTTATACCGGCACAGCGCTAACAACGATCAGTAGAATAGTTGTTTAATCATTTCTTGCGCCTGCACCAGATAGGCACCACGGAATATGTAGGCATGGTTAAGTACATGATAAAGATTATAAACATCTTTGCGTTCATTAAAAGCCTGGTCTAGCGGATAGAGCTCATTGTAACTTTGATAAAAGGCATCCGGGAAACGGCCAAATAAGGTGCTGTAGGCGATATCGGCTTCGCGGTCACCAAAATAGCAGGCTGGGTCAAACACGGCCGGGGCGTCGGAGCAAAATCCGATATTGCCGCGCCATAAATCACCATGCAATAAACTGGGGGCCGGTTGATAATGTTGCAGCCTCTGCCGGCATTGTTCTACCAGATAATCAATTTTACCAAAGCCAAAGCCTTGCTCTAGCAAAAGTTGCAGCTGCCAGCCCAGACGTTGCTCAGAGAAAAAGCTGCTCCAGTTGCTTTGCCATTTATTCGGTTGCACGGTACTGCCAAGCATATTGTCCCAGTCAAAGCCATACATCGCCTGATCATGCTGTTTATGCAGCAATGCCAGTTGCTGTGCCAGATTGCGCCAGCCACTAACGCTTTCGCCTTGCATGGGTAAATATTCCAACACCAGAAACGCCTTATCAACGGTTTGGCCAGTACAAATAACCTGCGGTACCCGGATGCAATGCGCCTGTTGTAAGGTTTGCAGGCTGAGGGCTTCGGTTTCAAATTGCTCCAGTTGTTCGCGTTGGTTTAACTTAACAAAATAGTGCTGGCCGTTACCGCTAATATGCCAGGCCAGATTAATGCTGCCGCCATCAAGTTGGGATTTATGCTCAATCTGAAAACCACATTCCAACTCACTGTTGATATGCTCAGCTAATGCCTGCCACATGGGTTGTCTCCTTTAACACCGAAATTCAAGTATGGCTGATTAAGTGGAAATTTCACTGATCGGGATCATGCTAGCACTACGTATTTTAGCCTACTCTGATATCTGTGTTTATTTATCCTCAATCTTACAAGGCAATTTTATGACACTTCCTACCGCACGGTTCCGGCTATCTGCTTATCAGATTATGCTGGCAGTGAATGTTGTGCTTTTTATCGTAGCGCTGGGCCTGGCGCTGGTAAATAGTAGTTGGCTGGCGGCTATCCTGGTTGGGCTGCCCACTGCAATTGTACCGCTGCTACTTTATAAAATGCTTGGTGATCACCTACTGTCGCGCGTGAGCTACGGCATTAGTTTTATGTTTTTTGCGGCGCTGTTTATTCATGAAACCGGCGGCATGCTGGAGATGCACTTTACTATTTTTGTTCTGTTAGCCGTGCTTATCGCTTTTCGTGATTACATCGTCATTATTGCAGCCGCAATTACCATCGCAGTACATCATCTACTGTTTATGTACTTACAAATGCAAAACGCCGGGGTATATCTGGTGCCGGAACAAAGCCTGTCGCTGGGTATTATCCTGTTACATGCCTTATTTGTAGTAGTAGAGTCGGCGGTACTGATTATTATATCCAGGCAGAGCCTGCGCGAAGCTCAGGTAGGCCAAGCGCTGTTTGATGCCACCGACGCCTTGCTGACAAAAAACAACAAAATTATGCTGACGCACCGCTGCGATGATATTAAATCACAGGTAATTAATAGTTTTAATTCAGTGCTAAATTCGTTGCAACACACGATAAAAACCATCGATAGCGCCAGTGAAACTTTAAAGCAAGATGCGAAACAGTTACTGCAAGATGGACATGACTTATCTGACAGCATGATAAAAAAGCTGGCTGAGGTTGACAGAATTGCTGCAGCCACAGAGCAAATGTCATTAAGTATCCGTGAGGTGACTGAGCTATCAGTGCAGGTATTGGATGCTGCAAAGCTGGCTGAACAAGCCGCCATCGACGGCAAGCAGTCGGTTGGCCAGACTATTAGGTCGGTATCCGCATTGGCGCAGCAGTTGGCGCAAACCGGCGATAAAGTAAACGATGTGGCCAAAGCCACGGCCGATATTCGTAAAGTACTGGATGTTATTGAATCTATTGCTGAGCAAACCAATTTACTGGCCCTGAATGCTGCTATTGAAGCTGCCCGCGCTGGTGAGCAGGGGCGTGGCTTTGCCGTAGTAGCAGACGAAGTACGAACATTGGCATCTCGCACCCGTGGCTCTACTGACGAAATTAAAATTATGATTGGGCAATTAGTACAAAACAGCAATGAGTCGGTAACGGTAGTTGAGCGTAGTGTTGAACAACTTGCTGATACCCGTCAGCACGCTGAGCAAAGCGGAATAAAGCTGGAGCAAATACTACGGCATGCTCAGCAGGTGGCGGGTTCTGCCGATGTAATGGCTGATGCCCTGCGACAGCAAAGTACCGCCAGCGAAGAGGTGGCTCAGGGCGCGCAGCATATAAGCAGTATGACATCAGAACAAAATGCTCAGGGTGACAGGGTGGTGCAAAGTGCCCAACGCGTGGATGATATTACAGCCGTATTAGCTGCTGAGTCCGGGAAATTTGTTGTTTAAACCAAAGCCCGGCCGTTTACAGTTAGCATTGCTGCTATTTAGCCTATGGATTATTGTCGTATCGGCCGTGCTGTTTTATTTGGGACAGCGCCACTACGGTGTTTTTGCGCCAGACCAAGTGTGGCATAACAGCGATATCGACGTGTCAGCTTTTGGATTAACAGCATCTGCCGGCTTTCAGGTGCTGCATGTGTTTGCCGACGGCTGCGTGTGCAACTTGCGCGCTAAGGCACATATCAGGCAACTGGATAAACAGTTGCAGCCTGAGCAGGCAGAGCAATATTTTTTCAGCCCCGACCAGATTGTTTCAGCCGGGTTTACACTGCCGGCAACGCCGGCAGTGCTTATTTTTTCGCATGGTAAACTGCTTTATGCCGGGCCCTATGCATCAGGGCCTTTGTGTGCAGTGGACGATAGTCTTATAGCGCCTATACTTCAGCAACAGGTAATATTGCCCGGGCTCTGGCTGAATGCAGAAACCAGCGCCTGCCGCTGTCCGTTGTAGTTGTAACGCAGGAGAAGCATCATGTCACAATCAAGTTCCAGCGCCAGTATAGATATGCAAGATGTACAGAGCTTGTTTGCGGCACAGCCTATTTTTGATACTAACAATAACCGCATCGCAGTTGAGCTATTGTATCGCAGTGATAGCGGCGTATCAGCGCTGGAGCTGGGGGATAAGCTTGCGACAACTGAACTGCTTTACAATTTATGTAGCGGTATTTCTGCGCAGATAGCGCAATACAATGCCCCGGTTTTTATTAATGTTGATGCAGATTTCTTGATGTCTGGCAGTTTCTTACCGCTAGAAGCTGAAAAAGTGGTGATTGAGTTAGTTGAGCGTATAGCGCCAAGCCCCGAACTTGTTGCCTGTGTCGCGGCGTTAAAACAGCGTGGTTTTCGTTTTGCATTGGATGATTTCGAGTTTACCGCTGACTGGGAGCCGCTGATTGCGCTGGCCGATATCATCAAGGTGGATATTCTACAGTGCCCTGTTGACACCATACATGAGCAAATGCTGCGTTTACGCCGATTTCCGTTAACCTGGCTGGCAGAGCGGGTTGAAACCCCAGAGCAATTGCAGCATTGCAAAGACATGGGGTTTACGCTGTTTCAGGGCTACTTTTTAGCCCGGCCAGAATTGGTAACAGGTAAAAAAGTACCGGCCGCTACGCTAAAACTGGCAGAGCTGATAGATAACCTGTTTCAACCAGAGCCTGATATTGCAAAATTATCCCGGCAATTAAACGATGAGCCTACATTAGTCATTGGTATGCTGCGTATAGCCAACAGCCCACTGTATAGAAAAACCCGTGAAGTCAGCTCGGTAAAAGATCTTATCGTGCGGTTAGGGCTGGATGTGGTTAAAAAGTGGGTGCTTATGTTTGCTGTAATGAACAATTGCAGCCCGGCAGCAGCCAGTTTAATTCTTACCAGAGCTTATACTGCGCTGCAGTTGGCGCAAAGCTGGCACCTGGACATCGCTAAACAAAATCAGTGCTTCTTAACCGCCCTTATTAGCGGTGTTGATGTATTGTTCGGTGTGGCACCGGCTGAATTTGTTGCTGATCTAAACGTTGCGCCAGAGATTAAAGCGGCAATTTGTCAGGAGCAAGGCGAGGCGGCACGAGCCGTTGCTATAGTGCAAGCTATAGAGCAAGCCTATTCGATGAAAATGATAACTGATGATACTGAACAGCAGTATTTTGGCTTGTATAACCAGCAGCAGTATGAAGTGCAGCAAAAGTTTCGTCTGTTTAGCGCTGGTTAGAGTAGGTCGCTGGCAATTATGGCTTTTAGCCACAGAAAACACCTGTTAATATAGCTGCCGTTTTATTCGCCTTGCTGATAGCAAAATCTTATGACTTTTCGTGTAAGTCATTAACTGATTTTGCAGCAGTAAAGATGCCAACCCCTTGAAGCAAAACATGTGACCCTTGGTATGGGCCACCACTGTATAAGGATTTATCATGCCAGTTATTACTCTGCCAGATGGCAGCCAGCGCGCTTTTGATCATGCTGTTTCCGTTATGGATGTTGCTAAAGACATCGGCCCTGGCTTAGCAAAAGCCACCATCGCCGGTAAGGTGAATGGTCAGTTAGTCGATGCCTGTGACCCTATCACAACAGATTCAACCTTAAGCATTATTACCAGTAAAGATCAGGACGGCCTGGAAATTATCCGCCATTCCTGCGCGCACTTATTAGGCCATGCCATTAAGCAATTATGGCCAAACGTAAAAATGGCCATCGGCCCGGTAATTGATAACGGCTTTTACTATGACGTTGATTTAGACCAGCCAATTAGCAGCGATGACTTAGCCAAGCTTGAGCAGCGCATGGTTGAACTGGCAAAAACTGAATATGACGTGATTAAGAAAAAGGTTAGCTGGCAGGAAGCGGTTGATACCTTTAAGGCCCGTGGCGAAAGCTACAAGCTGGAAATTCTCGAGCAAAATGTCAGTAAAGACGATCAGCCGGGTTTGTATCATCACGAAGAATATATTGATATGTGTCGCGGCCCGCATGTGCCGAATATGCGTTTTTGCCAACACTTTAAAATTATGAAAGTAGCCGGCGCATACTGGCGTGGCGACTCAAAAAACAAGATGCTGCAGCGTGTCTATGGCACCGCCTGGGCCGATAAAAAGCAACTGGCGGCCTATTTACTGCAGTTAGAAGAAGCCGAAAAGCGTGACCACCGTAAAATCGGTAAGGCGCTGGGCTTATTTCACTGGCAGGAAGAAGCGCCAGGTATGGTGTTCTGGCACAACGACGGCTGGACCATCTTTCGCGAGCTGGAAAGCTTTGTGCGCGAAAAGCTGGGCGAATACGACTACGACGAAGTAAAGGGTCCGTTAATGATGGACCGCGTGCTGTGGGAAAAATCCGGCCACTGGGAAAAGTACGCCGACAATATGTTTACTACCCAGTCTGAGCACCGCGAATATGCCATTAAGCCAATGAACTGTCCGGGCCACGTGCAGATTTTCAACCAGGGTTTAAAATCATACCGCGATTTACCGCTGCGGATGGCTGAGTTCGGTTGCTGCCACCGTAACGAGCCATCAGGTGGCTTACACGGTTTAATGCGGGTGCGCGGCTTTACCCAGGATGATGCACATATCTTCTGTACTGAAGATCAGGTGCAGGCTGAAGTGACTAAATGTATTCAGATGGTGTTTGATACCTACAGCACCTTCGGCTTTAAAAACGTCGCAGTAAAACTGTCAACCCGGCCGGCACAGCGTATCGGTACCGATGAGATGTGGGACCGCGCTGAGCAGGGCTTAACCGAAGCGTTAAAAGCCAATGATATCGCCTATGATTTACAGCCGGGCGAGGGCGCCTTTTACGGGCCGAAAATTGAATTTACCCTGCACGACTGTTTAGGCCGTGCCTGGCAGTGCGGTACTGTACAGTTAGACTTTGCCTTACCGGGCCGTTTAGGTGCTACCTTTGTCGCTGAAAGTGGTGATAAGCAAACACCGGTGATGATCCACCGCGCTATATTGGGTTCAATTGAGCGTTTTATCGGAATTTTAATCGAAGAATACGCCGGTTTCTTCCCTGCCTGGTTAGCACCAACTCAGGTGGTGGTGATGAACATTACCGATAATCAGGCCGAATATGTGCAAAATTTAGTAAAAACTTTCAAATCTCACGGTATTAGAGTCATAAGTGACTTGAGAAATGAGAAGATAGGCTTTAAAATCCGCGAGCACACGCTTAAGCGCATTCCTTACCTTGTTGTCGTTGGTGATAAAGAAATGGAAGCCGGTGATATTGCACTGAGAACGCGCAAGGGTGAAGACTTGGGTAAAATGTCGGTAGACGCTTTTATTGAGAAGCTGACTACCGAGATTAAGAACCGGGTTTAACCGAATTAAGCGATAAGAATAATTTTCGGAGGAACATACTATTAAAGTAGGAAAGAAGACATTACCTGCAAACCGTCCTAACAGGATCAATGAAGAAATTAACCTGCCAGAGGTACGGTTAATTGGTATTGAAGGTGAGCAACTGGGTGTAGTAAGTATTGCTGAAGCCATTCGTTTGGCCGAGGAAGGCGGCGCCGATTTAGTAGAAATTAGCCCGACAGCCGAACCGCCAGTATGTAAGTTGATGGACTACGGTAAGTTCCTGTTTGAAAAGAGTAAAGCTCTTAAAGAGCAGAAGAAGAAGCAAAAACAGATCCAGATTAAGGAAATAAAATTCCGGCCTGGAACTGATGAAGGCGATTACCAGGTAAAACTACGCAACCTGCGTCGCTTCATTGAAGAGGGTGACAAAGCTAAAGTAACGCTGCGCTATCGTGGTCGTGAAATGGCGCATACTGAGATAGGCATTGAGATGTTAAATCGGATTAAAGAAGATTTAGCTGACATTGCTGTGTGCGAATCTTTCCCTTCACGGGTGGAAGGTCGCCAGATGATCATGATGCTGGCCCCAAATAAGAAGTAATAAGTGCTTTCAAGTGTAACCCCACACTGCAAAGGGTGGGGTTGACGCCTTATTATTCGTTGTAACTTAACAATGCGAGTTTTTAACTATGCCAAAGATGAAAACCAATAAAGGTGCTGCGAAGCGTTTCAAAAAAACGGCTTCTGGTAGCTTTAAACGTAAGCAATCACACCTTCGCCACATCCTGACGAAGAAGACCTCTAAGCGTAAGCGTCAGTTAGGTCCAAAAACCTTAGTCGCTAAAGTAGACATCGCCGGCTTAGTCCGTTGCATGCCTTACGCATAATTAATTAGGAGTCTGACATGCCAAGAGTTAAACGTGGTGTAACGGCGCGCGCGCGCCATAAGAAGGTATTAAACCAGGCTAAAGGTTACTACGGTGCCCGCAGTCGTGTTTATCGTGTTGCGTTCCAGGCTGTAATTAAAGCCGGCCAATATGCTTACCGTGACCGTCGTCAGCGTAAGCGTCAGTTCCGTCAACTGTGGATCGCGCGTATCAACGCTGCGTCACGCATGAACGGTTTATCATACAGCCGTTTCATTGATGGCCTGAAAAAAGCCTCAGTAGAAATCGACCGTAAGATTTTAGCTGACATCGCCGTATTCGATAAAGCAGCATTCACTGCTTTAGTGAGCAAAGCGAAACAAGCCTTAGCTGCTTAATTTAAGTTGCTAATAAAAAAGCCACCTCAGGGTGGCTTTTTTTATGGCTGCAGCAACGCCAGCGTTAGTTAACTGCTGGGGTAAATTGCAAAATTAACTGGTTATTTTTAAACAGTTGTAATTTGTCGCCATTAACTTCGGCTCTGTCGGCAGATTGCAATGAACGGGTAAATTGTTGTTCAAGTTCGCTGCTTTCGGCACAAAATTTGCGTGTGCTGATAAGAGGCTGGACGCTAAGCTGGTTGGAACGTTGTTTATAGTTGCCGTTAAAGTTATTACAGCCGGCAAAACCGTATAAACGTTCGTTTTGATCGAAAATTACCCGCACATTGAGCTGTTGCGGGATGTAACGATCGGTCAGTTTTTCTGCGCGCCAGACAATGCCTTGTATTTTGCCTGGGGTATTTTGGTCCGGGCAGATAGCACCGGGCCAGAATTGCTCAAATTTATCGATAAATAATGTCTGTTGCTGCTCATCCTGACCGCGACGTCCCTGCAGGGTGGCAATAACCGCTTTACCTTTATAGCGCTCGTCCTGCTGATATTGGCGCATTACCGGTAAATGAAACTGCGTATTGGCCACACTCAGCGTATCGCCATTGCGACAACTGGTAAAAGTAGCCAGGTTATCCTGCAACTGGTACAAACCCAACATTGCCTGACGCGTATCAAGCTTTTTAAATTCGCTTTCGCGTTGCAGCTGATAATTCAGATTGCTGGACACCGGCTTTCCGCTTAAATCCAGCATGGTCAGTTGATTATTTGATAAAAAATGAAACGCCGGCAGGGTTTGTTGCTGGTTCACAAGGTGTAGATTACGCTTTTCAAGTAACCAGACACCTTTGACGATTTCAACCTTACTGCGCTCCAGATACTCCTGGCGTGCTTCAAAGCGGCCATCACGATACAAATTAATATGGTAATGAATGCCGGGGCAGTCTGCGCACGGCAAAGTACCACTAAAGCTCATATCGCTATCGATAAAAATATGTTCAAAGTCTGTCGCAACAGCCTGGGCAACAGCAGAATCTTCTACCACGACGTCTTCAGCTATAACCGGAACTTCCGTTCGGGTAGGTGGTATGAGTTGGGTTTCAGCGGTTTGTCGGTCTGACGGCAACTGACTACAGGCTGACAGTAGCAGGGCTGTGCTAATGAGCAAGCGCTTTTTCATCTGGATCCCCTGGTAAAGGTTTTCGCTATTATATCGGATTTCAGCATCGGCATTAACTGCTATTTGTCGCTGGCAGTCAGGTGTTTAATCGCTTGTTTTATGACGGCTGCGGCTTGATTGGGCGCCTCCTGCATAAAACAATGGCCGCCACTGAACGGTTCGACACTGACGGCGGGATTACGTTTCTGCCATTTTGCCAGCGCTTTGACGATAAAGTCATAGCTTTTGTCGCCGTAAATCACATGCACCGGCGGGCAGGGAGTGGCTAGCTGTTGCCAGAGTTTTTCCGGATAAGAGGCAAAAATGTCTGCTTCACGTTGTGGCTGGCACTTTAAACTTAAGCCGTGTTCAGTCGGTTTTAACGCATGCTCAATATACGCAGCCAGTGCATCGGTATGCCAGTTAGCAAACATGCCGCGGTTGGTCAGATAGCTTGCGGCAGAGGCACGGTCTGGCCAGTGTTGACGCCGGCGCAAGGCTGCTTTGGCCAGCGGGTTTTTGTGATACAGCCGCACACCATTGAGGGTGCCCATTAGCGTTAACATAGTGGGGGTAAAAAGCACCGGATCGAGTAAGATTGCGCCGTTAAACGGGCTTGCCGCACTGGTATGAATTAAAGCAGTTAACACACCACCAAAACTGTGGCCAACACCATATACGGCTACTTCAGGATACAGTGCCTGATGCGCTTGCCAGGCCGCACTGGCCAGCTCGGCACTTTTATTCCAGCCGACAAAAGGGCCGCCATGGTCACTGTCACCGTGGCCCTGGGCATCAGATAAAAATAAATCAAAATCCTCGGCTAATAGCTGCAACATCGGCTGGTACATGCGGCTGCAAAAGCCATTACCATGCAACATATGCAGCACTGGCTTGCCGCTGGCTTCACTGCGGTAACCACGCAGGGTAAAGCCGAGCGGCGTATGATAACACCAGGGTACTAACTGCAAAGCACTCTCCTACAAGGTTAAAACGGCGTTAAAGTGCCATGCTTTGCCAACTCAGACAAGGGGCTTCTGTTATTTGGTGCCAAACAGTTTATCGCCAGCATCACCCAGGCCCGGCAGTATATAGCCGTGCTCGTTCAGACAGCGGTCGACAGCGGCGGTATACAGCTCAACATCTGGGTGTGCCTGTTGCAGGGCTGCTATACCTTCAGGTGCAGCTACCAGCACCAAGGCTTTAATATGCTGTGCACCCTGTTGCTTTAATAAATTGATGGTGGCGATAAGTGAGCCGCCGGTAGCAAGCATAGGGTCAACGACGATGGCCAGGCGCTGATCTAAATCTGACGCGAGTTTGTGAAAATACGGTACAGGTTGCAAGCTTTGTTCATCGCGATAAATTCCCACCACACTGATACGGGCACTGGGTAACAGCTCCAGTACACCGTCAAGCATGCCCAGGCCTGCACGCAATATCGGCACGATGGTGACTTTTTTACCCTGAATTTGTTCTATCGACACAGGGCCACTCCAGCTGTCTATCGTAACCTGTTCTGTGGCTAAGTCTTTGGTAGCTTCGTACGTAAGCAGGCTGCCCAGTTCAGCGGCCAATTGGCGGAATTGTTTGGTGCTGATGTCCGCAGCACGCAACAAGCCAATTTTATGTTTTACCAGCGGGTGCTTAACTTCTGTCAGTTTCATGTGTTAATTCCTCTGTTTAGCGCATATAAGCATACTGCAATCGGCTTTTTCTTGCAGTTTGCGCTGAAGCATTATACAAACGGCAAGCATAATTAAAGCAACGTCGCAGGGACAACAATGCAAGTTAAATTACCACGTTTTGTACTGACACTCAGTTTATTACTTGGAGGGGTTACCATGGCAGATGCGAAGCAACTTGAATTAGAGCGTCTGTTTGCTGATCCGGCACTAAGTGGCACTACCCCCCGTTCATTGACGATGGCGCCGGATGGCAGCCGGGTAACCTACTTAAAAGGCAAAGCTAACGACGCCAACAGGCTGGACTTGTGGCAGTACCAGATTAAAAGTGGCCAACACAGTGTGCTGGTTGATGCCGACAACCTGGTAAGCGGAGCTGAAGTACTGTCTGATGAAGAGAAAGCCCGCCGTGAGCGCATGCGGTTGTTCGCGTCTGGCATTATCAGCTACAGCTGGTCGAAAAACAGCGATGCGTTGTTGTTCCCATTAAACGGTGATTTATATTATTACCAGCTAAAAGATAAAACGGCTAAAAAGCTAACCCATACCAGTGAGTTTGAAACCGACGCAACGATATCGCCCACTGGCCGTTATGTGGCTTTTATTCGTGCACAAAATCTGTTTGTGTTGGATATCGCCAGTGGCAAAGAAACGCAATTAACTTTCGATGGCGGCGGTGACATTAAAAACGGTATGGCCGAATTTGTTGCCCAGGAAGAAATGGGCCGCATGACGGGATATTGGTGGGCGCCGGATGACAGCAAAATTGCTTTTACCCGCACCGATGAGAGCGGTGTGGCAGAAGTCGTGCGCAACGAAATTTATGCCGACGAAATTAAGCTGTTTAATCAGCGTTATCCTTATACCGGCACCGCTAATGCGAAAATTCAGTTGGGGGTTGTTACGCTGCAAGATGGCAGTGTTAACTGGATATCGCACGGTGATGAGGACGATATCTATTTACCACGGGTAGATTGGAGCAAAAGCTCGCGTTATCTGAGTTATCAGTGGCAAAATCGCAGCCAACAGCTGTTAGAGTTACGTCTGGTCGACTTACACAACAATCAGCAGAAGGTGTTACTAAGCGAGACCAGCAACACCTGGCTAAACCTGCACGATGATTTACATTTTCTGGATAACCAGCAAGGCTTTATCTGGGCCTCTGAGCGCGATGGATATAAACATCTGTATTACTTTGACTTTGATGGCAAATTATTACGTCAACTGACATCTGGTGCCTGGGTGGTTGATGAACTTGATGCAGTAAACGAAAAACTCGGCATGGTGTATTTTACCGGCCGTAAAGATACGCCGCTGGAACGTCATCTGTATCAGGTCAGTTTAAAAGATGGTGACATTAAGCGCTTAACTGAAGCCGGATATGACCATGCTCTGGTACTGGCCAAAGATGGCAGCAGTTTTATTGATAGTTTCTCTAATGTCAGTACGCCGAATAAAGTAGCGCTGCGAGCCATTGACGGCCGGGTGCTAACCTGGCTGGAGCACAATGAATTAAACAGCAGCCATCCGTTAACGGCTTTTCATGGCGCGCTGAATGCGCCACGTTTTGGGACTTTAAAGGCCGAAGATGGCCAGACCATGCATTATCGCATGTTTGCCCCAGCCACTTTTGCAGAGGGAAAAAAATACCCGGTGATCGTCAGTGTCTATGGCGGCCCGCACGCACAGCGCGTAACAAATAGCTGGAGCCCGCGCGATCTGTATTTACATTATCTGGTGCAACAGGGCTATCTGGTATTTCAGTTAGATAACCGTGGCTCTTATAACCGTGGTAAGGCGTTTGAAGACCCAATCTACAAAAAACTCGGTGATGTAGAGCTGCGCGATCAAATTCGTGGCGTAGAGTACTTGCGCAGCCTGCCTTATGTTGCTGCAGATAAAATTGCCATTTATGGCCACAGCTATGGTGGTTACATGGCCATAATGGCGATGTTTAAAGCCGGCGATTATTTTGCCGCTGGCGTATCAGGCGCACCTGTTACCGATTGGGCGCTGTACGACACGCATTATACCGAGCGTTATCTTGGCCACCCGGAAACCAATGCGCAGGGGTACAGCGACAGTGCAGTGTTTCCTTATGCTGATGGCTTAACCGGTGACTTGCTGATATACCACGGTATGGCAGATGATAATGTGTTGTTTACCCACAGCACCAAGCTGTACAAACAGCTGCAGGACAAAGGCTTGATGTTTGATATGATGAATTATCCCGGCAGCAAACATTCAATGTTTGGCCAGCCGGTACAGACCCATCTGCATAAAAGCATTACGCAGTTTTTTGACCGTCATCTAAAGTAATCTCTACCCTTGTAATAAGCAGGCCGGCAATTGCCGGCCTGCTTATTTATCTGGCTCAGGGCTTGCCCTGCAAATGGTAACTCACCTGAGCTCTGGGGTTCAGATACTCTGCAACTTGTTGCGGCAACGATTGAATTTTTAATACTTTACTGATACCAATTTTATCAGGTTCCAGCGTAAGCACCGGTGCTTCCAGTCTGGGGACGTCAGCATCGTATACCATGACATTAGGGCAGAGCAGATTGTCACTGTTAACTGACATCACGATACCGATACGCTGATCAGATAGCATCACTATAGTGCCCGGCGGATAAACCCCCATCATTTTTATCATAATTCGCATTTCCAGCTCTGGCAGTTTACCTTTCATGCTACGGTACATAAACGACAGTGCATGGTGTGGTGAACGGGCTTTACTGATATCCAGTGGGTGGCACAAATTATCAAAAGCATTAACCACACAAACAATACGCGCCAGTTTGTCGATTTGCGCTTCTTTTAAGCCTTTAGGGTAACCGGTGCCGTCAATCAACTCATGGTGTTGCTCGATAATGGGCCAGGCTTGTAATGGAAAGGTATCGGTTAAGCCGACCAGCTCAACACCATATTTAGTGTGCATTTTCAGCAGATTTTCTTCTGGTTGGCTCAAAGGTGTTGTTTTACGCAAAATTTGCGATGGTATTTTTATTTTGCCGATATCATGAAACAACGCGCCCATACCAACGGCTTTGATGTCTGCCGCATCGAGTTTCAGGTTTTTTGCCAGCATCATAGACAAGGTGGCAACGTTCAGGGCGTGATAATACAGGCCTTCCTGTTCTTTATTGGCTGATGAGATTAAATGCAAAATCAGTGAGTCTGCGCCAAGTAACACATCGGCCATGGCGCTGATCAGGCTGCTGGCGTCTTCTATGGCATTAAGTGGCCGGCCATTAATTTTAGCCATTAATGCTTTTACCTGAATAAGCGATTGGGCGAAGGCTTTTTCGGTTTTCTGGATATCGCGACGGTTTGCTTTGGCCTGCTCAATGCGCTGCATTTTTTCCTGTTGCAGTTTTAGTTGAGCTTCACTGGCGGCCATATTAAAACTGGCCTGCTCATCGTCGGACAACTCAGGCGGTTGCGCTACCTTTTTACTTTTGTCAGGGTAAAACAATACATAGTCTAAATTCAATGAGCGGATAATTTGCAGTTGCTGGCTGGTTTCTATGATCATATTGCCGGACAAAAACGGATGCTTCATCCAGCTGCCGGGTAGCTTCACGGCATAACCCAGTTTCAGTTCTTCTGGTTTAATTTTTAATACAGACAACCAAGGTGCTCCTGAGGCGATAATTGTAATTAGTTTATGCGGCTTAGCAGACATTACCAATGATACAGAACAAAAAAGGCCAGAAAAATTCTGGCCTTGCTTGCATTAAGGGGTTATCAGAAGCGGATAGTGTAACGTACTGTCCATAAACGGCCGATCCAGTCGTGCACTGAGCTGGCGTAACCATTGGTTGGTGAGGACGCATAAGGTGGTTTTTTATCGGTCAGATTGCGCACCGAAAACTGCAGAGATTGCTGTTCGGTAATGTCGTAACCCAGACTGCCGCTAAAAATCAGCCAGGCATCAACGGTTTCATTTCCGCCAAATTTAAAATCGCCATCGCCCAGTTCACTAATGTAGTGTCCGGACAGACTGGCACGCCAGTTATTGCGCTGCCAATCCGCGCCAAAATCGGCCACCAGATCTGGCCGGGCAATTTCGTTGGCACCACTTAGCTTACCCAGTAAGTCTTCTTTAGCACTATCCGGGGTGATCTGGCGCTTATAACTAAATGTCTTAGTGCCTGCGGCGAACAGTTTAACGCTACCAAAGTTGTTCATGTCTATGCTGTAATTGATTTTTACATCAATACCATCGGTTTCCTGGCTACCTACGTTAAAGAAACCGGTACGCAAAAACACTAAATCATTGCCGCTATCTAACACACAACCAAATTCGCCGTTCAGCGCCGCTATGCTGCTGGTCACAGGGGCAGTACCAGCAATACAAGCTTTAAGTGTGGTATTGGCATCTACATCGACAATATCAGTGTGCTCATAGCGCCAGTAATCTGCCGTAATTTGCAAATTATCTGTCAGATTCCAGGAGAAACCGGCGTTCACCGCTTCCGAGTTCTCAGCATCTAAACCGCGATTACCAATGGTCTCCTGATCCAGCTCCAGTTCACCGGCAGTGGCACCGAAGTCACCACATAAGGCATCAAAAGGCTGAGCTGCGCCACAGTTTATATAGGCGCTCCCCAAAGACTCACCAGCGCCTAACTGCGATAGTGACGGTGCTCTAAAGCCGGTGCTCCAGGAAGCGCGTAAGATCAGATCGTCGGTGGCACGGTAGCGCAGTGATAATTTCGGGTTAACATCACCACCAAAGTCGCTGTAGTGGTCATAACGCAGTGCCGCGATCAGATCCAGGCTGTCTGTCAGTGGCAGATTAAACTCGGCATAAGCGGCGTACTGGGTACGATCAGCAGCAGCATCACTGGCACCCAAAGCAAATACACCACCGTCTTTGGCAATTTGCGCCGGACGATCAAAAATATCTTCGCTGCGGTATTCTGCGCCAAATACTGCACTGACATTGCCTGCTGGTAACTCCAGTGCCAAATCGCCGGCGATGTTGGCATCGACTGACAAGACCTCTGACTCACCAATACGCGGTGCCAGCTCACGTACTGCTGCTATTGCAGAAGCACTGTTGTCACGGCCCAGGTTGAAAGGATCAAAACTGCCGTTGCTGATAGCTGCATTGACTTTATCAATGCCCATATAACCCTGCACATGGCGAATTTCATTGTCAGTTTTGCCGTAGCTGGCCGCAGTTTCCCATGACCAGTCCGCTAACTCGCCGCGTAAGCCTGCCAGCAGGCGGAAACTGGTGGTGTCATAATCCTGAATTCGGGTTTCAGCAAAACGTGAACGTACCCGTATTTGATTGACAGCGCCATCTTCAGCATCAATATCGCGGGCCCATTGCGGTACCAGTGGCGAGTTGCCTGCGACTCTGACATCAAAGGCTGCAGCAGAATCATAGGCAGAACCGGTATTGTGTTGATACATGGCTTCGGCAAAAAATTCCTTGCCGCCGCCCAGCTGATACAAGTGGTGCACCGTGGCACCCAAAGCGGTGGTATCAGGTTGAATTGCACGTTGTGTTACGTAGTCATAGCGGCAGCGGCTACCACCATTGCTGGTATTGCCTTCGCACCAGGGTTCGGCATAGTCGCTGCCATCAATACTGACGCGGGTGCTGGAGTTTAGTGTAACGGTGATTGGACGCTCGCTGTTAAACAGCGCTTCGCGGTCAAAATAATCAACTACCACAGTGGTATTGCTGTTAGCGGTATTAAAGCCACCAACATAGGTCAGGTTTGTCCGGCCAAAGTTGCTGCTGGCAGTGTCGTCGCCATAGGAGACTGAAATTTCGTGACCCTCGACATCTTTGCGCAAAATAAAATTGATAACACCGGCGATAGCATCTGAGCCGTATACCGACGAGGCACCGTCGGTCAGGACTTCAACCCGCTCCAGCGCTGACATTGGGATCGTATTAACGTTTACAAAAGAGTCAAACCCATTGCTGAAAGAGTCAACCGCTACCCGCCGACCGTTAACCAGCACCAGGGTAGAGCTACTTCCAAGGCCGCGCAAACTCACGCCTGCTGAGCCAGCCGGACTGCCATCGGCGCCACCCACACCGCCATTTTCGGTAAAGGTACCGGCACTGGATGCCTGTGGTAAATCACGCAGAAAATCACTTAGTGTGTTGTAACCGCGTGAGGTTAAATCATCGCGGTCAAAAATCTGTACCGGGTTAGCGCCTTCCATATCTACGCCTTTTAAGCGCGAGCCGGTTATCTGAATTTTCTCAATTTTTTCCTGTTCGGTCGCAGCTTGTTCAGCCGCTTGCAGGTTATAACCGGTGGTGGCCAGTAATATCGCCATACTCAGGTTGGATCGCTTCATTTTTGCTTTAACAAACATACACATTCCTCTGGATAGTAAACGCCGCCTTAACAGGCGATCTGATTAAAAAGCAGTAAAAATGCGTCAAAGCAAAGGCCACGCAGCCAAAACCACGCTTAAGCCAGCCGCAACTGCAGCACACTGACATAAGACAGAATTTAGTTTGAGATGATTAAACCTCTGCCTGACGCAGAGGGAGAACTAATTATTGAACCACTCGGATAAGTAGTATGGCGAGACGTAATAGCCGTAATGATTAACTGCACATTTTTGCATCGTTACGTCTCCTGAAGTGATAAAGCGGAATATTTAACCGTTAAACTCGTGCATCTGTGCTTTGCTGTCAAGTGTTTTTTAACAACTGCTGCAGATGTACCCATTTTACAAAGGTTAATTCAGTCAGGTATGACCAGTTGTCGATTTGTCGCTTGACAGTTTTTAGATTCAAACGTACATTTCAAACAGGTGTTTAAAAGGTGTGTTTAACAGGTAATTATGGCAAGTAAGCAAAGTACCCAACATAAAATCCTCGATGCAGCGCAAAGTCTGTTTGCCGAAACCGGCTTCAATGATACTTCGCTGCGGCAGATCACCAGTCTGGCGGAGGTAAATCTGGCGTCAGTGAACTACCATTTTGGTTCAAAGAAAGAACTGATCCAGGCCGTGTTACAACGCTATTTGTTGGTGTTAATGCCGAGGCTGGATCAGGAATTTATCCGCTTATTAGCCGCGCAGCAGCCCAACAGCATTAGCCAGGTGCTATCGGTATTTGTTAAGCCGTTATTAGAGCTGAACAAAGTGCATCAAAATGGTACCCGGATGTTTTTACAACTGCTGGGCCGCGGTTATACCGATGTGCAGGGCCACCTGCGTTGGTTTTTTAATCACCATTATGGCGCTGTGCTGGACAAACTGGTGTTACTGGTGCAGCAGGCTTGTCCGGCTTTGCCACCCAGTGAGTTGTTCTGGCGGCTGCATTTTTCGCTTGGCACTGTCGTGTTTACCATGGCATCTAACGAAGCATTGGCCGAAATCGCTGAAGCTGATTTTAACGAAAATGTTGATATTGAAGGCGTGATCTTAAGGTTGCTGCCTTATTTATCTGCAGCTATAGCTGCACCTGTTCCCACAATAGCTCAATTTAGTCAAACCGCGCCTGTAGCGGCCGGTGAAGGAAGGTAATATGTTAGCTCTGTTGATACTGCTTGTTGTATTGGCGCTGATTTTCGGTGTGGCCGATATCCGCCGCAACTTAATCACTAAGCCGGTTTTTACGGTATTTAAGAAAATTTTGCCGCCATTGTCTGACACTGAGCGCGAAGCCATGGAAGCCGGCGACGTCTGGTGGGACGGTGAGCTGTTTAAAGGCAAGCCAGACTGGCAAAAACTGCATAGTTTCCCGAAAGCAGAATTAAATGCCGAAGAACAGGCTTTTATGGACAACCAGGTAGAAACGCTGCTGAAAATGCTTGATGACTACAAAATAGTACAAGAGCAGCGCGATTTACCGAACGAAGTTTGGGATTTTGTAAAGCGTGAAGGTTTCTTTGCGATGATTATCCCTAAAGCTTATGGCGGTCGCGAATTTTCTGCCATTGCCAACTCAACCATAGTGTCACGCATAGCTACCCGCAGCTTAACCGCGGCAGTGACCATAATGGTGCCTAACTCATTAGGCCCGGGTGAGTTGTTAATGCACTACGGCACTCAGGAGCAAAAAGATTTTTGGCTGCCAAGCCTGGCGAACGGCACCGAGGTACCTTGTTTTGCCCTGACCGGACCTGAAGCGGGTTCTGATGCCGGTGGCATTCCTGACACGGGTGTGGTGTGTAAAGGCGAACATGACGGCAAAGAAGTGCTGGGGATCCGGCTGAACTGGGACAAGCGTTATATTACGCTGGCGCCGGTAGCGACTGTGCTGGGCCTGGCGTTTAAATTGTACGATCCTGAGCAACTGCTTGGCGATAAGGAAGAGCTGGGTATTACCTGTGCGCTCATTCCAACCAACCATAAAGGTGTTCAGATTGGTGATCGGCATTTCCCCATGAATATGGCATTCATGAACGGTACCACCTACGGTAAAGATGTCTTTATTCCGCTGGACTGGATAATCGGCGGGCCGGATTACGCCGGTCGTGGCTGGCGCATGTTGGTTGAGTGCTTGTCAGCAGGGCGGGGGATCAGTTTACCGGCACTGGCGACGGCAACCGGCCACTTAGCTGCCCGGATGACAGGCGCTTATGGCTACGTGCGTCAGCAGTTTGGTATGTCTATCGGTAAGTTTGAAGGGGTACAGGAGTCTTTGGCGCGGATTGGCGGTTTAACTTACAGCCTGGAAGCCATGCGTGTAATGACCGCCGGTGCCATTGATATGAACTTAAGCCCAAGTGTTGTAACGGCAATTGCCAAGTACCATATGACAGAAATGTCGCGTACCCTGATGAACGATGCCTTTGATATTCATGCTGGTCGTGCCATTCAGGTGGGGCCGAAAAACTATCTGGCGCATGGTTATATGGGGATCCCTATATCTATTACCGTAGAAGGGGCAAATATATTAACCCGTAACCTGATGATTTTTGGTCAGGGCGCAACCCGTTGCCATCCGTATGTTCTGGCAGAGCTGGAAGCTGCAGCGAACCCGGATGCAGAGCAGGGCTTAAAGCAGTTTGACGGCTTATTGCTGAAACACATTGGTTTTGCTGTTGGTAATACCTTTGGCGCACTGTGGCAGGGTTTAACCGCCGGTGTGTTTAACAGTGCACCAGTGTCAGGTGAAACCGCCAGATATTACAAACAATTAAGCCGCATGAGCCGGGCATTAGCTTTAAGTGCGGATTTTTCAATGCTGATTTTAGGTGGTGAGCTAAAACGCCGTGAAATGCTGTCAGCCCGTTTAGGTGATGCATTAAGCCAGTTATATATCGCTTCAGCCGTGTTGAAGTTTTATGAAGACAATGGCCGCCAACAATGCGATCTGCCTTTTGTACATTACAGCTTGCAGCGCTCACTGTTTGAAATTGGCCGCGCCTTTGATGGTTTCTTCGCTAATTTCCCAAACCGGGTAGTGGCACGGTTACTGAAAACGCTGGTATTCCCGTTTGGCATTGGTTACAAGTTGCCAAATGATGATGTGGCGATTCAAATTTGTGAGGCGCTGTCAAAACCCGGTGTAGTGCGTGACCGCTTAACCCACCTGTGTTTTATTGGTGAAGGCGAAAACGACCCTACCGGTTTAATGGAAAGCGCTTTTGTCGCTATGCATACTGCGCAGCCACTGATGAAAAAGATTTATCAGGCGCAACGCGACGGCAAACTGCCACGCAAGCTGCCATTATTGCAAACCATTGAGTTGGCAAAAAATGCCGCTGTAATAACGGCGTCAGAAGCAGAGCAACTGGTTAAGATGAATACCCTGCGCTTTAGTGCTATTAGCGTAGACAGCTTTGCGCCAGGCAGCTTAGAGGCAATGGCAGTAAAGCCTGCAGACGCGGCTTAAACATCTTGCTACACTGAAAAACGCCGCTAAGCATCAGGTTTAGCGGCGTTTTTTTTATTGCGGAGAACTTATGTCTGATCAAATACAGCTGCGCCTGGCAACCGAGCGGGACTTAACCACCATCTTAAATTTTATTAATGGCCTGGCAGAATATGAAAAACTCGCCGACCAGGTTGTTGCAACAGAAGAAAAATTGCGCGCCAGTTTATTCGGGGCCAAACCTTATGCCGAAGTCGTTATTGCTGAATATCAGCAGCAGGCCGCCGGTTTTGCCTTGTTTTTTCATAATTACTCAACGTTTTTAGCCAAGCCCGGCATTTATCTGGAAGATTTATTTGTTTTACCACAGTACCGTGGTAAAGGTATTGGTAAGGTGTTACTCAGTTATCTGGCAAAGCTGGCCGTTGAACGTGATTGTGGCCGGTTAGAATGGTCGGTACTGGACTGGAATCAAAGCGCGATAGATTTTTATCAGGCGCAGGGCGCTACGATGTTACACGACTGGCGTATCAATCGGGTTAGTGGTGACAATTTGCAAAAGTTGGCACAACAATATTCCGCTTAAGCTAGAAAATATCAGTTTGACGGCTTTACCCAGGGCTAAAAATGCTGGCAGATGCAACAACTAGGGCTAAGCTTAAAGCCTGAAACATGCGATTGATGGTTTTTTAATAAGACGGATTTTGAATGATGCAATTAAAATCAGATGATAAGCAAGACGGCGCTGACAATACTCAGGATGCCGTAACAGAATCCGTTCATATTTCTGAGCACTTTTCTCATTTTTTGCAGCCGCAGTTGGCTGACACTGCGCAATTAAAGATGGAGGTGTACCGGTTACGCCATCAAATATATTGCGAAGAGTTGCACTTTGAAGAAACCAACGCGGACAAAATAGAAAAAGATACCTTTGATGACCGCGCGGTACATTGTGTTATCCGGCATTTACAGTCGCAACGCCTGGCCGGTACGGTGCGATTAATTACGTCTACCGCAGATGACGAACTGTTGCCGCTGGAACAATATTGCTCTGCAGCTCTGGGTAATCCTGCATTAGCGCCATCCCGCTTCGAACGGCACGAAATCTGCGAAATTTCACGTTTAGCCGTGCCTTCAAGTTTTCGGAAAAGAGAAGTTGACCAATATGAAGGGGCGGCAACCGGTGTATTAAATGAAAAAACCTTTTCGTCACATGAATTTCGCTGTTTTCCTTATATCCCAATCTGCCTGTACCTTTCTGCTGCGGCTATGTCATACCGAACACGCCGCTATCATGCTTTTGTCATGATGGAGCCATTGCTGGCACGCAGCATGTCTTTTGTTGGCATTAAGTTTAAGCAGGTCGGTGACACTATCGAGTTTCACGGTCAGCGCGCTGCGTATTATGTAGATTCCCGCGAATTAAAGCAGACGCTTAAACCCTTGTATCTGAATCTACTTAATATGGTTGAAAAAGAAATTTTTGGTGATAAGCAGTCCTGACAGCATTAACAACGGATTGCTTAACCAATTTACTTCTCTCGTCTACATGATAATCAGGGATAAGTCATGTTTAACTATAATACGGCGTTTTCGCGCAATATCGGTTGGGTTACAGAAGCAGAGCAGCAAACACTTAAAACCTGTTGTGTGGCGATTGCCGGCGCAGGCGGTGTCGGCTCAGAACATGTTGTAACATTAAGCCGGCTTGGTATCAGCCATTTTAAACTTGCTGATTTTGATCAGTTTGAGCTGCACAACTTTAATCGCCAGGCTGGCGCCTTTATGTCAACCATCGGCCAGAATAAAATAACTGTGATGGAGCAGATTGCTAAAGATATCAATCCTGACAGCAAAATTGAGTTATTTGCGCAGGGCATTAATGCCGACAATATTGAGCAGTTTCTCGCAGGTGTTGATGTCTATGTCGATAGTTTAGATTTTTTTGCTTTGTCAGCCAGGAAACTGGTGTTTCAAAAATGCTATGAAAAAAATATTCCTGTCGTTACTGCTGCCCCTCTGGGGATGGGCTGTGCTTTTTTATGTTTTATGCCCGGCAAAATGAGTTTTGAGCAATATTTTTGCTTTGAAGGCAAAACTGAGGCCGATCAGTTGGTGCAGTTTTTAATTGGTTTGTCTCCAGCCATGTTGCAAAGACAATATCTGGTTGACCCCAGCCGGGTCAGTTTTGCTGAAAAACGCGGCCCGTCAACACCTATGGCGGTTAAGCTTTGCGCCGGTATTGCCGGTACTTACGTGGTGAAAATCTTACTGCAACGTGGCGACATCTTATGTGCGCCCTATGGCCTGCATTTTGATGCCTACCGCAATAAGTTGGTAAAAACCTGGCGGCCATTTGGTAACCGTGGCCTGATCCCAAGAATTATGTTCCGTATTGCGAAAAAACTGGTGAAAAGTTAGGCGGTCCGCCGATTATTGAGCCTTTACTTTGGGTGTCAGCTTTTTTTGCAACTGGGTGATTTAATGAACAGGCTGATAGCTTAACTTTATGATAATAAATGAATTTTAAAATTGGTACGCTCTTTGCTTTTATGTAATGGTTGTATATGACTACAGAGTTTAACAAGGAGTTACCATGAAAAAGTATATATTAGCAGCAGCGATTCTTGGCACTGCTTCTGCGGCACAAGCGGGGCCAATTTCAATTACCAGCGACTACGGCTCAACAGCAGCGTTTCAGGCATTGGGCGCGAGTAATATCCCCGTTGAGTCGGTTTACACCCATGGTTTGGCAGCCGGTGCTGTTACAGACGCTGATGATTTGATTTTTGATGGAGACATCAACAAAATATTAAATTTTAATGACGTTGGTCAAGGCTCTTTTGGTGAGTTGGTGCCTATTTTTGGTACTGACTCAACGGGCTATAATAACGATTGGCGCATTACTTTTGAATACGAGTTTTCCGGTACCGCTTTGCTGGTAGATGGTTTGCCTCCATTTGCTCCCGATGGTACAGTCGATGGCGATAACAACGGCCAGCTCGATTTTGGCGATGGTATTGTACCGACCTATACCGCCGGCATTATAAAAATGTTTTACCATGATATATCAAACCCTGGCAGTGCAAATGATGGCGAGCAGGTTTTAGAATTAACCTTAAATTATGCTCAGCTGATACCGTTTACACCTAACGTAATATTCTTTATGGAAGTAGATTACGGCTGGTATGGTGGCGGTAACGCCTTTATTGATAACTTTTTTAACGATGTAGAAACTGGCAAATCGTTTTATGAGTTAAGCCAATTAGCACCGCCACCGGTTATTTCATTCCGCCTGGATTTTAACTTAGACGATCCTACTCAACCTAACGCAATACCAGCGTGTGTAGATGCTGATTGTTTAACATTAACGCGGGAAAATGACTTTAATGCGACTGGTATCTTCGCGGTACCAGAGCCAGCCTCTTTAGCAGTATTGGGCCTGGGTTTATTAGGCTTAGGTTTTAGCTCACGTAAACGTGCTGCTAAAGCTGCTTAAGCTTGATGCTGTGTTTTACCAATTGGTAAAACAATAAAAAAAAAGCCGGATATTCCGGCTTTTTTATGTCTGCAATTCAGTACATGGTGTTGAAATAATTAAAAAAACTAAGCGGATCACACAGTATCCGCTTGCAGTGATTTACAGCTTAACCTTAATTGCTTGCTCGTTGCTGTAGCGCTTCAACTTTACGTTTTACCTCTCTATCTGCACTGTTTACAGTATCAAGAATAACTCTGGCTTCATCGCTACGCTTGGCTGTTAATAAGGCTTCTGCATAGATCAGTTTAATGTCGGTACTGTCTGGTTTAAGTTTGTAGGCTTTTTCCAGTTGTATTAACGCTTCTGCGGTTTTGTTTGTCCGCAACAGCGCCGCGCCGTAAGTGTCAAGCACATCAGGGTTATCTGGTGCCAGAGCAATAGCCTTTTCGGCGTAGGTAATGGCTTCAGCGTAATTTTTGTTTTGCAGCAGCAACCAGGCATAGTTATTCAACAGTATAAAATTCTCTGCATAGGTGTTTAACAATGTGCTGTAAATTTGCTGCGATTTTTGCGGATCTGATGACACCAGCATATTGGCATAGTAGGACATCAGCATTTCCGTCGGCTCGGTTTTAGCGATATGTTGCTCTATAAATTCAATACCTTTACGTAGCGAATATTCTTTAGCATATAAATCAGCAATGAGTGTAGCGGTGGAATTTACTGGCTCCTTATCATAGCTGCCAAGCAAAGCCTCCAGTGCCGGTGCTGGTTTTTCTAATAGCAATAACAAACGACCTTTAAGCGCCAAAGTCAGGGCAGTGTCAGAGACGCTGGCTGGCAGGCTATTGATCTCGGCTAATGCTGCGTCATATTGCTTTAGCATTTCCAGTGCGGCAGCTGTCAGTAGTGTTAGCTGAACATGGCCGGCGTGATTATTCTTCAACAGGTTTAAAGTGCGTAACGCGTCCTGCGGAAGTTGTTGCCGCAGCAGTAAATTGGCATAGGTTAACCCTGGCTGGGCAATATTGGGTTGCTGTTCAAACCAGCTCTGGCTAATACGCAGCGCATCTTTAGGTTTATTTTGTTTTAGTGCTAAATCAATCAGCATAACCCAATGCGAAGCCTGCCTGTCACTTAATATTGGAGGCTGCTGCTCTAACAACTTACTGGCTTCAGTAAACTGAGATTCAGTTAATAACATTCTGGCCAGTGTAAGCCGCAACACATAATTGCCGGGATTGGCCTGCGCAGCCTTTTTTGTTGAGTCCAGCACTGCTGCTGTGTTGTTATCTTCTTTTGCCAGCATATAGGCCAGACGTATAGCAGGGATATAGTCGGGGGCTTTTTGCAAGATGGTGCCGGTAAGTTTGGCAGCCAATTGCTTATTGTTTTGCTGTTCAGCAATCGCAGCCTGCAGCATCAATGTCAGTGGGTTGTCGGCTTCAGCTTCAGTGGCTTTATTTAACCATTGCTCGGCATCCGCAATATTTTTTTGCAGTAAACTGCTATAGGCTTTAACGTTATAGCCTAAATTAGCCGTTTCCGGTTTAGCAAGCCAGGTGTCGGCAAGTTGTTCTGCCTGGTCAAACTGATTGTTTTTCAGGTAACTGGCAACCAGCACCAATCTGGTTTGATGCATGTCAGGCGCAAGCAATAGCGCTTGCTCCAGGTCACGGATAGCGGCTAATTCTTCGCCCGGGATCGACATTTTAAGTTGTCCCACTGCACTTAGGCTTTGTGCGGCATCTGACATGCTGCTTTCGTACTTGGCAATCAGTTCGCGTGCAGCAGCATTGTTACCTTGTTTCACTAAATTAAGTGCGGTGCCCGCTACCAGACGAATATCTTCGTCACTCATTTGCATGTCTAACAGTTCTTGCTGTGCACTGTCGGTTTTGTTTTCCTTAAGCTGCAAGGCAATGTATATGCGCTGCAGTTGAGGAAAGCCATGCAGATGTTGCTCAATACTTGTTAAATGATGCAGTGCCTGACTTTCTAAACCTAATTTGATCGAGGTAACGGCAGCCAGAATTCTGGCCTGTGTAGTTCTATAGCCTTTATTCAGGGCTTTTTCTACATATTCTTTAGCCGCGGTGTAATCTTCTTCATGCATTGCCGTAACTGCAGCAAGGTAGTTTGCCAACGGTTGATCAGGAGAGGCTGCGAAGATGGTTTTTAACTGGCTTTTAGCTTCATTGTATTTTTCCAGTTTAACCGCAAGTTGTGCAGCTTGTAGCCGGGCTTTGAATTGTCTGGGTTGCAACTTAATATAGTTGTTTAGCTCGGTATAGGCTTTTTCGTCTTCGGTCAGGGCTATTAACAAATTAGCTTTGAGATAAAGCGCTTCCTGCTGATGCGGGTAGTCCTGCGTGACCGATTCTAACAGGTCTAGAGCATCCTGGTACTTACTCTGAGGGATCAGCAAGTTCGCCTGCGCATAGGCGGCAACGCCGGCTTTTTCGCTATCTGCGACGCTTGAAAACAGGTTTAAGGCATCGTCGACTGAGCCAAGCTCCAGCTCCGCCATAGCTTTGTACAGCGTGACATAATCTGCTATCTCTGACGGTATGGCGGGGGTGTCGGCAAACAGTGCCAAAACACCGGCATAGTCGGTAGTCAGATAAGTCGCTCGTATCAGCGGTAAACCGACATCAGTCAAGGCTTTGCCGCCGGCAAGGGCGCGTTGCAGCTCTTTTTCAGCAGAATGTGCATCACCAATTTGTAAATACAAAGTGCCCAGAGTAAAGCGATATTCAGTATTTTCCGGGGTTTGCTGAATTGCTGACTTTAACTCGATAACGGCAGCATCATACTGCTGCTGATTAATATAATTTAGTGCGTCAGTATAATGTTCTGCGGCATCTTTAGTGCCGCAGCCAGAAAGTAAAGCCAGTGACAAAGCACTGGCTAAAAGGGTTTTTTTGTTCATGTTATACGCTCCCTGTAATGGAAATATAAGCTTGGTTTCTTAGCCGAAGATGCCTCTGGTATCTATAACTACCTTGGTCGCAACATCCGCCGGGTGCAAGGTTTTAAACTGCTTATGATCAACCAGCACCACTAACACATTGGCGCGCTCTAACGCCTGCGGCAGCGGTGTTAACTTGTCGGCATGTGCCGCATATTTGGCTGGCAGTTGCTTGATATTCGGCTCTACCAGCAATATTTCACCAACATTATCGCGTATCAGCGACATGGCAATATCCAGCGCCGGGCTTTCCCGTAAATCGTCAATATCGGCTTTAAATGCCAACCCTAAACAAGCAATAACCGGCTTTTTAAACTGATCAGCAGCTTGCTTAATTTTGTCTGCCACATAGTGTGGTTTACTATCGTTAATTTCGCGAGCTTTACGGATGATTTGCGCCTGCTCTGGCGCAGAGTCAACAATAAACCAGGGGTCAACGGCTATGCAGTGGCCACCGACACCGGGGCCAGGTAATAAGATATTGACCCTGGGATGGCGATTGGCCAGTTTAATCAGTTCCCAGACATTGATCTTAAGATGGTCACAAATCATTGATAACTCATTGGCAAAGGCGATATTGACATCGCGAAATGAGTTTTCGGTCAGTTTGGCCATCTCAGCGGTGCGGGCATTGGTTAGCAAACACTCGCCGCGGACAAATAAATGGTATAAATCAACAGCCCGTGCCGCGCAGCGTTCAGTAATGCCACCAATAATCCGGTCGTTACTCACCAGTTCCTGCAATACCCGGCCTGGTAATACCCGCTCCGGACAGTGCGCTATATACACATCAGCTTTATCAGGATCCTGATGCGGCATAATTAAATCGGGGCGCAGCTCGGCCAGCCAGGCAGAAATTTGATCGGTGGTGCCAACCGGAGAGGTGGACTCCAGCACGATTAAATTACCTTTACTGATTACTGGCGCAATGTTTTCTACTGCGGCGCGGATATAACTTAAATCCGGGCTTTTATTGTCTTTAAACGGTGTGGGTACGGCAATCATAAAAGCTTCTGCCGGTTCTGGCGTTAATGAAGCTTTAAGTTTTCCGGTAGTTACGGCAGCCTGTACCAGCATATCTAAGTCAGGTTCAACGATATGAATTTTACCCTGATTAATGGTATTAACCGCGTGCTCGGATACATCTACACCCAGTACGTCAACGCCACGCGAGGCAATAACTGCAGCTGTGGGTAAACCTATATAACCTAAACCGATAACTGAAACCCGTGAGAATGTATGCATACTGTTTCCTATAGCGCTATTGCCGTACTAATTTGTGGGTCCACCAGGATGATGGCTAATCAGGCCGCTTGTTTTTGCTCGACAAACTTACGTAACTGACCAAAGCTTTCAAACACCTCGGCAGAGATTTCATCGTCGTTTACCACTATGCCCAATTGGTCTTCCAGTTCGGTAATCACCGCAATAACCGCCATAGAATCAAACTCAGCAATAGCGCCAAGCAATAAGGTGTCGTCGTTGAATTGTTTATCTATCTGTAAAACGCTGCGAAGTATATCTGCGAGTAACTGCTGGTGAGACATGTTGCATTCCTTAAATAACGAACCAATTTCCCTGCTTTACATCCACGACATGCCACTTCGGTAAAAAGCGGCAAATTACAGTCGGTTTTTTTGCAAAACTGTTTTATTATTGCACACAAAGGGAATAAAAGCGCAAGGTCTGAAGGATGTTATGACCAAAAATATTCATGAACTTATCAGCCAGTCAGCACAGCAGTACGCTTCACGTCCGGCGTTGTACTTTAAGCAGCAGACATTAACTTATACTGAATTGTATCAGGGCGTTATTGCCGCTGCGATACAGCTACAACAAGCTGAGGTCGGCCGTTTCGAACGCGTTGCGGTATATTTGCCAAAACAATTTGAAACCGTGTTTGGTTTGTTTGCTGCATC
This sequence comes from Gammaproteobacteria bacterium, assembly GCA_018826295.1. GTDB lineage: Bacteria > Pseudomonadota > Gammaproteobacteria > Enterobacterales > Alteromonadaceae > Alishewanella. Next base: position 201,867 of record JAHJZX010000012.1, read on the forward strand.
TTGTGCCGGCGCTGTGTTTGTACCAGTCAATCCGGCCTTAAAGGCCGCCCAGGTGTCGCACATTTTGCGCGACTGTAATGTACGTTTGCTGATAACCAGCAGCGAACGGCTGGCAGCATTGCAGCATGAGTTGCAGCTGTGCCCCGATTTACACACAGTATTGTTAACCGATACGGCTGTTTGTGACACTGCGGCAGCGGGTCATCTGCAAATTAAACCATTTTACAGCCAGACTAATGCTGAATTGCGCCAGTACCCGCATGCTACAGATGCCGATATGGCGGCGATACTGTATACCTCTGGCAGCACGGGCAAACCCAAAGGTGTGGTGTTATCGCACCGTAATATGTTGGTTGGGGCACAAAGTGTTTCCAGTTATCTGGCCAACAGCTGTGATGACGTACTGCTGGCGTTACTACCGCTGAGCTTTGACTATGGCTTAAGCCAGTTAACTACGGCCTTTTTAACCGGTGCCAGCGTGGTACTGCTGGACTTTTTCCTGGTGCAGGATGTGGTGCGCACGGTAGCGCAACATGGCGTTACCGGCATTGCCGCTGTGCCGCCGTTGTGGGCCCAATTGGCCAAAGCCAACTGGACGGATGGCACTGCAGATAGCGTACGCTATCTGACCAACTCCGGCGGGGCTATGCCACAGCCTTTGTTGCAGCAACTGCAACAGATTTTCCACAACGCCGAACCTTATCTGATGTACGGTTTAACTGAGGCGTTTCGTTCTACCTATTTACCGCCGGCTGATATACAGCAGCGGCCGGGCTCTATGGGCAAGGCTATTCCGAATGCCGAAATTGTCGTTGTGCGTGAAGATGGCAGTCTGTGCGGGCCAAATGAGCCTGGCGAGCTGGTACATCGCGGTCCGCTGGTAAGTTTGGGTTACTGGAATGCGCCGGAAAAAACCGCAGAGCGCTTTAAACCAGACCCAGTTGCACCTAAAGGCATACAGTTGCCGCAACTTGCAGTGTTTTCCGGTGATACCGTGCGCTACGATGAAGAGGGTTATCTGTACTTTATTGGCCGGCGCGATGAAATGATTAAAACCTCGGGTTATCGTGTCAGCCCAACTGAAGTAGAAGAAGCCGTATATGCAGTAAGCCCTGAGCTGGTAGATGTCGCGGCGATTGGCGTACCACATCCGGAGTTAGAACAGGCCATAGTGGTATTACTGGCTTGTAAAGCTGGCGCTGAGCCTGATTTAGCCGCCTGGCAGTTGCAATTAAAGCGTAGTTTGCCCAATTTTATGCAACCCAAAGTGCTATTGCTGCAGCAGACATTACCTAAAAATGCTAACGGTAAAATTGACCGTAAGTTATTGTCCGAGCAATACCGTGATTATTTTCAAGTGAGTGGCAGATGAGCAGTGTTGAAAGTGTAAAAGTTGTACACGAGCGGATGGATCAGTTTGAGCAGTGCGATAACCAGTTAATGCTTGGCGGTTACCGGCTGGAACAAATTGGCGCTATGCTGGGTAAATCTGTGTTTTATGCCTATGACCGCAGCGTGATCACTAAGCAGGTGCAACGCTTTCGCGCAGTTATTCCCGCGGGGATAAAACTGCATTATGCCATTAAAGCTAACCCTTACTGGCCGGTAGTCCAACATTTGCGTAGCCAGGTTGATGGCTTTGATGTGGCGTCGCAAAAAGAAATGCTGCTGGCAATGCAAGCCGATATGCCGGTCACTGATATCAGCTTTGCCGGGCCTGGCAAAACCGATGCTGAATTGCTTAGCGCCATTACAGCCGGCGTTACGTTAAATGTTGAGTCGGCCGGTGAGCTTAAGCGCATAGTTAAACTTGGCGAGAATACTAAGCTGACACCTCAGGTGGCACTTAGAATAAACCCGGCGTTTGAGCTAAAAGCCTCCGGTATGAAAATGGCCGGTGGCGCTAAGCCCTTTGGCATAGATGAAGAACAGGCTTTTGAGCTGTTAGCTGATATTGGCGCTATGGCAGTTAAATTACGTGGTTTTCATATATTTTGCGGCTCACAAAATCTTAAACCCGAGGCGTTAATAGAAGCGCACCAGCATACCTTTGCCCTGGCGGCAAAACTGGCAGCGGCTTGCCCGTACCGGCCCGATTTAATCAACCTGGGCGGCGGTTTTGGTGTGCCTTACTTTGCCGGTGAAAAGCGCTTAGAGCTGGCAGCGGTGGGGCAGTCCTTGCGGCAACTGCTAACACAATATGATGCTGAGCTAAAAGATATAGAACTGGTTATCGAATTGGGCCGCTATCTGGTAGCTGAAGCCGGGGTGTATGCCTGCCAGGTAGTGGATAAAAAAGTCTCACGCGGTAGCACTTATCTGGTATGTAACGGCGGCTTACATCATCACCTGGCTAATTCAGGTAACTTTGGTCAGGTGATCCGCAAAAATTATCCGGTGGCAATAGGTAATAAGTTAAGCAGCGACACGACAGAGCAGGTTACTATAGTTGGCCCGCTATGCACGCCGTTGGATATTCTGGCGGATAAAGTCAGTTTACCCGTCGCAGAGGTGGGCGATTGGGTGGTGGTGTATCAGTCTGGCGCCTATGGCCCAACAGCCAGCCCGCAAGACTTTCTCGGCCATCCTGCCGTGGCAGAAATATTGCTGTAAGTTAGCCTTAACATTTTTGTCCGCTGTCGCATAACAGCGCGGGTAACAGCGGGTATGCCGCCAGACCGGCTTTTTGTCTGTTAGCAAAGTGAAAGTTGTCGTTGTCGCTGCTATCTGCCCCAACAATCATATTGTTGATGATCTGCGCCGGTGGTGCTGCATCGTGTGCTTTGTAAAGCAGGTTGCTGCCCTGGCGCTCCAGAATAAATACATTGTCGGAAATACTTACCGCATTTTCGCTGTGTTTAATCCCTTCCAGGCCATAACCAATAGCCTGATGGTTCGCCGAAAAGGGGCCCTGTTGCAGCACTGAGCCCTTAATACTGAGCTTGCCGCCGTTGGATATATCAACCAGACGGCTGTCTTGTGCGCTAAGGCTGGCAAGGATGCTGTTTTCTATTACCGTTACCGCGCCGCGGCTTTTAATACCATGCCCCTGATCTTTAGACGCCACAACAATACTATTGCTAAAAAACAAATTTGCCTTGTTAAGGTACATGGCATGAGCCTGACCGGCTTTACCCAGTAGTTCAAACCGGCTATTGGTTATGTATACATTACCGGGCTTTGAGGCAGTTTCCAGAATGCCTTCTTCACTGGAGTGAAAATAGACCTTATTTAGCGTTAAACCTAAACCTTCAAGCCTTATACAGGCGCCATTCTTACTGGGAACGCTAATGTAGCGACATTCGATATTGTGCACAGTCAGATTGTTGCCGGTGGCCAGTATAAAGCCCTTGCCATTTACGCTACCTTTTTCAAATACAACATGGCCATAGCCAATAATGGTGATGTCATTTTTACTTATTTTGAATGCGTTATCATAAACGCCGCTGCCAATATGCAAGGTATCGCCATGGTTAAGCGCTGCTACGGCAAGTGGCAAGCTGTCAAAAGGTTGATTGTTTACCCATACGCCATAGCGTGCAGGGTAGCTTTTATTATCGGCTTGCCACGGGGTGAATACCGCAGCAATATCAGCGTGTATTTGCTCAGTTGATGGTAATAATGCAGGCGCATCGGCCCGATGCCCGACGACAAAGTTAACTAACTTTTCCTGAACGACCGGTATTAAAGTCCGATCTTTAACAAGCACAACCAGCAATAACAGATGTGCAGCAATGCCGGCGACGATGAAGTAATACAACAGCAGTTTGAGAGTAAGATTTTTCATTGTCTGCCTATTTGGCTAGTAATTGCTGGATGAATTGAAATGTTAGCTGTTCTACTTGCTGGCGCCAGAGCAAAGTAGAAAAAGTATGGTTCGCATCATTAATGTGGCAGTGTTGGGCTGATGACAGTAGGCTGCGCCAGCTATCATCGTGCTGACAAAGGGAAAGAAATTCCTGAGCAGTTAAGTCGTTGCCACTGGTGATCAGAAGCGTTTTACCCTGATAGCGTTGCCAGCCCTGCAACATCAGTTGGACATAATTTTGCTCGTTGGCCTCAGGTGTCGACGCAGTGCGGCTGTGTTTTGCTTTACGTTGCTGCAGGGTTTGCCAAATGTCTTTTAAGCTGTGGCGCAAAGCCACACCACCGCCAAACATCTTTTGCCAGAACTGGCGGCTGAACAGGCGTTTTAAATAGTAGTGTTTTAGCATAACCTCAGCGTGGCTATGCTGCTGCCGTACCCAGGGATTAAGCAACACTACGCCAGCTAGGCGCGGGTCGGGTTTATTAAGCTTTATTAAAATCGCACTGGCAGCATCGCACAGCCCCCACAGTACCAGGTTTTTCAGCTGTGGGTTGTGGTGCATAAAGGCAGTTATTGCCGTCTCAATATCATTATCTTGCTGATAAAATGCCGCTTTGCTACCGCTGCTGTCACCCATGCCGCTGGTATCCAGCCGCATTGACGCTATGCCGTTGTCGGCAAGATAGCGGCTGAGTTTGACAAACTGGCGATGGCTGCCCACCCGATACTGCGGGCCGCCAACAATGATAAGCACCCCGGTTTGGCTGCACTGGGTATTCGTTGGCGTGTGTAAAATCGCACTGAGGGCGGCATTGCCACTGGCCAGGCTGATATAACGCTCTGTCATACTGCACCTGCGGTTAATTGCTGCACCGTTAGTGTGATAAGTGCATCTGCCCTGGCCAACTCCACTGTTTGCCAGTAGGGCTCTGCGTTTAGCTGCACAAAATTAACCTTTTGCTGTTGTTCCAGTTGTTGCAGCATTTTTTGTACCGGTATGGCTATGTTGTCCAGCTGTGAGGTCTCAAACCAGCTTAAGCTAAATTGTGGTAGTACGACAGGCAGGTTAAGTTGCATTTGCAACAGGCTGTGATACCAATCCGGGCTTATTGGATAGCCGCCAATTTCCACGCTATGCCCGTCGTTAAGCTGCTGTTCCAGGTCTTTTTGGTGTAATTTCACCCCACTTGCCATCGCTTCGGCCACTTTAATGCGGGCAAATTGCTGCCAAAACTTGGTTACATCAAACATGGGTTGCCATAACAGCAGCTGTTTTGTTGTCAGCGGCAGCTCATGCTGGTTTAACAGGTCAAACAGCTGCAGGGTGCCGAAGCGCACGGCGATAAAGCTAACCTGCTCAAACCCCTCATTACGCAGCTTGCTAAGCAGTTGCAGCAGATCTTCGCGCCAGATTGTCGTAGTGGCTGTATCTAAATCGCCTTCGCTGTCACCGGTACCATAATTATCCAGCATAAAACAGCTAAGGCCAGCGGCGGCCAGTTTGCGCATCGTATCGCTTAGCAAATGCCTGACTTTATTCATCTCTTCAGCAAAGGGCGGCAGGATAACAACGGCGGTATTATTGTTCGAACCTCTGGCAACGTGCAGAAACAAATGGCCCGATTTCATCGGGTAAAATCCGCTTTGCAAAAGTAGGGCTGTATTCATTCTTAGGCCAATAATTTATTTATTAATATTTCTGCGGTGAAAGCTTATTTGGGTGTTTTGTTTTATGACATCACGGAGTTTATATCCCAGTGCAACCACTTTACCTTTTAAGCTTCGTTGATTAATTATTTCGACACCGCTGACGTTGGTTTTACAGTCCATCCACAGCGATTTAAAGTCATCATTGCCAAGTAAAAAATCAATAGTACGCACACCGTGATGCTGTGATAATTGCTCTATCATCTGTTTCGTTAATACTGTACCAGGTGAAAATGCATCAAACTGTTTGTCTTGTGCAAGCTTATAAATCGATGCCGTTTTACCCTCTAGCAACCAGAGTTGAAATGCGGCCGGAACATTGTTTATGTACAAGATACCCAGTTGCAACTTGTGTTGGCCAGCAGCCCAATCGATAAGCCAGTTAATAAAATCCTCAGAAGGCTCTTTTACTTTCCAGCTTTGCTGATAAATCTGCCAGTAAATCTGTTTGATTTTATCGCAGGCGGTGCTGTGAACTTCCAGCTTGAAATGTTGCTTGGTAAGCGCTTTTAAGCGTCTTTGATAGGTATTTTGTAGCTTTGATGAACGGCCGGCCCAATAGGAGGTGAAATCGGTAAAGCTGCTGCGATAATTCACTGAATAGCTGTATTGAAACAATGCAACAGGCAAATCCTTTGCTGCATCTGACAGCGTATTGAACTGCTCTGGATACAACGGCGACACTTCCAGACTCAACCACTTATCGTTGTTGCTTATGAGTTGGTTAAGTAACTCTGCCCAGGCTTGCGAATGGTTTAACATTGAGGCATCAAAAAAAATATCGCAAAACGGCGTATAAAAATTAGTGATAATTTTAAGCTTCGTGTTGTCTTGCTCCAGCGCGATTGCAATGCAGGGCGCAGCGTTGTCGAAGATAAAAAACCAGTAATAGTTTATCGCTGCTGTCTCCTGATGCTGTTTTTTAAATTGGCTAAGAGAGCAGAACCATTCATAAGTTGAGTAAATCGAATGCGCACTATGCTGCTTAAGCCAGGCGTGCAAATGCTCTGGCAAAGCTTCATCCGCAGGATAAACTTTGGTGGTGTACAAACTCCGTTCACTCATGATTTAAACATAACCCGTTTCAACAGCGATAGGGATGCCTTAAGAAACGGCCGCAGATCTGACAGTGCGAAGTAAGTGAAGGCTGGCGTCTTTCCAAATGGCCGCAAGGTTTTCTGGTCCCAGCACGTTTTAACAAAACTTAGCGGGGCACGCTCACAATCAAACCAAATTGTTGCTGTTAAGTTGGTATAGCAAGGAGCTGGCATGCCCAATGCGATTAGAAACTCTTGATATGGCTGATTGTAGCCAGCTGAGATTATTAACTCGACCAGGAATTCGGTTCGGCCAACAGTCGGTTCGATCAGCCAAAAACTACCATCAGGTGCCATTTTAAATTCAACTGCGACAGGTCCCGATAGCTTGTAAGGTGCGATAAATTTCTCCGCCAACTTAGCAACGCTTTCATTTGCGTGGAGCTCTGCAATAGTTGCCTGGCCTTGTGCCGGCGGGTGCGACGCGACTTTTCGGCCGGTTAAATTTTGCACCACAGTGCCGTTATCCAGTAACATTTCGGCGAAAAACAACGTATTGTCTCCACCGGCAATGAACTCCTGACCGACGATAGGAAAATCGTGCTGATAAGTTTCAAGTTGCGTTGCTAAATCTTTAACCGTTTGAACGATGATGGTTTTGAATGATGACATTGGCTTAACGGGCTTTAAAATCATCGGAAACTGCATCGTACTCACTACGTCATCAATATTACTCAAACTGTTGAAAACTACACTCTTTGGGTAATTAACTTGTTGTTCTTTGGCTGCGGACTCTAAAAAATCTTTTTTCTGTAAATTAAGTATGTGTGTTGCGCAAGCAGACCAGCTTAATAAATAATTGGGCAGCAATTTATCTAACGCCTCACCGACAATTTTTACGTGATTGTCGTTGGTTGGCATAAGCACTACTTTGTCCCATTTTTTTAATTGCTGACGTATTTGCAGCAGGGCAGGAACCAAATCGGTTGCCGAGAAGCTGTCTACTGAAAATAGTTGGCTGACACTGTTGGTAATCACTCCAGGAAGGGCGTTGTTTTGTTCTACGGCAAAAACGGTAACGCCTTCTTTGGCCAGGGCCCTTGTAACAGCAAGCCCATGGCTACATAAACCTATCACAAGCACTGCGCTGGTGTTTGACATAATCAAGCGATTCCTATTGTATAAATTGTTTTATCAACCGCATATGAAATCTTGCAGCTGTGCTATCCCATGGGGTAAAGCGCTTTAGTTTCAACAGTGGTGTGTCAGCGTTTGAAACGCCCCAATTGGTTACCACAGCGCTGTTAAAACCAATCTGATGTACCAGCTCCACTGTTTTATCGTCGAAATCGACACCCTCTACACCGTTAGGATAGGCGAAATGCAATACTGGCTTATCTAACCAGCTTTCAAGCTGATGCTTGGACTCGCTAATTTCCTGCCGCTGTTGCTCGGTCGGTAATACTTTTAAAATAGGGTGATTAACGGTATGAGCGCCAATGGTAATACCGCATTTTGCCAGCTGTTGTATTTGCGCCGGAGTCATCATTAGTGCAGCTTGCTCACTGACGTTATTTTGCTGATAAAATTGGTTAATCTTCTGCAATCGCTCGGCTATTGGCAGGTACTTTAACTTTTTTAACCACTGCTGCGCCTGATTACGCCGGTGTTGCCAGTCGCCAAGTTGCAGCAATTCACCATCAAGCTGTAACTGCTGCCGCTCCGGCTCTGCAAACAGGTGGATTAGCCGGTCATTCCACATGTTAGTGCCGTAACTGAAGCCTGTTGCCACATACACTGTGGCCGGTATGCCATATTTGGCAAGGATTGGTTGTGCTACGGTAAGGTTATTTGTGTAACCATCATCAAAGGTAACGCACACTGCATTGGCCGGTAAATTGCCTTTTTTTATATGGGCAAGCGCCTGGTCAAGTGACAATGGCGTAAAATACCGGCTAAGAAGCTGCATTTGCCAGTCAAATACCTCTGCGGTTGGCTCACTTGGACGCATAGGGTCGGGGCGGGCCAGTACCTGATGATAAATCAGAATACTGAGCTTATTGCCTCCCAGCATCTTCCCCGCCAGTTGCAGGCTGTTATGCAACAGAGCGCTAAGCATTGGCTGCTCCGTGCTGCTGTAGCCAAAGTTCCAGAACTACCAGTATCCATACCAGTTCACCGTAGTAGCCGGCATGGCCGTTTTCAAAGGTGTGTATTGCCTGGTCGATAAATGACGCTTGCAATATATTACGCTGCTTAAACTGCTGCAGAGCATTAAGGGCTATACGTTGTAAATCGGGCCGCTGTTTCATCCATACGCCAAAGGGTAAACCAAAGCCGTGCTTACTTTTGCTAAGAGTGGCATCAGGTAAAAAGCCGCGAAAGCTGTTTTTATAAAAATCGCGTAGCTTTTGTCCGGGCACCTTTATATCGGCAGCGACAGTGCAGCTAAAATCAACTAACTCCTTTTCTATCAGCGGAAAGCGTACTTCAACGCCAGCCAGCTGGCACATTTGGCGTACTTTAACAAAGTCGTTATCGGCCAGAGTAAACTTCCAGTCCAGATACATCATTTTATCGACCGCGTCATCAGAGACACAGGCGTTATAGCGTGCGCGCTTTTGTGCTGCAGGCAGCTCTGGATCAATCTGCGACAGTAAATCTGAGCTGAACATCTGGGTTAAATTGAAACAGTTGACGAAGTTGTAGCTGTCTAACCGGTCCGGCAGAGGCACCTTGGCCTGCCGCACATAGCTGCTACCTTTTTTTAGCAGCGGGACCTTGTCTGCCAGATGGTTATCTAAACTCAGGCTCAGTAACTTTTGTAACGGGCCGGGCAGGGCAGCAAAACGCTGAAATACTTTTTGTTTTACGTAGCGCTCATTACCGGCAAATATTTCATCACCGCCATCACCGGCTAGCATTACTTTAACACCATCTGTTTTAGCGGCCTGGGCACAAATATAGGCCGCCATAGCTGATGAGTTGCCAAATGGTTCGTTAAAATAGCCGGCAACTTTGGTAAAGTGGCTGGCTATTTCATCGGGTTGCAAATAGTGCACTTTATGCTCGGTACTAAAATGCTTGGCGGTAATTAGTGCATACTCGGTTTCGTCATAACCTTTGGCTTCAAAGCCAATAGAATAGGTTTTTGCATTTAGGCCATGTTGTTGCTGATGTTTGGCCAGCATGCCGGCGACAGTCGAACTATCCAGACCGCCACTTAGAAATGCGGCGCAATCTTCTGCCATATTGCGCCGCACTGCGTCAGAAATCAGCGTATAACAGCGTTGCATCAACTGTTCAGTACTGTCGTTTGACGGCGTGAAGGCCGGTGCATAGTAATTTTGCTGCCTGAGCAATTCGCTGTTGGTTATGCTAGCCAGTACGCCGGGTTCAAGCTTGCTAATGCCCTGATAAATGCTGATGGGAGAGGGAATGCAGTGATAAAACACATAATTAAACAGTGCCTGGGGGTTGAGTTCAGCACCGCTGGCAAGGTTTGGCAACAGATGCATACTATCGCTGATTGATAAGACGCTGTCATCGCGCTGGTCAATATAACAAGGAATGCTGCCAACGTGGTCGTTTATAATACTTACATTGCCGGTTGATTTTTCGACAAAAATTAACAAAAAAAATCCGGCAATCTGGCTTGGTAATTTTTCTAGACCATCTCTGTGCGAGTGTAGTAGTTCGTTTAATGTATCTAAGTCCGAGTAATCTTTATTATAAAGTCTTAATCGGTCAACTATGATAATGAAGTCATGCGCTGATTCTTGAATTTTAACAGGTTGGGTAAAACTTAAGTTCAGATTTAATACATTTATCTTGCTAAGTTTTATACTATTGATGCCATTATTGGTCTCTGTGTCACATCGCCAGTTCATTAGGTAATCCTTACGCTATGAATGAGTTTAAAGCTGTAATATCAGGTTATGAAATTTCTCAGCTTGATATTGGCGCGAAAACTTAACAATCTGCTCTAGCGGCAGTGCCTGGTAACAGTTGTTGTCAATACTATAAACAAGCTTGATTATTGATTCTAAAATCATTTCGCTGTTGTTTAAAGGTGCAATCTCAGCCATGTTGCTTTGCTTTATTAAATCAGCCGTGTCGCCGTCTGCATCCGTTAACGCAAGAATTGGCTTTTGAACTCTTATATACTCATACGCTTTTGCCGGCGTTTGGTAATTGCAGCTGCTGGCTTGCAGTAATAATAACGCATTAGCTGACAACATTTCGTTGATGGCCTCAACATAATTTAATGATGGCTGCAATGAAACAATGTCTTGTATGTTGTATTCTGTAATCATGGGTGTAAATAAATGATCATGTCCGGAGCCCCGCAATACGATGTGCAGTCGTGATGCTATCTCTGGCTTCTCATTTTTTAATTTTGAAATCGCAATAAATAAATGCTTTGGGTTTCTATCTAAAGGGTAAATAGTACCGCTGTGAACCAAACATATATCTTTTATATTTTTATGCGTTTCGTTAGCCTGAGCCTGAGAGAAAAGCTTTTCGTCATAACCGTTAGGGAATAATTGCCAAACTGAAGAGGCTACATCTGGATATCTTTCTTGATACAGAGCAACCGCGCCCGGGCTGGTAAGAATAATATGTTTACAATGCTTTATTAACTTTCGTTCTATCCAGGAAAAGATCTTTTTGTTTGTTTTGCTCTCTGGATATTCTTTTTGCAGCATGGGATCGCGCAAGTCAGCAATCCATGTTGTGCCGGTGATTTTATGCAGTAAATAACCAATGATGTGAGCGGAGGCTATAGGATAGGTGCTAATTATAACATCTTGTTTTTGTTTAAGTATTATCTTTAGCCCGCTAAAGAAAGCGCCGAAAATCCAACTTTGCCATCTATCGGGCAGCGCTAAAAAACCAAAATATCTTTTTCTTATAGAAAAATGGCGGGCAGAATCTCTGGCAAAAGCGTGAACCACTTTGACACTGGACGGTACTAAATTCTCGTTCTTGTCATCGTAATGTTGATAAGCTTTTTTGTCTGCTGTAAGCACAGTAACATGCTCACCATTTTCAGCAAAATAGCGGCTAAACGCCAAGCTACGATGCACCCCGCTGCTAATTTGAATAGGCGGAAAATGGAATGCGATATACAAAATGTGTTTTGACACAAACGCTCCCTGTTTGCTTGCAAATGTCTATATTAGAACTGTTTATTTAGTGGGTTGCAAGACCTGAGCACCCAGTGCAAAAAAAATGCCTTTAAACACTGTGGTATCAAAGGCTATCACTCGCTATACTGCTTTTCAAAGCGTTTTTGGACAAGGATAGTGCAACGATGGTTCGATGGATAATTTTGCTATTTTTCTTCGCGTCATGTCATGTAGCGGCTTTTGAGTTTAGCGTGACGGAGAGTGAGTTTAATTCCTGGGATAAGCGCTGCAAAACGGCGTATGCAGGCAGTATTGTCGGTCGTAATTCACGCTTTTTCAGAGACATGACTCCTCAGCAAAGTGCGGAAGCACGAAAGTTTGGCGAAGCGGCGGGCGGTGCCTGGCATTATTGTGCCGGGTTAATTTTGCTGCAACGTGCGGCTTCAACTATTGGTAATGAACGTAACTCGAATTTGCAAAGTGCTTTGTTAGAAATTCGATTTACCTATAACAAGATTAAGCCAGAACACCCTTGGTATGCCGAAGTTCATATAGATTATGCAAAAGCACTGATTACTTCCGGTGATAAACGTGATGGTTTTGCAGTGTTAAACCGACTAATTCAAACGCTGCCTGATAACTCCTTGCCATATACCGCTTTAGCATTTTACTTACGTCGAGAAAACAAGCTTGAACAGGCGATTGAATGTTTGCAAAGCGCACCTGAATTGCTGAAAAATGATTCTGCTGAATTAAACTATTTTTTAGGTTGGTATTCAATGGAAGCCGGAAATATTGGCAGCGCAGTGGATTATGCTAAAAGAGCTTATGAGCTGAATTACCCAGTTCAGGCTCTCAAGCTTCGCCTTGCACAGCAAGGGCATAATTTGTAAGGTTCGACTAAAACGTTTTAACATGTGCTTTTACATGTTTATTAATATACTGAAAGCGTGATATGAAATATCTATCGTTAGAGGGCAGTATGTTTGATATAAATATTGTACATCGTCTTCCATTTTCGTTTGATGCAAGCCTACTGCTTAAAGACCTTGAAAAAGCAGAGAACCATCAAATGTATACACATCCACTAAAATATCATGATGGTAATTGGAAAACGCTTAATTTGATTTATGCTGGTGGGCGTGTGAATTATGATCACTCAGGTGATCTGGGTTATGGCGATGAACCGGCGATACCTACCATAGTGCTGAACGAGTGTGCTTATTTTCAAAAAGTGCTGGATTCGTTTAAAGCGCCCATTCTTATGGCGCGTTTAAGTGCTTTACCTCCAGGTAGTAAAGTATTGCCTCACTATGATCCGGTGGAGTCAGCTGATTTTGGCTATTTACGCATACACATTCCAATAAGAACAGATAAAAATGTGAAGTTTAGACTTGGTTTTGTCCGACGAAAATGGCAGCAAGGTGAGTGTTGGTATGGCGATTTCACTTTTCCACATTCAGTAATGAATGACAGTGACATTAGCCGGGTTCATTTAATTGTAGATCTGCAATTAAATGATTGGGCCAAAGCACTATTACCAAAAGATTTTGAAGAGAACAGGCAGTTGAGAGAAAGGTTTAGAAAAATCCATAAAAATATTCTTTGGTATAAAAATAGAATTAAAAGACTGATCTCAAAGTAGAAATTTAATTTTCTATTTACAGCAGCTCCAGCGTTTGCAGAATTTGCCTGACACGCATATCCCAGGTGTTTTGCCGGGCCACAGCCTGGCGTGCTGCTACCTGCTCTGGGTCGGGCAAGGCGTTAATCTGCTGCTCAATTGCGCTTTGCCATTCATCAACATTGTTAGCCAACGTTAATACCGATGCAAACGGAACTACTGCATCCAGTGGTGCGCTAAGCACCGGCTTACCTGCAGCCAGATACTCGTGCAACTTCAGTGGATAACCTGATATCGCCCAGGTGCTGCTGTCTGCCTTATAAATCATGATGTTAATATCGGCATGTTGCATATAGGCGGCAATTGTCTTTACCGGCTTTGCGCCGAGAAAATGTACATTGTGCAGTGCACTAAGCGCAGTAACAGTAGCGTTGCTATCCAGCTTACCAACAGCACCAATTAAAACAAAGTGCACAGATGGCAGCCGTGTGGCCAGCTCAAGCAATAACTCCAGGTCAACTTTACGGTTTATCGAGCCGGTATATGCAACACGTGGCTGTGGGATCGCTTTGAGATCATCGGGTTCTGCCTGAGCCCGGGAGAACAGTTCGTAGTCAACGCCATTGGGCAGAAACACGATGTCTTGTCTGCCGGATAACGCAGCCAGGCGCTGTTGGATCCGTTGTGACGAGGCAAAAACCACATCAGCTTTAGTAAGCAGTGCCAATTCTTTATCTGCTAATAACGAATAATCACCTTGCATGGAGAAATCATCGTAGGCGTGATAAACCAGCTTGTGGTGAGCAATATGGTTGGCATAGTCAGCATACTCGGGGTGAAACAGGTATAAGCAGCTGCTGTGTGCCTTACTGCCGGCTGTAACGGCGCGGGCAAACTGTTTACATACTGCCTGATCGATGAACTGAACTTTGGGCAGGCGCAGCATCAGCTTAGATGGCGTAAACAAGCTAACGTTGTCAACATGGTTGTGCTGTGAAAACAGCGGTGCTTGCGCAAACGCAGTACTGCTTCGTTGCCAGAAATACAAAGGCCCTGTTGAGTATGTTACCTGGTGTGTTAACCCGATGCGGCTGAACAGGTGTTGCCGGTTCATCCAGGGGCCATGCCAGTCGTTAGGGGCTAATACGATAAAATGCATGGTTAGCCGCGCTTCAGGGCTGATTTCAGGCTATGTAACAGCCGGTATACCACTGGATTTTGCTCGGCAAAATTCTCCTTCCAGCGTTGCCGTGCCGATTTAGCGTGACGTTGAAACAGGGTGGCATCATATTTACGTGCCTGTTGCTCTGCACCACGCACAGCATCGGCAGGTTGGAGTGTGACCTGAGTAAGCCGCTGCGCCAGTTCAGCACTGTTGTGTTGCCAGTTAAAATGCTTTTCGGCATATTGCCGCGCTTGCCTGGCGTACTGAGGCATGCTGCTGGCGTTATCAACATAGCTTTGCATGGCCGCTGCCAGTGCTGCTATGTTAACTTCGCATTGTGGCCAGTAATAGCCATCCCAGCGTGCCCAGAGCTTATCTATCGCCACTGTGCGGCCGTTGATATCTGCGGCAACAAACTCGTTCATCGGGCCATAATCCGGCACGATAACCGGTAAGCCGGCTGAAGCGGCTTCTAGGATCGTCAGGCCAATACCATCCAGCCTTGACGGGTAAACATACACATCGCCCTTAGTGTACAAGCCGGGGGCGGCTACCGTGCCTTCGTGAATAAACAGCTGTTGTTTGGCCAGTAGCTCATCAATGTTGTCAGTTAGCTGTGGAAACGCCGTTTTAAGGGGCACCTGGCTGTGCAAATATAGCTTTGCATCACCGGTTAATAACGCAAAGGCTTGCAGCAGCAAATCGGTGCCCTTGCGATATGGGCTCATGCCGGCGGAGTGAAAAAACGTAACACCACCAGGCTGGGCAGTTGGTTCGGCTTTGGGCTGATACAATGATGTATCTGTACCCCAGGGGATAAATAAACACTGCGGATGCCAGGCAAAGACGCTGCGATGCTTAAGTGTATTGCAAATTAGAAAGTCATACAGCGCAAACATATCGACAGTTTGTTCTGTGTAGTAATCGATGTAAGCGCCGGTTTTAATCTTCAGCTCACGGCATAACATAACCGGTGCCCAGATTTTTTGTTCGTTAAAAATAACCAGCTCAATGTTGTTGCTAATTAACCAGTGCTTAAAATCTTCCAGGTTAATGTCAGTAAAGGCAAAGGTAGCGGGCTTTTTGGCCCAGGTGACGTAGTCCAGGTCCCAGTTTGCATCGCCAATAGCGAATTGTTCACCGCCGCGGGCATAAATAAATACATCGTGCTCGCTTGCCAGCACATCCCTAAATTGTCTGGAGACGTAAGCCGCGCCGCGTTCGAACCAGGTGGTTACAATGCCAATCTTCATTGCTGTCAGCCTTAAATTACCAGTTAAATCCAAGTTTTCGTCTGATCCAGGCTTTTAGCGAGCCGGGCAGCAGCTTATTAAATACCGGGGCTATTGCCACAGCGACGCGCCGGGTAGCCGGAGCGAGCACTAAGCTGCGGTACCAATATGCTGTCAGCGCAACTTTTTTTACAGCAGAGAATGGGGTTTGGCGTGCCAGGCTAAGGTTTATTGCATCACTAAAACAACCGGCATTCTTTGCTATGGCTTGTTGCAGCAAGTGCTGCTGTGTGGCTGCAGGTGGATGTTGCAGCAGATGCAAAATATCCTCTGCTGATGCCGACAAAGGCAGCACGTTTTGGCCGTAGCCTACGCTTTTTAGTACGCTGCTTAGTTTAGGATCATAAGACAGCGCCACACAGGGTACGCCGGCCAGTATCGCCAGCAGGTTTGCATGTAAACGCATAGAAATTAGGCCGTGCAAAGCGCTGATAGTGCCAAGCGTTGCGGCAATATTTTGCTCTGTGGACAATTGGATCTGGTCACCGAATTGTTGTTTAAGACTGTGGTACAGCGCAATGTCACTTTTTTCATACGGCATAAAAACGACCGCATATTCATTGTCAATTAACTGCTGTGTCAGGCGCAACAGCGTGGATTGCTCAAGGCCTGGCCAATGGCGGTAACAGAGCCCAACAACTTTATGCTGTGCTGTGTCGGCCGGCTGCTGCCCTTGTAAAAAAATGCTGTCGTAACCCTGTTTTATCGTGTCGGGCTGTGGCGCCAGGTGTTGTTGTATATATTCAACCGAGTAGCTGTCACGGCAATAGAGTACGTCGTTGGCGTGCAAAAACAGGTTGCTGAGTTTGACACCTTGCGCAGATTTTATCGGGCCGGCGCCGATACCAAATGACATTACCGGTTTATTCATTACTTTGGCGACAGAGGCAATAAAAGCACAGTGCTGGATCAGCTTGGTGCTGTGAGCATCCTGTAATAAGCCACCGCCAACAAACACAATAATATCTGCCTGGCGGATCGCTCGGACAAGATTTAGCAGGCCTTTAGTGTTAAGCGGTTGCCCCGGATAATAGGCTTCAACGTAGTTATAGCTGTTACCGATATAGGTCTGGCTTAAAGCCGGTTGGCCAGAGGCTATTGTAATGTTGCTGCTGTAGTGCCGGCTGATATGTGCTGCTACTGCGGCGGTAAGAATTTCATCACCTACATTGATACCGCCGACATAGCCGGCTAACAAAAAGTGTTTAGGCTGAGCCACTGTCGCTCCGCTTTGTTGTTTAGTCATCCCTGGAAATCCTTTGGCGAACGCCGGGCAATTATTCTGGCCTTTAACGTGTGAAGCAGTTGCAGCCAAAATTCATTTTTTGTGATGTAGCCTAAGTATAATGCAGCCATGGCGACATAACAGAAAGCGCCGGTAGCGACTTTGGCCAGCAACAGTACTGCAACGGAGTGTACTTGCTGTTGCTGTAAAACATAGCCCAGCAGTTTAATTGCCAGTGTCATGATGACGGCGGCAATTATCGGAAAAGCAAACAGCATCACAACCTGGCGCAGCGTGAATTTTAACAGTAGGCTGCAGGTCCAGAAGCTGATGGGTAAAGTTATCAGGGATACTGCCAGTACAGTGCCGGCGGCACCCAGTGCACCGTAGTGTGATACCGCGTACAACAGTAATGGCACGATCACAATTAAGCGCGACAGCGAAATATAGGTGCTGATATGGGGTTTACCTAAAGCGACGAAAACGTTGCCCATATTTTGCACGGCACAGCGGCTTAAGCCATAAAATGCTAAGATCGACACCATCGGCACTATGTTAAGCCATTTATCACCCAAGAAAAGCGCAACCGCTTCGTGTGCGACAGCATAAAAGCCAAAGCAAATTGGCGCAGCAAAAAACAACACTACAGCAGTAATTTTCAAAAACATATCTCGTAGTGCATTAATGTCTGACTTGACCAGCGAGTAGCCCGGAAAGATCGCGCGGCTAAGCGGAAACACCAATTCTGTGGTGGGTAAATTAGATATTTCATAACTTACACTGTAATAGCCCAGTTCTGTGGTATTTGCTCTGTTGCCGATAATTAGATCTGTAACTTTATGATTAAGGAAAATCAGTAAGTTATTAAGCAGCAGCCATTTAGAAAAGCGAAATAACTCTGCCGCCTGGTTTAAACCGAAAGCGGGGCGGTAAGGATGCATTGCATAACTTAACAATACGCGCGCTATAGCATTACTAAACATGCCGATAACCAGCGCCCAGTAGTTTTGCCAGTAAAACGCCGCAGCAATGGTGACGGCGAAAGACAATACCTTGGCAATGACTTCCAGATTAAACTCTTTTTTCAGGTCAAGATTTTTGCGGTACAGTACAAAGCCGATATTTTCTGCACTTTTTATTAGCGGAATAAAGGCAACTGCCTGCACCACCAGTGTTAACCGGGCATCGTTAAAAAATGCACTGATCCAGGGGCTGGCAATAAACAGCAATATCGCCAGCAACAAACCTGACAGTAGCTTGCAGGTCCAGGCACTGTTTAAGGTGTCATCGGTTACATTATCTTTTTGGATAATGTTGATATCAAAACTGAAGCTGGTGAATATTTCAAAAAAGGCCACCATTGCCATACATGCGGCCATAATGCCGAAATCGGCCGGAAACAGCAGCCGGGCTAAAATAATAGTGCTGATAAATCCCAGGCCTTTAATGCTAAGCCGGGTTAGCACAGACCAGGCTGCACCAATTGCAATCTTTTTGCCTAAGCCCGGGTGTGCGTTACTCAAAACTGGCTCCGTGTTTTTACCACAGCTGTTGCGGGGCGCAGCAGCTGCATCGCCACCACTATGGCTAACACCGCATAGAGTAAATCAAAATACGCCAGGCTGACGTTGGCACCGGTAATGCCGTAACCAATGATAGATAAGTTCAGCGCGCTGCTTAAATGGTACAACCATAGGTGTTCGGGTTGGTTTCGGCAAAGCTTATTGGTACGAAGATTACTGAAATAAGTGCTGCCCAACATAGCCAGGAAGATTATCAAGCCGACAAAGCCATGATCCCCCAAAACCTGAAAATAGATGTTGTGTGCGGCTTTGGGCCGCAGTTCTGGCGGGATAGCGGGTGTTTGTATCGGGCCAAAGTCAGCGGTATAAGGGGCATAGTTGCTCCAGACAATCGGATTAGTAACAGCACGAAAACCGCCACCGGTTAAAGGGTGATCCAGCGCTATCATGCTCGAGATTTTCCAGGCCCACAAACGCCCGATAAAAGAGCTATCTTCAGTGGCTGCTGTAGCAACGGTGGTTTGCCGCTCCCGCCAGTCTTCCGGCGCTTTTTGGTACAAAATGGGTACCAACAGAAATGCCAGCAGCGCCAGGGGGATTTTGTACTTGGAACGCCACCAGAACGCGATAGCCAAAATTGCCAGGCCAATAAAGCCGCCGCGCGAATAAGTACCGATAACCGCTATTACATTCAGCGCCGCAAGGCCAAGCAGGCCTAAGCGGATAAGTTTATGTTTAGCGGTAAAATATAAATACGCGATTAACGGCAGCGACATGTTAATTGCAACGGCAAAATCGTTGCGATCCTGAATAACGCCAGCGCGTCCAACTACCTCATGCCCACCGCCGGACAGTAAGAACTTTAGTCCTTCCATACCGGCATAAGAGGAGACAGACAACACTATGCACCAAATAAAGGTATCTATTTGGTAGCGTTTTTTCAGCAGCAGTATTGCAAAGAAGAACAGCATTACCACTTTTATAAAATCAACGAAGTAACCCCATATTTTTGCGGTTTCGTAGGTGATGTGAGTCAGCGAGGACAAAAATGTCCAGAAACAAAATAACAGCACCAGCCAGCCAATTTTACTTAAATGGACCGACTTGTTTTTTTCTGCCACGACGTAGGCAATAAAAGTGATCAATACAATGCTCAGATTTAAGCGCAAATGAGTTGAAAAACCAAAAGCCCATAAGGTGGGCGCCGTAAGTGCAATCCATATCCAGGCACAGACGCCGATAAACGGGCGTTTAAAGGTGAAGTACACCACGATGAAAAAGAAAATAACCAGTAATAAATCGCGCATTATTATTCTTCCTGCTTAGTTGCCCAGTAAAACAGCACAACTAAGGCGCTAATATCAAACAACAAATACAAACTATCCAACATAGCGCTTTCCCTCTGCTAAGCCACCGTTGCCGTGTTGCTGCACTACGGTATCAAAAGTTTGTTTTAATAAAACTATCGACTGATCCCAACTCAGTGTACTGGCATAGGCGCTGACATCTTCGCGCGCTGGCATATTTTGCTGCAAAGTTAACAAAGCGCTGAGCAAGGCATCGGCAGAAAAATCTGTACTCAGTACTCCGGCATGCGGATGAGCAACCACTTCCGGTGTGCCACCGGCTGGGGTTGCCACAACCGGACAACCGCATGCCATGGCTTCTAACAAAACATTGGCCCAGCCTTCGCTGCTTGAAGCCAGCACCAGACAGTCGGCGGCGTTGTAGTGCTGACGTAACTGTTGCTGAGATTGGTAACCAAGAAAATGCACGCGCTGCGACAGGCCAAGTTGATTTACCTGGGCTTGCAATTGTGGCAGCAGCGGGCCCTCGCCGGCGATAAACAGCTGCGCGTCTGGAAGCTGAATTAACAGCGCAATGGTTTTGTCATGGCCTTTGAGCGCGACAAGATTGCCCACCGATAACATACAAAAATGCTTATATCCGAGCTCTGATCTTAACTGCTCACGCTCGGGCAACGGATAATACAAAGCGGTATCTACACCGTTTCTTATGGTAATACTTTGCTTTACTGCCGGTTGCAGCTGATGTATTTGCGTTGTCAGGGCCTGACAGACGCCTATGGCGACATCGACCTTAGCCAGGGCCCGGCGTATCAGCGCCCGTGGCCAGGTGTAGCGGGGCAGCAGGTTAATATCGCTACCGCGCGCAGTGGCGGTGATCGGCAACCCCAGTTCTTGTGCCAGCCAGACTGCGGCGACGGCATCGGGGTAAATATAATGTGCATCGACAATGTCAAACCGTCTGCCTTGTTTGACTAACGCCATGACTTGTTTTTTCAGGCTGCGATACAAGGTCCAGGGATTGCTGTACATGCCTAAGCCAGGCAAAGCCAGGTAGGCCGGATGATAAATACTGATGTCGTACCGGTTTTGCTGCTGTTCGATAGCGTTAAAATGTGGATATTTAGCCGATAAGGCCGCAGAAAACGGCAACCACGGAATGGGAGCCAACACGGTAATATTGCACTGCGGGTAGGCTTGTTTCAGTTTACGTAAGCGGGTCTCGACAAAAATACCATGTCGGGGTTGCAGGTTATTGGGGTACAGCGTGCTGACGGTAAGGATATTCATACCGCTTTGCCTGTCAGGCGTCCATAAACATTGTGATAGCGGCCTACTGAAACTGCCCAGTTACGCTGTGTGTTGATGTAATGATAGGCGTTTTCGGCTATGTCGTGATCACGTTCGCGTTGGGTTAGCGCTCTGATTGCCTGCTCAGCCAGATCTTCAATATTATCGCGCTGAAATAACCAGCCGTTTTTACCATGCTCTATCAGTTCCAGATGCCCACCTACGTCAGAGGCCAGCAGGGTCTTGCCCTGCGCCATGGCTTCAAGTGGCTTAAGCGGCGTAACTAATTCGGTCAGCCGCATGGCTTTGCGCGGATATACCAATAAGTCGATCAGGCTGTAATACTGCATAACTTGATGGTGCGGCACCCGGCCAGGCATCAGCACTGCATCATCCAGCTTAAGCTGGCTGATTAACTGCTTTAACTGTTCTTGCTGCGGCCCACCGCCTACCAGCAATACCATGGCAGAGGGTATTTTAGCCCGGATCAATGGCAGGGCGCGTAGCAATAAATCTAACCCTTCGTAAGCATAGAATGAGCCGATAAAGCCCAGTACCGGCTTATTTTTTAACTGGTATGTCAGTTCAAGTTCACTGTTTCTGCTGGTAATAGGTTGAAACTGTGTCGGATCGACAGCATTGGGGATCTCAGTGATTTTGCTATCATCGATACCGCGGGCTACTAAATCCTGCTTTAACCCCTGACAAATGGTGGTTACTGCGTCGGCATGCCGGGCGACGTAAGTTTCGAGCGCTCTGGTCAGGTTGTAACGCCAGCCGAATTCTTTACTGGTACCGTGATCAACTGCAGCGTCTTCCCAAAAGGCACGGATTTCATAAACCACTGGTAACCTGGCTTTGCGCGCAGCCCATAACGCGGCCAGACCATTCAGTGCCGGGGAGTGGGCATGCAAAATGTCAGGCTTTTCCTGCTGAATGACGTCGGTCAGACGCCGTT
This sequence comes from Gammaproteobacteria bacterium, assembly GCA_018826295.1. GTDB lineage: Bacteria > Pseudomonadota > Gammaproteobacteria > Enterobacterales > Alteromonadaceae > Alishewanella. The sequence goes on from JAHJZX010000012.1 coordinate 223,935, forward strand.
TTAGCGCCAGTACCACAGCAAGTTCTTTTAGCAGCGGCAAACGCCAGAACCAACTGTCATAGGCTTTTGTGCGATAAAAAGTCAGCTGCTCGACAGTTTCAACCGGTTGTGCGCAATCTCCGTGTTTTGGGCTGGTAACATGGCAGGTAACATATCCCATCTGGCGTTGCTGCTGTAATATCGCGCGCGAGCGGAACGTATAGCCACTGTGTAACGGCAGAGAATGGTCAAATATATGTAAGATTTTCACGATGGGCTCCGCTGTAAAAATGCAGCAAACATCAACAAGCTCCAAAGTGCCGCACTGTTATCTTTTCGACCGCTGCAATGGTCTGAGACCAGACGTTTTAATTCAGCTGCATTAAAATAACCACTATTAAGCATGGTGTCTGACAGCACCTTATCTGTAAGCTGTTGTTTTAAAGGACCACGAAACCATTGGGTGAGTGGAACTGCAAAGCCCATTTTTTGCCGGTACAAAACGTCATGTGGTAAATGCGGCTCGAGCGCTTTTTTTAATCCCAGTTTGCCTACGCCGTGCTGTAAATTGGCTTCAGATTCAGCAGTAAAAGCCCATTCAACAAATTTATGATCCAAAAACGGTACCCGCACTTCCAGGGAGTGTGCCATAGAAGCACGATCTACCTTGGTGAGGATATCGCCGACCAAATAAGTTTTCATATCCAGATATTGGGTTATTTTTAACGGATCAAGTTTTGCTGCTTTGGCGGCGTGGCGGCGAAATACCTCAATTGAATTGTAACCTTTGAGCTTACGTTTGAGGTCGTCGGAAAATAGCGCGCTGCGCTGATCATCCCGCAAAATCGCGATAGAGTTGTGATAACCGGCAACGGTGTCTAACGCCAGTGATTGAAAAGTGGTTTTGGCGCGTAAAAAGCGTGGTGCCCAGTCGAGCTTGGGATAGAGCTTACCCAACACACCAAATAAAGGTTTGCGCAGTGCCAGCGGCAACATATTGCGTAGGCGCTGCTCGTGCATATGCAGTTTGTAGCGGCGGTAACCGGCAAAAAGTTCATCCGCACCGTCGCCACTTAGCGCTACGGTAACGCTACGCCTGGCCATTTCGCACACGCGGTAAGTTGGCATCGCTGAGCTGTCGGCATAAGGTTCATCATATAAATCGGCCAGTTTATCGAGCAAATCGAAGTCATTTTCACCGACGATGTTTTCCTGATGGGCGGTGTTGTAGCGCGCAGCGACCTGACGGGCAAATTCTGTTTCATTGTATTTGGGGTTATCAAAACCGATTGAGCAGGTATTTACCGGCTCAGATTGCAGGCCTGCCATCATGGCGACAACCGCGCTGGAGTCGACGCCGCCAGACAGAAAAGCCCCCAGCGGCACTTCTGCTACCAGCCTGATCTTGACCGCTTCACGCAAGCGGTCAATTAACTGTTGTTGTAAGGTGTCGCTGCTGAGTGCTGTGTCCCATTGAGTTGGCAGATCCCAGTATTGTTCTGGCTCTGGTAAGCGGGCGCTGCCATGTTTAAGCAATAATGTATGGCCAGGGCTGAGTTTATAACTGTGCTGATAAATAGTATGAGGTTCAGGCACATAGCCAAAGGTAAAGTAGTCTTCAATGGCACTGTGACGCAGATTATGCTTAAAGTCAGGATGATGGCGCAGCACTTTTAGCTCTGAACCGAATATAAAGTCGCCGTTATCCAGCAATGAGTAAAACAGCGGTTTAATACCCAGCCTGTCTCGGGCAAGAAACACACACTGTTGCGTCTTATCCCAAATAGCAAAAGCGAACATGCCGCGTAAATGCTGTACGCAGGCAGGTCCCCATTCCAGCCAGGCGTTTAGAATGGTTTCGGTATCACCATGGGTATTAAACTGATGGCCAAGAGCGCTGAGCTCGGCGCGTAGTTCGGCAAAGTTATAAATTTCGCCATTAAATACAATGCAAGCCTGGGCATTGCTACTTTGCATCGGTTGTGGACTGCCAGCAATATCGATAATGGACAGGCGCCGGTGTGCCAGGCCAATAGTTGGCTGGTAAAAGTAGTCACCGGCATCCGGGCCGCGGTGCCACTGGCTATCGTTCATCCGTGATAAAATGCTGTGCTCAGGCGTCGACTGCTCTGTGAGCTGATAAATACCGGCAATACCACACATAGTTAAATTTGCTTCCTTGTCATTTCGTATAACGTCCTGTAACGCTCTACCATCCTAGCGATACTAAAGTGCTGCTGGCAATGCTTTTTTACTAACTGGCTATCGTCGAAACGCGCTTGCTCTGAGCTGACGTAGCGCAACATTGCTGTGGCCAGTGCCGCAACGTCGTCTGATGCTACCAGGTTTGTTTGGTGCAGCGGCTTTGGCAATAACTCAGGATTACCGCCTACGTTAGTTGCGATAACCGGGATGCCGGCGGCCATTGCTTCGAGAATAGTGTTGGAAATCCCTTCAGCTAACGACGGCAATACAAAGACATTCAGGCACGCCATCAATTGCGCGACATCTGTACGGTTGCCTGCAAAAACAATGCGGTTTTGTAGCTGGTGCTGCGTTGCCAATTGCTCCAGCTCTGCCTTGCAAGGGCCATCGCCAACCAACAACAATTTGCACTGTTGCATAAGCTCAGGTTGCTGATGGCATAATAAAGCAAAAGCATTGATCAATAATGCCTGGTTTTTAATCTTGGCCAGCCGGCCAACAGAACCGATGATAAGCGGGGAGGGCGTTGCGACCAAACCTAAACTATCCAGCTCTTGGGCTTGTGCCTGGCCGAATTTCTCTGTGTCTACGCCATTGCAAATGCGTAGCAGCTTTGAGCCGGGCACGCCGACCTTATGTATCAGGTAGTGCTCGGATTCCGCCGACAGGCAGATAAACCGGTGCACAAAACGGTGTAACAGGCGCCGCAGTATCTGGTATTTTTTATTGCTGCCACCAATATCGTAACTGTCCCAGCCGTGTTCACCATGCAGTCGCAACGGTACCTTGCGTAACCAGCCAACCAGCTGCAACTCCAGCGTAGCCAGATTCCGGCTATGCAAAACATCGGGTTTAAGTTTTTTCAGTAAAGTATTCAGCCTTGGCAAAATTGCCCAATCATGGCCTTCACGTTTATTAAGACAGTAAAAGCGCACATTATTTGTCTGGATCCGGGCAGCAAATTCAGGCTGATGACCGGTAAGGGTAATAATGCTGTGTGTAAATTCACCTTCCGGCAAATGATTGATCAAATTTACCACGCCGTTTTCCAGCCCGCCGGTGCCAAAATGCCAGATCAGATGGGTGACATGCACCGGCTTTTTGATGGTCATAATGCTGGCGAACCAGTGTTGATTAAAGGCTGTGCAGAAAGTTTTGCCGCCGCCAGCTGCAATTGCCGTTGCATGTCGGCGGTTAACGGGCCCTGGGCTGATACTGCAAAAATACTGGCCGGGCCGGATTTACCCGACAACAAATGCCAGGCCTGATAAAACTTCACCTGCGCCAGGCTACTGGTTTTAATCTGGCCGATTTGGTACCAGTACAACACTGAACGGTATTGCTGCGCCTGATTTTTTAGCTGCAACAAGGTGATGCCGTTGTTCGATTGCCGGTCTGTCATAAACCAGACATCAATGTTAAACAACCTGTTGTTCCAGCTGACTAATTTGCCTGGTTTTTGGTTGTTGGCGTAAACGGCGACAAAATACTCCGTGTTGGTTTCGTCTGATTGATGGCCCAGCTGCAGGCTGTCAACAAAGGTGATGCCCCAGTCTGATTTGTCAGGTACTACGCTGTTTTCTATCGGCAGAGCTAGTGTTGCCGGCTGCAATGGCGGTTTAACGCTTGGCAGGCTTTGTTGGTACAGCATGGTTGCCAGCAACGCTATGGCTAACATCGGTAATGCCAGCGCATGTTGTTGCTGGTACAGTGGTTTGACTAAAGTGGCGGGGTGCAATTCGGTATTGCTGTCGGCGAAACGGCTACCAAGCCAAAAACCAGCCATTAGCACAGCGCCAAAAAACAACCAGCCGTACAGAAAGTGATCGGCACCAAAACCATAAGCCATATTAGTTTTTTCACCAATATAAACCAACATAAAGGCACGTCCGCCATTGGCGAAGATCGACACCACCACCATAGCGAATACAAACAACAGTTGTTTTACCAGTTTGTTGTAGGTCAGATAAGCATACAGCACTGAAATAGCAATAGAGGCGATTAGAAAACGCAAGCCGGAGCAAGCCTCAGCTACTTCAAACAGCCCAACCGGCGTCGCCAGGTACAAACCCTCACGAAACACCGGAACAGCTGCCAATTGCAGCAAAAATACCGTAAGGTCTGCAGTAAAATGCTGCAATAGCGGCGACAGTTCATCGCCAAATGGCAACAGAAATATCAGGTAGCCAATAGCAAAACAATGCAGTTTTGCATTTTGATTGCCAAGTGCCAGCCACAGCAGAGCTTGCAACGACAATACGGCAGCGATGTGCATAAGCAAGGCTATGCCGCTGGCAAAACCTGCCAGATATAACAATTGCAGCAGACACAGCAGCAACAAGGGCAAGCCAAAACCCAGCTTGCTATTGTCTGCAGCGGTTGGCACAGTGCTGGATTTTCGCCGGCTGAATAGCCAAATACTAATTGGTATGATCAGATAACAATGGTTGTACGTTGCAGAGCTGCGCCATACCCGTTCCATATCCAGCCAGGTTTGTGCATATAGCAACACATAGCTGATCAGCGCTACGGCCAGCATAGATAAATAAGCGATAAGCTGCTTTGGCTTGTGCATCATGCCGCCTCAGGTTGAATAAAACTGTTCAGCTTAGTCAGGGTATATTGCCAGCTAAAATGCTGCATAATCCATTGCCGGTTGCTGCTGTGTTGCCCGGACTCAGCCAACATAGTTAAAGCAAGCTGAATAAAAGCTTCGGCACCCTCTGCAACCTGAGTCGCTGCGCTCAACGGGGCATTAATACCTTCCATTGCCATCGGCGTGCAGAGGATAGCTTTATTCATCGCCATCGCTTCAAGCACCTTATTTTGTATACCCCGGGCAATTAACATTGGCGCGACGGCAAACAGGGCCGATTTCAGATAGGGCCTGACATCGGCAACCCGGCCGGTAACAACAACACCAGCTATCTGAGACAATGCTTTAACGTCCGGATGCGGATTGCCGCCAACAATCAAAAATTGTAATGCCGGATACTGCTGCCGTAAGGCTGGCCATACCTGCTGACAAAACCAGCGTACGGCATCAACATTAGCCCAGTAATCCATGGCGCCGGTAAATACCAGATACTGTGCCGGCAAGTTTATTTCTGCTTCAGGCAGCAACACTTTAGGGTCAAAAAATTCTGTATCTACGCCATTACTCAGACTCGATACCTTATGTTGTATGGAGGCGGGCAATAAGGCGCGAAAGGCTGTCGCTTCATCTTCTGACACAAACAAGCTGCGGTCAAACTGATGGCAGATGTCTATTTCATAGCGTTGCAGCAACCTGGCTTCGCGTTGGTAAAACCAACGCTTAATTCCACTGCTGCGCTGTGCATATTGTTGCCACTTGTCTGAGTCTATATCGACAAAATCAATGACTTTAGTCGTTAACTTTGGCTGCTGCTCTACATACTGTGCCATAGCTGAGCTGTAAACCAATACCTGGTTAATACCGTGTTGAGTCACCGTTTTATTGACCCAGCGCTGTACGTCGCTGCTGTAATAGTAAGGTAGGGTAACGGCTTTATTGGTTAAAAATGCCGTTAAGCCACGTAGCATGGCGGGCTTTTTATGTAATCTTATGCAGCAAACATCTGCGCACCACTGTTGCAGTTCAGGCAGATACTGCTCGTCGTAAGGATCGTCAATAAAGCAGGCCAGATAAATGCTGTAGTGCTGACTGAGATTTTTTAGCAGATGAAACGAGCGTATTTTATCGCCTTTATTTGGCGGATAAGGGATACGGTGCACTAACATAAGCAAGGGTGGTTTGATCATCGCTGTCATCCCAGATATCTCGATAGTTTAGGCCCCAGCCACTGACTCACACCAAGCGGAAGTTTTTGCCATAGCTTGATAAAATATTGGTAGCGCGGATTGTTCGGGCTAAGGTTCGGCAGTTGTTTTGCAGTGATCAGTTGGTACTGATAGGGCAGTTCTACCGCTTGCATGCCCCAGTGTCTTTTATAATGGTAGGCGCCTGAGTCGATTTTGCTGCGGCCAAAATCATAGCGATCACAGCCTTTGTCACTGCGGGCATGACACATCAGCTGATAATACATAAAGTCGTTACTTTTCAGCTCTTTTGCCTGCAGTATGCCGCCGCCATAATAAGGCAGAACTTCGTTTTTATAGTAAAAGCTCAGCACAGACGACACGGCTTTGTTGTGTTGTCGTACCGTTAAAATGTCTGCCTGCCCGGCAAACACGGCCATGATTTTATCGAAGAAGGCCTGACTAAATACCGGTGTCCCAAGGTTGCGCACACTCTGTGAATAAGTGTGATAAAACTCGGTAGTATCACTATCAAGGCTGAATTGCAGATTTTCATTCAGCGCATGTCGCAATACAGCACGTTGTTTTTTCTTCACATTCGCCAGGATTTGCTCAGCTGTATCTGCCAGCTCACAGGCAAAATAAGCGTGGCTGCTGCGGGTAGCTAAGTTATTGTCTTGCGCAGTTTTATAGCGAAACTCAATATGTTGCACCTGCAATCTGGTAGCAAGCTGTATCGCCTGTTGCTCCAGATAACGTTTTACCGGCGGCGCGCCAACTGCACCGCCGTAGACGCAGAAGGGCGTTGACACCAGGGCGTCGCCAAATAACAGGCTTTTTACCCGAGCTAAAGGTAAAACTCCAACAATATGGTTATTTTCAGTAGCATACAGGTAGTAACATTGATGCCCGACATCGGCAAGGACTTGCTGCCAGCCGGATAAGTGAAAAAAAGTAGCATCGTCGCTGGCGTTAACAAAGCTGTCCCACGCCATGGCCTGCTCGTCCCTGAGCGACAATGTATGCAGTTGATACATCCGATTCCCTTACGTTATACAAAATACGGCTGAAATACTTCCCGGATACTACGCCACTGATAGTCTTGTAGCAAACGCACCAGCTTGGCTTCCATCCGATCTAAATTAGTGTAGTGTCTGAACTTAGATTTAAACGGCGCACTGGCAAAGCGCGGTTGCTGTGGATCTATTTCCCACGGATGGAAGTAGAACATATATGGCGAGTCGCTTTGCTTTAAATAACTGTCGATACATTTTTTACTCAACCAGTACGGCAATAAGCGGAAATAACCACCGCCGGCAATCGGCCATTGTTTACCGGCTTTATTTAATACCGGCATTGGACATTCCCAAATACCTTCGGTTCGCTTATACGGTTGCTGAGGCCAGTCTGGCGTACCATACAAATCGTGTACAACTGGGTAAGTGCTTGAACTGTAAAAATAACCTGCTTGTTGCAAGGTAGCGAAAGCCCATTCATTGCTTTTGCCAATAGAAAAACTTGGTGCCCGGTAGCCTGTTACAGGGCTGCCGGTTATATCTTCTAACAGGGCTTTAGCGCGTTGAATATCCTGTAAAAATTCAGGCTGGCTTTGTACCGATGCTTTTGCATGCGCGTAGCCATGGCTGGCCACTTCATGGCCGGCAGCATGGATTTGCTGTACCAACTGCGGAAAACGTTCTGCCACCCAACCTAAGATAAAAAACGTGGCTTTGGCCTGATGCACGTCAAATTGCTGCAGCAAGATTTCGGTGTTTCTAACAACTCTCTGAGGTAAATCAGGCCATTGCTGCTTCGACACCGTAGTGTCGAAGGCAGCAACGTGAAAATAATCTTCTACATCGACAGTTAAGGCATTATATCGGGTTGACGCTACTACCATTAATGTCAACGCCCCTTGCCAAACAGCACAATTTCTACCGTTCTAACCAGGATCATTAAATCCAGCATCAGGCTACGATGTTTAATGTAGTACAGGTCAAATTTCAGTTTTTCCTGTGCATCTTCAGCCGTAGCACCATAAGGATACTTCAGCTGTGCCCAACCGGTAAGACCGGGTTTTACATTATGCCGATGGTTGTAATAGGGAATATCTTTAACCAGTTGATTAACAAATTCTGGCCGCTCAGGTCTTGGTCCGACAAAACCCATATCACCGGCTAGTACGTTGATAAGTTGTGGCAACTCGTCAATACGATACTTGCGGATAATTTTACCAACCCGGGTGACCCGGTCATCATTGGCGCTGGCCCAGCGGGCGCCATTTTTTTCCGCATCAGAGCGCATGCTGCGAAATTTTATTATATAAAATGGCTTGCCATCGATACCTACCCGTAACTGACGGTAAAATACCGAGGTGCCGGATTTCCGGCCATCTTCCAGATAAATGAGCAGAGCCGTTATTAACATGACTGGCCAGGTTAGTGCCAGCATCAACACAGCTAACACTGCATTGAGTTTGTAATCGAGGTTGGTTTTAAAGCGCTGATTAAGATCCAGGCCATTGGCATAAATAACCCAACTTGGGTAAATCAGGTTAACTGCGATTTGTCCGGTTTCTTGCTCAATAAAATCAAGAATTTCAATAACATCAATGCCACGGGTTTTACACTTAAATAAATGTTCGACCGGTAGCATGTTGCGGCGTTCATCACAGGCAATGACCAGCTGGTCTATCTGATGTTCCATCACATACTGGAACAATGCGGTCTGATAATCGAACCGGGCCAGTTTGTGTTCGGCGATGCCGGCGTCTTTATCACCGTCAATTGGCGTAAAGCCAACTATTTCGAAATTGCGTTTATCGACATTACGCCGCATACGCTTTTCGATTATCGAGGCGCGTTCACCCGCGCCCAAAACCAGCACCCGTCGCCGACTGATTCTGGTGACGTCGTGATAATGAAACAGCGCTCTGAACGCTGAAATAAGCAGGGCCGCAATTGCTGAAGCTATCGCCAGATATAAACTGCTGATATGCAGTGCCGGATACAGCTGGAAAACGATAAGTTCCAGTAATATGGCGTTAAATAGCAGCGTAATAACCACGCGCTTAATAATGCCTTTTTGCCCTTCGCGTAGCTTTTGATCATACAGGCCGACTGACAAAGCACAGAGCATTACCGATGCTGAAAACAGCGCGGCATTAATCAACTGATGTTCTATTGTCACTGGGGTAAAGTACAGACTTATAGCATAGCTGGCTAGCAGGCTTGAGACAGATAGCAGTATAACTTCGCTGAGTAAAAACAGTTTATCTGCAATCGTATTTCGTCCGTAACGAGTTGCTTTACTCATAACCACATCCTTGTTGCATCCATTGCGTTGAAGCCATTGCCGTTTCAGGTTACTCTTGAACCTGTATAGGTTAGCTCACTAATTATACTGTTTTTAGGCTAAAACAAAAATTAAATTTTCATTTTTTGCAGCACAAGGGTAAATTTTTAAGTTATATTAGAAAGGCATCAGAATAAGGATTTGTACTATGATGGCTAGATCTGCTAACGGATATTGCGGTTTCCTCTTGATTATTACCAGCTTATTGCTGGTTGGGTGTAAAAGCTACTACCTGCCTCCTGCCACAGTGCAAAACTCACTTACGACGTCAGTTGATAATTATCAGTATCTGATCGGACCTAAGGACACCGTGTCAATTTTTGTCTGGCGCAACCCCGAGCTGTCGGGCAGTTTTATTGTCAGGCCAGATGGTAAGATCACCACATCGTTAGTTGAAGACGTTGTCGTCAGCGGTAAAACGCCGACACAGCTTGCTCGCGATATGGAAGCGATACTGAGCAAATACATCCGTGACCCGGTTGTAACAGTGTCGGTGAATGGTTTCGTCGGTCCTTATAGTGAACAGGTTAGAGTTATTGGTGCTGCAACCAATCCAAAGTCGATTAACTATAACCAATACATGACATTGCTTGATCTAATGATCGAGGTAGGGGGCTTAACTGAATTTGCCAATGGCAATGGTGCAAAATTAGTTCGCGTCAAAGATGGTCGTCAACTGACTTACGAATTGCGTCTGGATGATTTGATCAGGGAAGGAAAAATAGGGGCTAATGTCGATATCTTGCCCGGAGATGTCATTATTATTCCAGAAGCCTGGTTCTAATATTAGTAAGAATCGGGTTTAAGCAGTAACAGTAGTCAGGGAGTGATAAATGAAAGAGTTACAGCAAGCGATAGAGCAACTTTATACCTATCTTCAGGGCATTTGGCTTAGACGCAGGTATATCGTTATTACCGCTTGGTTGGTATGCCCGATTGGCTGGTTTTTTGTCTATAATCTGCCGCCAACTTACGAAGCTAACGCCAAGCTTTATGTTGAAACCAGCACCGTATTGCAACCCCTGTTGCAAGGCTTGGCGTTAAGAACAAATAACGATGATGAAATCAAACTAATGGCACGCACTCTGTTGAGCAGGCCTAATCTGGAGAAAATTGCCCGTGCAACCGATCTGGATATCACTGCTACGACGGATAAAGAGTTTGAAGAGCTGATTGATACCCTGCAAAAAACAATAACCATTTCAGCCTCGGGGCGCGAAAATATTTATGTTATCTCTTACAGCAATCCGCAGCCACAGCTCGCGCTTAAGGTGGTGCAGGAAACGCTGAATAATTTTGTCGAAGGTCAGCTTGGCTCAAGCCGGGCCGATACCCAGACCGCAGAACGGTTTCTAACCAGTCAGATTACTGACTATGAACGACGCTTGATGGAAGCCGAGCTCAGGTTGTCAGACTTCAAGAAAAACCGGCTAAATTTACTGCCAGGCAATGAAAACGACTATTACAGTCAGATAAATAATGAAAAGAAAAAACTGGAAGAGGCGCGTTTAACTCTGCGCGAGCTGGAGACCCGGTTAGCATCTGCAAAAAGCCAAATGGTAGGTGAAGAACCGGTATTTGGGGTTATGCCTTTTACCGGCAGTGCCGGCCGGCCGGCCACCCAGTTTGATGACCGTATCCGGGCGCTGCAATCGCAACTGGACAATTTACTCATCCGCTATACCGAATTTCATCCGGATGTGCTGGAAACAAAACGTTTACTGCAACAGTTAGAGCAGCAAAGAGACGACGAATTGCAGCAACTTGCACAGCTGTCGGCTGAACAGCCGGGTAGCAGTGCTAATTTAAATCAGAATGCGGTGTATCAGGAATTACGTATCAGCGTATCCAGGCTGGAAACTGAAGTTGCTTCAGTGAAAGTACGGGTAAAAGCATATGAAGAAAACGTCGCAGCCTTGGTTAGCAAGTTAAACCTAATTCCTGAAATTGAAGCGGAATTTACTGGTTTAAACCGCGATTACGATATTACCAAATCAAAGTATGAAGCGTTATTGAGCCGTCGTGAGTCTGCAGAGCTATCACGCCGTGCCGGTGCGTCAGAGCAAGATGTACAGTTTAATGTAATAGAGCCGCCCAGAGTACCGTTGGCGCCTTCCGGACCTAACCGGGCATTATTTTATACGCTGGTGCTGGCTGTTGGTATAGGCGCAGGTATAGTCATGGCATTTTTGCGCAGCATGATTTCGCCGGTGCTGACCAGAGCGAGTCAATTGCAGAGCATTTCCGATTTCCCGGTATTTGGTGTGGTGTCACATACAAATAAATCGACGATCTTACGTCAGGTGAGAATGCACTTTTTGTACTTTGCCTTACTGGCAGCGAGCTTGATGTTCTGCTTTATACTGCTGCTTACTAATGAAATGTTATTTGGTCGTTCTGCTGAGTTGTTATCGAGGTTTGTCGGATGAGTATTATTGAAAAAGCAATTTCGAAACAAACTAAAATACAGCAAACGCCGGTTAGTGAAACCTTTGCAGAACCCGCTTATCAGGCTGAAGATGAAAGGACAGCGTCAGATATTGCTAATGCACTACAAGACGCAGCTCCGGCACAACATCAAGAGGCTAAGGTCAGTGTTGAGCTGGATCTGCAGATGCTTGAGCAAAAGAACTTTGTCTCATTGTCCAGTGAACGGCGTTTGATTAATGAAGAATATCGCGTGATTAAACGCAAATTAATTAACAATGCTTTTGGTGCGTTAAGTAAAACATTAAAACATCCTAATTTAATTCTGGTCAGTAGCTCCCGTTCAGGCGAGGGCAAGACGTTTTCTGCTGTTAATCTGGCCTTGAGTATTGCCTTAGAACAGGACAAAACGGTGCTGTTGGTTGACAGCGATGTATTGCGTCCGAGCGTATCAAAAACCTTGAATTTACAGCATAGTACCGGACTAACTGACTATTTGTTGTCAGATGATGTGAAGGTATCCGACATTATGCTGAGCACTAATGTTGAGCGCCTAAAGATTATTACCGCCGGCAGACCCCACCATTTGTCGACAGAACTGTTGGCCAGTGAGCGGATGGTGCAGTTAGCTTATGAGTTTGCCACCCGTTACCAGGATCGGATTGTTATTTTCGATGCGCCACCGCTGCTAGGGGTGAATGAAACCGCAGTCATGGCATCTATGTGTGGGCAGGCACTAATAGTTGTTGAGGAAAACAGGACTAAGCTGGCTGAAATTGAACAGGCAGTAGCGCTACTACCTAAAGATATCGCTGTTGGCTTTTTAATTAATAAAGCGCATCGCAATCAGGCGAAAGGTTATGGTTACGGCTATTACTATGGCGCAACCTGATACCGTACGCAGAGCGTCGCCGCTGCAGATAAAAGGTGCTATATACAGCCTTTGTCTGACGATGTATTCAGCAAGTGCTGCCGCTGATATTACTGTCACGCCGGAAATTGAGACCGCCGCCTATGGCTTTTGGTTACGTGATGAACGGGCAGGCCCTGGTTTGGATAAAGGCCTGGCTTTTATGGCTGTGCCAACAATTACGCTAACGCATAAGGGCCAGCAATCCTCTGCCAGTATCAATGTAAAAAATGAATCTGTCTGGTATGACGATAGTCAACGTAATCATAAAAGTCTGACGACCTTCAAAGGTAGCAGCGGTGTATCAATGTTTGATAACCGATTGTCCTTGCAACTGAATGCACAGTCCGGGCATCAGGTACGTAGTGCAGAAAACAATATCTACTCGGATATTATTACCGGTAGTGACAATTTGTCTAAGACCAGCAGTTATGGCGCAAACCTTAGCTTTGCCACTCTCAATAGTGCTGCTGTTCAAACCAAAGTAAATTTGTCTTATAGAAAATTCAGCTCAGACCGGCCTGAAATTGCTGATGGTATTGATAGTTTTGACAACGACACCCTGCAAGCCAGTGTGCAATTAGCCGCCGGTTCACGTGGTGCAGGCGCTTTTGGTTTGCTCAGTGGCAATATTAGTAAAACCACCCGGCAGTCAGCACAAGACTTTGAACGTGAACAGGCCAGCTTCATCGCCGGGCTACCATTATTTGCCAATTTGTCGGCTATAGTCCGTGCCAATTATCAGGACAATGCCGGCGAAGGTAACAACAATATTGGTGGTTACTTTGACACCTTCAAATCATATGGCGCAGGTTTGGAGTACCGCTTTGGCGCAGTGTCGTACATTAATGTCACGCAAAATCGCTCTACGCGCAGCGGCGAGCTGGCGTTACCAGATGACGAAAATGAAGATGACAAATATTATGCAACCGAAGTCTATATAGCACCAAGCCGTCGCAGCTCATTGCGTTATCGCTATGACCGCCAGTTTTTTGGTCGTACAACTTCTGTTGCGGGACAATATAATATGCGCACGGTGTCCGCCCGGCTTACCGTTGCCGAGACGCTACAGGTACTGTCTAATCTGGACCAAATTTTTGAAGATTTGGGAATTTTTGTTTGTCCTACCGGCTCACAAGAAATTGGTGATTGTGTTAAACCGCCAACAAACAACTACCAATTGCAACCGGGTGAAACGTTGCAACAGTTTTTTCAGTCGGGCTTTGATATCAGTGAAGAGTTGGTAAAACGCCGTTCAGCGGTGTTTAATCTGGGTTATAACAATCGGCGAGTGAAATTAAATTTGTCACTTAGTCAGACAGAAGATGAATACGCCGAGTCTTTACGCTCCAGAAAGACCAAGGCTGTGTCTGCAGTGTCAAGCTGGCAAATCGGCCGGCTTACCCATTTTCAGTTATCAGCCCGACACTATGATTTATCGTATTACGATGTACAGCGCACCGACAAAAACTTTTCAGTTGAAACCGGCTTTAAAAGAGAGCTGAATGACCATGCTACGGTAAAATTAATGTTCAGGCGTACAGTTAGAAACTCGTCGCAGCAAGCTTTTGACTTATCAGAAAACCGTGTTTGGCTAAGCTATAGTCACCGGCTGTAAATTACTGGCCGGTGTAAACTTCAGTCATTATTGTCCCTGCTACTTAGCAGTTGTTGTTGCCGCTTTAGCAGGGCATCAAGTTCTTTAACCAGTTTTAATTTTTGTTCCAGTTCGTTATCTATGATGCCTGACAGCTCGTTTAGCATGCTCGCAGCTTTAGGGGCTGTGCTTGGCCTGGGCTCAGTGCTCGGTTCTGCCTGTGGCCGCAAATTTGCCACTTCCTGTGCAATTTCTTCAAGTACAGCGCTGACATTGTCTGCGTTAATTTGCTGACATTCTTCCAGATAGCCAAATAACAATACCCGGTCCATTACGGTATTAATTTTCCGTGGGATGCCTTTGCTGTAATTTTGGATCAGGGCGTAGCAATCATCGCTTAATAAATCCAGCGCCCCGCCAGCTTGCTGTAAACGGTATTGGATATAAGCTTTGGTGTCTTCCAGCTGAAAGGCCGATAAGTTAGACGATGCAATAATGCGTTGGCGAAATTGCTCCATATTGGCCGCCTGGATAATGGCGTTTAGTTCATTTTGGCCCAGCAGAAAGCTTTGGATCAGTGGTTTGCCGTTTAACTGAAAATTGGACAGCATTCTTAGCTCTTCAATTGATGCCAGCGGCAGATTTTGTGCTTCGTCAACCAGCAACAGTGCGCGACGGTGTTGCGAATGCAAGCGCTTAAGATAGTTGTATATCGCATCCAGGTAACAGGCTTTGGTATGTTCAGTCACCACCAGATTAAAGCTGGAGGCAATCATACGGATTAAATCATCGGGTTCAAGCTTGGATGTGACGATTTGCTTGGCGATAATTTCATCCTGGCTCAACTGGCTTAGCAACTGATTGGCTATTGTTGTTTTACCTGTACCTACGTCACCGGTAATAACGATAAAACCTTCACCTTGTGATAATCCATATTGCAGGTAGGCCAAAGCACGTTTATGCAGCTTGCTGGCATAAAACCAATTTGGGCTGGGGGTTAACTGAAAAGGCCGTTCCCTGAATCCGAAGTACTTTTCGTACATAACTATAATCCTTTACATCAATAACTCAGCATGGCGCTGCTTGGCCGTCTGCTGATAGTTTATACAAAAAACGTCCGGAACAACACACCTTGCATCGTTACATCTGTATAGTGTTTAAATTTACTGAAATATTTATGCTGCCGGTAAACCGCCGGCCTTTAGGGCTAAGATGTTCTAAAAACAGCTTTTTCTGTACATTTTTGGCTATATTTGCAGCGTTGTGCTCAAAAAGCGATCGAACGAATAAACTGCCAGAAAAAACTGTTGACACATTTTCAGTGGCACCCTAGAATGCGCCCCGTGTTCAGCGCTAACGTAAGAAAGCAAAGAACATAAAAGTGTGGGGCTATAGCTCAGCTGGGAGAGCGCTTGCATGGCATGCAAGAGGTCAGCGGTTCGATCCCGCTTAGCTCCACCAAGATTTTTTAGTGCGTCCCCTTCGTCTAGAGGCCTAGGACACCGCCCTTTCACGGCGGTAACAGGGGTTCGAATCCCCTAGGGGACGCCA
>JAHJZX010000013.1 GCA_018826295.1 Gammaproteobacteria bacterium
TTACAATGAAGCTGTGTAGCGAAGTTTTCATAAACATTTTGTTACATAGGTCTGCTTTACAGGCCGGAGAGAACTATAGCAGGTCTGAGCGGAATGTATATAGCAAATTGCAAATAAACCTTTGTCAGGCAATAAAAAAGCTTAATACAATAAAAAAAGGCCGCAAATGCGACCTTTTTAAGATTGTTTATTTATTGCGCATTAAGCATTTAACGCAACTTCAGGTGCCACGTAGGCAAAACCTAAAGCCTCGGCCACGCTGTCATTGGTAACCTGGCCATTCATCACGTTAAGGCCATTCATTAAATGTTTGTCGTCAAGCAAGGCTTGTTTATAGCCTTTATTAGCTAAACGAATGATAAACGGCAGAGTAGCGTTATTTAGCGCGAAGGTAGACGT
Source organism: Gammaproteobacteria bacterium (assembly GCA_018826295.1). Lineage (GTDB taxonomy): Bacteria > Pseudomonadota > Gammaproteobacteria > Enterobacterales > Alteromonadaceae > Alishewanella. The sequence continues at coordinate 400 of JAHJZX010000013.1, forward strand.
ACGTGGCACAGCGCCGGGCATATTCGCTACGCAGTAGTGTACTACATCGTCAACGATATAGGTTGGTTCAGCATGAGTGGTAGGTTTTGATGTTTCCACACAGCCGCCCTGGTCGATAGCAACGTCTACAATGGCTGAGCCTGGTTTCATGCGCTTGATATGGTCTTTGGTGACCAGTTTAGGTGCTGCTGCACCGGGTACCAATACGCCGCCAATCACTAAATCGGCCGCCAGTACTTCCTGCTCCAGCGCATCGGCAGTAGAGTAAATGGCTTTAACAGCGCCATTGAACTGCGCATTAATGCGGCGCAGCACATCAACACTACGATCCAATACTGTAACATCAGCACCTAAGCCCAGCGCCATTTGTGCTGCGTTGGTGCCGACCATGCCGCCACCGATAACCACCACTTTAGCCGGTGCTACGCCAGGCACACCGCCTAGCAGCATGCCACGGCCGGCACAGGATTTTTCCAGCGCCCGGGCGCCGGCTTGTATTGACATACGGCCGGCTACTTCAGACATCGGCGCTAACAGTGGCAAGCCACCGCGGTTGTCGGTAACGGTTTCATAGGCAATACAGATAGCTTTTGACTTAATTAAGTCTTCAGTTTGTGGTAAATCCGGTGCCAAATGCAGATAAGTAAACAGGATTTGACCTTCGCGCAGCATAGCGCGCTCAACTGCTTGTGGCTCTTTTACTTTAACGATCATTTCTGCTTTAGCGAAAACGTCTGCTGCAGTGGCTGCAACAGTTGCACCTGCGGCAATGTAATCGTCGTCAGTGAAACCAATTCCCATACCGGCGTTGGTTTCAACTATTACGCTGTGCTTGTGGTTTACCAGCTCACGTACGCTGGCTGGTGTCATACCTACACGGTATTCGTGATTTTTAATTTCTTTTGGTACGCCAATAATCATAGTTTTAGGCCTTTTTCTGAGGTAATAGTTGGCTTGGGTAAAATTTATGCGCAGTATACTGCTAACATTGTAGAATTAATGCTTGTTTTTAGCCTGATGCGTAGTGCAAAATTCTGTTTAAAATTAAAAAGCGAATTATTTAGCTGCCATGTACTCTTTAAGTAAAAGTATCAAGAAGTTAGATCGTATAGATCGTAAAATTCTGACAGAATTACAGCGTGATGGCCGTTTGGCTAATGTCGAACTGGCCCGGCGGGTCGGACTTAGCCCGACACCTTGCTTAGAACGAGTACGTAAATTAGAGGCCGAAGGGGTTATTCTGGGTTACACCGCCCAGGTCGACCCGCATAAAGTAGGGGCCGCCTTGTTAGTGTTTGTTGAAATTACCCTGAGTAAAACCTCACCGGAAGACTTCGATGAGTTTAGCAAAGCCGTGCAAAAACTGGCTGAAATTCAGGAGTGTCATCTGGTATCAGGTAGCTTTGATTTCCTGTTAAAAACCCGGGTAGCCAATATGGCTGCTTATCGTGAACTGCTGGGTGAAACCCTATTGCGGTTGCCCAGTGTACGTGAAAGTCGTACTTATGTGGTGATGGAAGAAGTTAAGCAAACCACTTTTGTCGCGGTTAATAGTTAAATCGTGGTTCAGCGCCGCTTCACGGATGCACTTTTACTGTCTGTCTGGTATCTTAAGCAGCAGCGCGCGCTCAAAAGAACGATGATAAAAATTAGGGGCTCCATTTGCAAAACAGAGAGTATTTTCCACTGAACGGTGTCCAGCGTTTGCTGGAAGTCGGACTGATTATTTTTTCTGGCTTTGGCTTGTTTTTGCTACTTGCTTTACTGTCGTTCGACCCGGCCGATCCTAGCTGGTCGCAAACCGGTTATCAGACTGATATTCGTAATTATACCGGGCCCATAGGTGCCTGGCTGGCAGATTTATTGCTGTTTAGTTTTGGCTGGATAGCTTACCTGTTGCCTTTTTTAGTCGCCTTTAGTGGATTTTTGTTGTTTAAACGTTTTCATGATCTGCTGCAGCTGGACTATCTGATCCTGGGCCTGCGGTTGATAGGGTTAATCCTGACACTGCTGACGGCTACGGCGATTAGCAGTATTAATTTTAACGACATTTTTTATTTTTCGTCCGGCGGTGTAGTAGGGGATGTCGTAAGTAACGCACTGCTGCCGTACTTTAATTTTGTCGGCACTATATTAGTTTTACTGATTGGTTTTGCTACCGGCTTAACCTTTATGACCGGTATTTCCTGGTTAACCGTTGCTGACGCGCTTGGCGCGGCCTGTTTTACTGCAGCCTATTTTATTGCCAGTATTCCTGCCCGGTTAAGGCAGCGCCAGGCAGATGATTATGATCCTTTTACTGCAGAGCAGGAGCTTGACGATGAACCGGTTAAAGCCCTCAGTGCCACGCCAGAAGATGCAGCACAAAAAGTGCAGCAGCCACTAATTAGTAACAGCCGCACCGAGCCATTACCTATTAAACCGTTAGACGTAAATACACAGGCCAAAGCCTATTATGCTGTAGATACTCTGGCGGATGAGCAGCTGTCATTTAGTGCCATAGATGAGCCTGACAACGACGAGCGCTGGGCACAGACGTTGCAACAACTTGAATTGCCACCCGAGCCCGAGCAGGACGCAATTTTATCTGCCGTGATAGATGATGAGGATGATGGCCTGGAAGTGTCACATCTGCTGGAAGAATTACCGTCACTGGCATTGTTAGACCGGCCGGATAAAGCCGTTAATCCCATAGATCCGGCGGATTTAGAGCGGGTATCGCGTTTGGTAGAAGCCAAACTGCTGGACTTTAATGTCGAAGCCCAGGTAGTAGGGGTACATCCAGGACCGGTGGTTACCCGTTTTGAACTTGATTTAGCGCCCGGCGTTAAGGTCAGCAAAATTACCGGCCTGGCGAAAGATTTAGCCCGTTCTTTATCGGCTATCAGTGTGCGGGTGGTCGAAGTGATCCCGGGCAAGTCGTATATCGGCTTAGAGTTGCCCAACAAGCATCGCGAAATAGTGCGGCTGTCAGAAGTTATAGGCGATGAAGTGTTCGACAACTCTAAATCTCCGCTCACTATGGTGCTGGGTAAGGATATTGCCGGTAAATCTGTGGTGGCCGATCTGGCGAAAATGCCACATTTGCTGGTAGCGGGTACCACCGGCTCGGGTAAGTCTGTTGGCGTTAACGTTATGATTTGTAGCTTGCTATATAAATCGACACCAGATGACGTGCGCTTTTTAATGATTGACCCAAAAATGCTTGAGCTGTCAATTTATGAAGGCATTCCACACCTGCTGACCGAAGTGGTCACCGATATGAAAGACGCCGCCAATGGACTGCGCTGGTGCGTCGGTGAAATGGAACGTCGCTACAAATTAATGTCGGCACTGGGCGTGCGTAATCTCAAAGGCTACAACGCCAAAATCAGTGAGGCAATTGCCGAAGGTGCGCCAATTAAAGATCCGCTATGGCGACCGTCAGACGACATGCGTACTGAACCGCCGCTGCTAGAGAAGTTGCCTGCTATCGTCGTGGTTATCGACGAATTTGCCGATATGATGATGATCGTCGGTAAAAAGGTTGAAGAGCTGATAGCCCGTATTGCACAAAAAGCCCGTGCCGCCGGTATCCATTTAATACTGGCAACACAACGGCCTTCAGTAGATGTAATTACCGGCCTGATTAAAGCCAATATTCCCACCCGGATAGCATTTCAGGTGTCATCGAAAATTGACTCTCGCACTATCTTAGATCAACAGGGCGCAGAAAGTTTGCTGGGGCAGGGTGATATGCTTTATTTACCGCCTGGCTCAGGTGTGCCGACCCGGGTCCACGGTGCCTTTGTTGATGACCATGAAGTGCATGCCGTCGTCGCTGACTGGAAAAAACGTGGTAAACCAAATTATATCGCTGAAATTTTAAGCGGTGAAACCACCGAAGAAAACTTACTGCCGGGCGAAACCCTGGAGGGTGACGACGGCGAGGCCGATCCGCTGTACGATCAGGCGGTGGCTTTTGTAATTGAATCGCGCCGGGCATCGGTGTCCGGCGTGCAGCGCAAGTTTCGTATAGGGTATAACCGTGCGGCGCGTTTAGTAGAACAAATGGAACAAAGCGGCATTGTTAGTGGCCCGGGCCACAATGGCAATCGTGAAGTTATAGTGCCGGGTGGGCCGGCAAAAGGATATTAAATGGCAGTAAAATGGCTGTTATCAGCACTACTGTGTCTGCCGCTACTGGCACAGGCACAACAGGCAGAGCAAATATTGCAACGCAAATTAGCGACAATAAAAACCTTTTCGGCCAGTTTTGAGCAGCAGGTTTATGATGCAGAGCAACAGGTGTTGCAGCAAGGCAAAGGCCAGCTGATACTGAAACAGCCGGCATTATTCCGTTTTGAAACGACTGAGCCTGAGCCGAATCTGTTTATTGGTGACGGTAAAACGTTGTGGTTTTACAACGAAGTGCTGGAGCAGCTTACGTTGTATGATGCGGCGGCTGAAGTTAACCGTACTCCGTTCGTGTTGTTGACATCGACCGATCCGGCGCTGTGGGCGCAATATCAGGTTAGTCGCCAGGCCGAGCAGTATGTTATTAGTGCTAAAGATGCTGATAGCGCGGTAAAACAGCTGATACTGAGTTTTTCCGGTGATGCGCTGGCCAGTATGCAGGTGGTAGATATAAACGGCCAACGCAGTGAGTTTAGCTTTACGACAGTACAGCTGAATATTGAACTTGAGCCGGGGTTGTTTCAGTTTGAGCCGCCTGCGGGCACCGATATAGACGATCAACGGCAGCGCTAAGCAGTGGATACGTTAAAGCTGGATTTTGCCGAAGATTTTCGCCCTCTGGCGGCGCGAATGCGACCGCGCACACTAAGTGAGTATGCCGGGCAGCAACATCTGATTGGTACCGGTACGGCACTGCATAAAGCCATTACGGCTGGCAGAGTATTTTCACTGATCTTGTGGGGGCCGCCGGGCACCGGTAAAACCACGCTGGCTGAAGTAATAGCAAGCCACGCTGACGCCGCCATTATCAAGTTGTCAGCAGTAACCTCGGGTATTAAAGATATTCGTGATGCTATTACGACCGCACAGCAACGTGCGCAGCAATACCAGCAGCGCACGTTGCTGTTTGTTGACGAAGTACATCGATTTAATAAAAGCCAGCAAGATGCGTTTTTACCTTTTATTGAAGACGGCACCATCACTTTTATAGGTGCCACCACTGAAAATCCTTCGTTTGCGCTCAACAACGCTATTTTGTCGCGGGCCCGTGTTTGTGTACTTAAGCCATTAACGGATACTGATTTACAGCAAGTGCTGGCCAATGCACTGGCTGATAAAGAACGCGGCCTGGGAAATGAGCAGATAAGCCTGAGTCCGCAAGCTGAACAGTTGTTGTTACAACTGGCCTCCGGTGATGCACGTAAACTGTTGAATTTATTGGAGCAAGCCGCCGAGCTTACCGAAGCCAAAGATAACAGCGGCACTGCAGGTAAAGAAATCAGTTTTGCCACGTTGAAACACCTGGTACCGAAACAATTGCCTGGTTTTGATAATCAGGGCGACATGTTTTTTGATTTAATCTCAGCCTTTCATAAATCTGTACGCGGGTCCGATCCCGATGCCGCTTTATATTGGTACTGCCGCATTCTTGCCGGTGGTGGCGATCCCTTGTATGTTGCCAGACGCCTGTTGGCTATTGCCAGTGAAGATATTGGCAATGCCGATCCGCGAGCGTTAACGCTGGCATTAAATGCCTGGGATACCTTTGAGCGGGTAGGGCCAGCGGAGGGAGAAAGGGCTATAGCACAAGCTGCGGTGTACCTGGCATTGGCGCCAAAAAGTAATGCGGTATACAGTGCTTTTAATCAGCTAAAGCAATTAGTTACAGAGCAGCCTGCCTATGAGGTGCCGCTGCATTTACGTAATGCGCCAACTAAGTTGATGCAGCAACTGGGCTTTGGTAAAGGGTATCGCTATGCCCACGATGAACCTGGCGGCTACGCTGCCGGCGAACGTTATTTGCCAGCAGAGTTAGCCGGGCAGCAATTTTATCAGCCAGTGGAACGTGGTATGGAAATACAACTGGCAGAAAAATTACGTTTTTTACGTGCGCAAGACGCACAAAGCCGGCAAAAGCGAGATAAATAATGTTAACCTATCTGGCTATTGCATTAGGAGGCGCCATCGGTGCATGCTTGCGCTATGCCTGCAATGAAATGGCGCTGAATGTTTTAGGCAAGTCATTCCCTTTTGGCACTTTGCTGGTTAATATTCTCGGCTCTTTTATCTTAGGCTTGCTATATGCACTAATCAGCAACGGTGTTCTGGCTCCCACGCCTTGGCGTACGCTGGTGGCGATAGGTCTGATTGGCGCTTTTACTACCTTTTCCACGTTTTCGCTGGATACGGTGTTGTTATTACAGCAAGCTGAAGTGCTAAAAGCACTCTGCAACGTGCTACTAAATGTGTTGTTATGTTTAACGCTTGCCTGGTTAGGGCTTAAACTGGGTTCAATGAAGTAATTACTATGTTAGATGCAAAATTTTTACGTAACGAATTAACCGAAACGGCGGCGCGCCTGGCAAAGCGTGGCTTTGTATTGGATGTGGCACGCTTAACTGAACTGGAAGAGCTGCGGCGCAAACTGCAGGTTGACACTCAGGAGCTGCAAAACCAGCGTAATACTAAATCTAAAGCCATTGGCCAGGCCAAAGGCCGAGGTGAAGATATAGCGCCGCTACTGGCAGAGGTTGACGGCTTAGGTGCCCAACTGGATGCTGCCAAACAGCAACTTGATATTGTGCTGGCTGAAGTTGAGCAAATAGCGCTGACGGTACCGAATTTACCGGATGAGTCAGTGCCGGCAGGTAAAGATGAAACTGAAAACCTTGAAGTACGTCGTTTCGGTACTCCGCGCCAGTTTGATTTTACCGTTAAAGATCATGTGGCCTTAGGCGAAGCGATAGACAACGGCCTTGATTTTGAAAGCGCTGTTAAAGTTACCGGTTCCCGTTTTGTGGTGATGCGTGGCAAAATTGCCCGAATGCATCGTGCCTTAACACAATTCATGCTTGACCTGCATACCACCGAACATGGTTATACTGAACTCTATGTGCCTTATCTGGTTAATCACACCAGCTTGTACGGTACTGGCCAGTTACCCAAATTTGGCGGCGATTTATTTCATACTCAGCCTGCGACAGAAGAAGGCCAGGGCCTGGCGCTTATCCCAACGGCCGAAGTACCAGTGACCAATCTGGCACGCGACAGTATTTTTGATGCCAGCGAATTGCCGCAGCGCTATACCGCGCATACGCCATGCTTCAGAAGCGAAGCTGGCTCTTACGGTCGCGATACCCGGGGCTTAATCCGGCAACATCAATTTGATAAAGTCGAGCTGGTGCAACTGGTACAGCCGCAAGATTCCATGCAAGCTCTGGAGCAACTTACCGGGCATGCAGAAAAAGTATTGCAGTTACTTGGTTTGCCGTACCGCGTTATGCTGTTATGTACTGGCGATATGGGCTTTGGTTCAACTAAAACCTATGATTTGGAAGTCTGGCTGCCAGCGCAAAACACCTACCGTGAAATCTCATCCTGCTCCAATATGGGGGATTTCCAGGCGCGCCGTATGCAGGCCAGATTCCGTAGTCCGGAGATGAAAAAGCCAGAATTGCTGCATACTCTTAATGGCTCTGGTTTGGCAGTAGGGCGTACCCTGGTTGCCATACTGGAAAACTATCAACAAGCCGACGGCAGTATAGTTGTGCCTGAAGTGTTGCGCAGTTACATGGGCGGTTTGGCATTACTTAACTAAGTAACAATAAGCTTAGTTAAACGAGATGTTATTCAGCACCATCCCGGGTGTTCCGGGATGGTGTGAAGCACGGAATGAGCGGATGACAAAGAAAACGCAAAAAACAGCCAGGCGGACGAACACTAAACTGACGCGCGGTATTTATCTGGCGGTGATTATTGGTATAGTCGCGATAGTGGTTATTGTGACACTGGAATCTATCGTTGCTATATTACGTGACACTGTTAACTGACCGCTTACAGGCACTTAGCGGGCTTGGGTAAGCCGGCAATGCGGGTGGCCTGTTTAGCTGGCCCTTGCGGGAATAACAAGAACAAATATTTACTGTTGCCTTTATCTGCCCCAAGCTGCTGCGCCATCGCCTTTACCAGCACACGAATGGCTGGTGAGGTGTTAAACTCCAGATAAAACTGTCGTACAAAATGCACGACTTCCCAGTGAGCTTCGCTTAACTCAATATTTTCCCGCGCAGCAAACGCCAGAGCCACTTGTTGATCCCAAAGCTGCAGATCGGACAAATAACCGTGCTTATCCAATGCAAGCTGTTTGCCATCAACTTGCAGATAATTTAATTCTGCCATAACAGTACCTGTTCAGCGTTAATCGTTAACGTTACCCAGGCCTCGTCATCTATTACTGTAACGGACTGAGGCACCTTTAGCTGACGCAGTAAAACATCGCTTTGTAAGGCATAGACACGTTGTACCGGCCAGCAAAGATCCTGGCGGATACTCAGCCACACGGCGTCTTGTCTTAGCAAAATACCGTCTTCTGGCTGGCAAGTAAGCGCAAGCTCGTCCATTGACAGCTTAGGGTGTATCAAGGTTATTAATTTCATTAGCTGCAAATTACCTGATGTTGCTGGCTTATCAGCTGTTGTATCTGAGCGGCATCTACTAACTGGGCGTTAATGCTGAGCTGGCTTGGCTGAATATTACGTTGCAACAGCGATGCCTGACAAACATAAACCTGGTCAATATCATATAAAGCAAACAGCTTAAAGCTACGTGGGTAGGCTTTTAGCCTAAATGCCGCTTGCTCCTGGGTTGGCAGCAACTGATACACCGCGTCAGCACTAAATAACACGCTGACCTGATGTTCTACTGCTGCCATAGCTAATAACAAATCCAAAGCTTCGCGGCCGTGACTGCTGTTAAAAGGGGCGTGGCGCTGAATAAGTAATATATTTTGCATTAAAACTGTACCAGTTTATCTACGTTACTCTGACGCAAAGCAAATTCGGCCAGACCCGCGCCAATATAGCCGTTGCGGGCAGGCACAGTTTCAGACATCAGCCCCCGTTTTTCCGCCGCTGTAACACAAAACAGCAAGGGTATTTGCTGGCGTTGGCAAAATTCTGCCAACTCTGCACTGATATCGGGCTCATCTGCAGGTAAATCAATCTGGTTTGACGCCAGCAGTACCGCATCCTGATATAAAAAAATATGGTCGATACTGTGGCCGAGTTGAAGCACTGCGCGGGCAAATTGCAGCGCACTGCCTGGGCCTTGGCTGGCAAAACCGGCTGATGTTAGCAACAATGCAAAGGTTGTCATTTTTAGCCCACTGCTGTTAGTTGAAGTGTCCGGTAAAAAAAATGCCCCGGCTAGCGGGGCATTTTATCGGATTGTGTCAGCTTCGCAAAGCTTACTGCTTAGTCATCGCCACCAAATACGCCTAGCAACTGTAGCAAGTTTACAAAAATATTAAAGATATTCAGGTACAAGCCCACAGTGGCGCGAATATAGTTTGTTTCGCCGCCGTTGATAATGCGGCTGGTATCAAACAGAATTAATGCAGACATTATCAGGATAATAGCAGCAGAAATAGCCAGGCTTAATGCCGGGATTGCCAGGAATATATTCGCCAGCGCGGCGACCAGCACGACAATTAAACCAACCATCAAAAAACCACCCATAAAAGAGAAGTCTTTACGTGTAGTTAGTGCGTAGGCTGATAAACTGAAGAAAATCAACGCGGTTCCGCCTAACGCCTGCATTATCATGCTGGGTCCATTCGCCAGGCCTGCATAGTAATTTAGCATTGGGCCAAGGGATGCACCCATTAAGCCGGTAAAGGCAAACACCCAGAAAATGCCGCTGGCTGAGTCAGCTTTTTTATTTACTACAAACAACATAATAAAAGCTGCGACAAAACAACCCAATGACACCATGGGTGACATCTGCATTGCCATTGCGACCGCTGCGGTAACGGCGCTTAGGGTCAGCGTCATGGCCAATAAAAAATAGGTATTGCGTAGTACTTTGTTAATCTCAACACTGCTTCCGGCAGTACCGAGGGTGGTTGTGTCTCTGTATGACATAGTAATGTCCTCCTGATACAAAGGTTTAATAGCACATCTGACACTATCATACTGTCTAAGTTCCGACTCAGCCAGTGTTGGTATCGATATTTTAGACTTAGTGACATTTTTTTGAATTTAACCCTTTCTTTTGTCGGTGTTAATGATTAATATACGCGTCGCCGGAGGGATGGCAGAGCGGTTTAATGCACCGGTCTTGAAAACCGGCGTGGGTTAATAGCCCACCGAGAGTTCGAATCTCTCTCCCTCCGCCATTAAAACCACCCCTGAGGTGGTTTTTTTGTTTTTGTACTTTTCTTGGCAGAAAAAGACAGTTTTTTGCCGTTTAATTAGCCAGTTCGATAGGTTGTTGCTGATTTACTAAGCAAACAGCCAAAAATTGCAAAAAAGGCCTTTACAACTGCGCGGCCTGTTCTTAATATGCGCCCCATATCGCGGAGGGATGGCAGAGCGGTTTAATGCACCGGTCTTGAAAACCGGCGTGGGTTAATAGCCCACCGAGAGTTCGAATCTCTCTCCCTCCGCCACTTCTTGCAATTACAAATACCCTCGTTAAAAATATTGTTATCCTGCTGATTCAGCGCATTTTAAACCATATTCATTTCAAATCATTAACCTTTCTGGCACACTAAGCGTCAACTGTTCAAAACAGTGATTTTCCAGGCAATTGAGTTAGCAATACCGGCCAGGCTCGGCTATGCTAGACATCAATAATTATACTAATAACCAGTAACTCGGAGAGGCTAAATTGATTAACGTTCTGTTAGTTGATGACCATGAGCTTGTACGTACTGGGATCAGTCGCATACTAATGGATGAGCGCGGAATCAAGGTGATTGGCGAAGCTGGCTCTGGCGAAGAAGCATTACAATTTTGTCGTCAGCATGAACCTGACGTGGTGTTAATGGACATGAATATGCCCGGCATGGGCGGTATGACAGCCACGAAACGCATTTTACATTATTGTCCTGATACGAAAGTATTAGCGTTATCGGTATCCTGTGAAGAGCCTGTACCCACCAAAGTAATGCAATTGGGTGCAGCGGGGTTTATTTCTAAAAATTCACCGCCAAAGGAAATGGTTGCCGCTATACGTAAAGTCTATTCCGGTGCCCGGCATATTTCGGATGAAGTTGCTCAGAAAATGGCGATGAGCAAAGTTAACAACCACAGTCAGAATCCGTTTGATGATTTATCTGATCGTGAACTGCAAATTATGCTGATGATTACCCAGGGGCAAAAGGTCAATGATATTGCAGAACAGCTGAATGTCAGTGCGAAAACGGTTAATTCGTATCGATATCGCATGTTTGAAAAACTGGCAATTAGCGGCGATGTTGAGTTGACACATCTGGCATTGCGCCACGGCATGATCGATATTGCCAAAGCCTGATGTTCGACGCAAAAGCATTTTTACAGTCTGTACCGCGCCAGCCGGGCGTGTATCGTATGTTAAGCAGCGCGGAGCAGATCATTTATGTTGGCAAAGCCAAAGATTTGCGCGCCCGCTTAAGCAGTTATTTTCGAAGCCAGCTCGACAGTATTAAAACCCGCTCGCTGGTCAGCCAGATTGCTAATGTGGAATACACACTGACCCACAGTGAGACAGAAGCGCTGATCCTGGAAAATAACCTGATCAAGCAATTTATGCCGCGTTACAATGTGTTACTGCGGGATGATAAGTCTTACCCTTATATTTTACTGACTGAACACAAACACCCGAGGATTAGCTCGCATCGTGGGCCCCGTAATAAAGCTGGCCAGTATTTTGGGCCTTATCCTAATGCCGGTGCTGTTTGGCACAGTTTAAAAACACTGCAAAAAATCTTTCCCATTCGACAGTGTGAAGATGGTTTTTATCGCGCCAGGACCCGGCCTTGTCTGCAATATCAGCTAAAACTGTGCTCAGCGCCTTGTGTTGGCAAAATTTCTGACGACGATTATCAGCAGCTTGTGCGCATGGCTGCGTTGTTCCTGCGTGGCAAAAACCAACAAGTAATAGATGATCTGGTGCAAAGCATGACTAAGGCCAGTGAACAACTGCAGTTTGAACTGGCTGCGCAGTACCGCGATAAAATTCTGGCGCTGCGTAAAGTGCAGGAGCAACAAAGTGTCAGTGGTGAACACGATGAGATGGATGTGATCGGTTTTACTTATTCTCATGGTGTAGCGGCTGTGCATGTGTTGTTTGTGCGTCAGCAAAAAGTGATGGGTAGCAAAGCCTATTTTCCTAAAGTGCCTGCGGATACCGACGAGAGCGAAATCCTCAGCGCGTTTTTATTACAATTTTATCTCGACGGTTACGGCGCTCAACAGTTGCCACGAGAAATTGTGATTGCTCAGCCATTGGGCGAAATGGAGACCTTGGCTGCGGCTATCAGCGAGGTTGCCGGAAGAAAAGTACGCATTACCTATGCTCAGCGCGGAGAAAAAGCGCAGTATTTAAGTCTGGCACAAAAAAACGCCGTGCAAGCCTGCGACAATAAGCAATCGCTGGCACAGAAAATGGCGCTGCGCTACCAACAATTGCAGCAGCTGTTACAATTAGATGACAGTATCTGCCGGATGGAATGTTTTGATATCAGCCATACCATGGGGCAGGCGACAATCGCCTCCTGCGTGGTATTTGATGGTAGCGGACCGAATAAAGCAGACTACCGGCGGTACAACGTGACCGGCATTACTGGCGGCGATGATTATGCCGCTATGCAGTTTGCGCTGCAAAAACGCTATGGCAAGTTACAGGATAGCGACAGAATTCCGGATATTATTTTTATTGATGGTGGCCAGGGCCAACTTAATATTGCTATTGACCAGTTTAGCAACTGGCCGCATGCAAAAATGCCATTGCTGGTTGGTGTGGCAAAGGGCACTAGCCGTAAACCCGGTCTTGAAACGCTGATCCTGGCACAAACTGGCCGTAGTATTAACTTGGCGGAAGATGCGCCGGCGCTGCATTTAATTCAACAGATCCGTGATGAAGCGCACCGTTTTGCTATTACCGGCCACAGGAATAAGCGCGGTAAAGCCCTGGTGAAAAGCCCGTTAGAGCAGGTAAAAGGTATTGGTGAAAAACGCCGGCAGGCCTTGTTACACTACCTGGGTGGCTTACAGGGAGTGATGCAAGCTTCAGTAACAGAACTGGCTTCAGTGCCAGGTATTTCAAAGGCGCAGGCAGAAAACATTTACCATGCCTGTCATAACAAGTAGCATAGCGGCATTGTCGCTGTTGAGAACAATAAGATGTGGAATATTCCCAACCTGCTAACCCTGTTCCGGTTGTTTCTTATCCCGGTATTTATTATATGTTTTTACTCCGGAGCGGAAAACGCCCGCTTTTGGGCTGCCTTTGTGTTTTGGCTAGCGGCCATTACCGATGCGCTGGATGGTTATCTGGCTCGTAAGCTGGAGCAGTCGACGCCCTTTGGGGCTTTTCTCGATCCGGTGGCAGATAAAGTGATGGTTGCCGTTGCGCTGGTATTGATTGCCTCGGACAGTGCTTCGTTGTGGGTGACGATACCGGCCATTATTATGATCAGTCGTGAAATAGTGATATCTGCCTTGCGTGAATGGATGGCCGAGCTGGGTAAACGGGCCAATGTGGCGGTGTCTAACCTGGGTAAGTATAAAACCATAGCGCAGATGCTGGCATTAATAGGCCTTATTTGGCAGCCTGAACACTGGCTGGTAAGCTGGTTTACACCGGCAGGCATGTTTTTATTGTACCTGGCAACAGTATTAACGCTGTGGTCTATGTACAGTTACTTAAAGGCGGCCTGGCGCGATCTGGTCGTTTAATCGCTGTTTTTGTTGCAATTTAGCGCAACTCAGTCAAATTTTAATCAGTCAGTCATAAAAGCAAAATTTATTATTGACTGCCACAATTAAAACAGTAGAATGCGTCACGTGTTAAGGCACATGGCCCTGAACATTGCGAGTATAGCTCAGCTGGTAGAGCGCGACCTTGCCAAGGTCGAGGTCACGAGTTCGAACCTCGTTACTCGCTCCAACTCTTTATAAGAGTATAAATTGCTTGATTGGCGGGTTGGCAGAGTGGCCATGCAGCGGATTGCAAATCCGTCCACCTCGGTTCGACTCCGGGACCCGCCTCCATCACGCAGTTTAATGAAATAGTTACACAAAGTTGTCTGCCCGGGTGGTGAAATCGGTAGACACAAGGGATTTAAAATCCCTCGCTCGAAAGGGCGTGCCGGTTCAAGTCCGGCCCCGGGCACCATTACTCTGTAAGAGTAAATACCAGAATTTCGCGAGTATAGCTCAGCTGGTAGAGCGCGACCTTGCCAAGGTCGAGGTCACGAGTTCGAACCTCGTTACTCGCTCCAA
>JAHJZX010000014.1 GCA_018826295.1 Gammaproteobacteria bacterium
ACCGCCAGGCTCCTCATTAAGTAAACAAGCCCGTCTCGAAAGAGGCGGGCTTTTTTGCTTTATGTTGCCCTGATGGTAAACCTGCCCGAGCCAGCGAACGCTATGCGACCAGTTCGTCCGGAACGAACTGGGACAGCTTCAGCTGGCCGCGGAGCGGCGAACCCCCATGGAAGGGGTGAGCAATGTAGTTCACCGCCAGACGTTCACCGCTGGATGGCCAGCCCCGCAGCCACCTCATTCAAGCAAAAGGCCTACCCTAACCGGTAGGCCTTTTTGCGTTTTATCTCTGCGACAATTCACTCTGGCGAAATCAATTAGCCAGCTGCTGTAATTCGGTTAGTATCAAATGGCACCTATAATAATAAATCCGGATGCCATGATGAAGATACCCCGTATAGCTAATCCTTTCTATTTAACTGCTAGCTTACTGTTGGCCTTAGGTAGTACAGCCCAGGCCGCTAAGCCACTGCAATATGAAGATGTGTTTAACCTGGAGTTTGTATCTGATCCGCAGCCTGACAGCAAAGGCGAGCAAATTGTTTTTGTACGCAACTGGATGGACAAGCAAACCGACCGTCGTCGTATGACGTTATGGCTCAGTTCAGCCGATGGCAAAACACTGCAAGCGTTAACCGACAAAGATATTAACGCCAGTTCGCCGCGCTGGGCGCCCGATAACAAACGGCTGGCGTTTATTGCTAATGGCCAAATTCATGTTAAATGGCTTGATAGTGGCCGCACGTCACAGTTAGGCCAGCTAACGCAGAGTCCTTCGAATTTAAGCTGGTCACCAGATGGCAAATGGCTGGCTTTCACTATGTTTACACCGAAGCAGGTTAAAGCACCAGTAAGTTTACCCGGTAAGCCGGAGAAAGCAGACTGGGCTAAAGCGGCAATATACATCGACAACAAACAATACCGCGCCGATGGTGCCGGTTATCTAAAAGCTGGCTATCAGCATATTTATGTAATGCCGGCTGATGGTGGTAGCGCTATTCAATTAACTGAAGGTGATTTTAATCACAGCGGTGCACTAAGTTGGAACCGCGATAGCAGTGCGCTGTATTTTTCCGCCAACCGACATGCCGACTGGCAGTCAAAACCAGTCAACAGCGAAATTTTTAAACTTACCCTGGCTGGGCGTAAACTGACACAGCTAACAGATCGCAATGGCCCTGACACGCGCCCGGCGCTATCTCCTGACGGCAAGTTAGTGGCTTATCTTGGCTATGATGATCGTAAGCTGGCACATCAGGCTGACCGTTTATATGTGATGAACCTTGATGGCAGCAATATCCGTAATCTTACGGAAGATTTAGACCGCGCTATTGATGATTTCCAGTGGCTGCCTAACAGTAAAGCGCTGTATATCTCTTACGATAGCGAAGGTAAAGGTGTAATAGCTGAGCAAGCTTTGTCCGGCAAGCGCACTGTACTGGCCGAAGATTTGGGAGGAGGCTCTTACGGCCGGCCTTATAGTGGCGGCCAGTTTGCTGCAGCGGATAATGGTTTGATAACCTATACCCAAATGCATACGCAGCGGCCGGCTGAGCTGGCGGTTATTCATAAGCGGAAAAAGCAGACACTAACCAATTTTAATGCAGATCTGTTGTTTGCTAATGATATCGGCGAGGTAGAAGAGTTTTGGTATAGCTCATCAATTGACGAGCGTAAACTGCAAGGCTGGGTTATTTATCCGCCGAAGTTTGATCGCAACAAAAAATACCCGCTGATCCTGGAAATTCATGGTGGGCCACATACCGCTTATGGCCCGCATTTTGCGATGGAGCTACAGCTAATGGCTGCCCAAGGCTATGTGGTGCTGTATACCAACCCGCGCGGCAGTACCAGTTACGGCGAAGCGTTTGCCAATCTTATCCACCATAACTACCCCAGTCAGGATTATAACGATCTGATGGATGGGGTCGATACAGTAATAGCCAAAGGTTTTATCAACGAAAAAGAGCTGTTTGTTACCGGCGGTAGTGGCGGTGGTGCGCTAACGGCCTGGATTGTCGGTCACACCGATCGTTTCGCCGCTGCTGTGTCTGTAAAACCGGTAATTAACTGGTTTAGCTTTGTATTAAATGCCGATATGTACAGTTACTTTACTCAGTACTGGTTCCCGGCCATGCCGTGGGAAAACCCGCAGCATTACTTAAAGTATTCGCCTATCAGTTATGTCGGTAATGTTACAACCCCGACTATGCTGATGACCGGCGAAGCTGATCACCGCACGCCAATCTCTGAAACCGAGCAGTTTTATCAGGCATTGCAATTGCGTGGCATTGATACGGCTATGGTGCGGATCCCGGAAGCCTCGCATTCCATTTATAGCCGCCCGAGCAATTTAATGACGAAAACGGCTTATATTTTGTACTGGTTTGAAAAGTACCGCCAGAAAGACAAAGAATAAATCAAAACCAGAGTACGCAAAGCCCGGTAGGCAGACTACCGGCCTTATGTTAGGCTAAACACCTGATTTCGCCCTGAATGCTCGTTTTATATGCAGTTGAAAGTATTAGCACAGCTTTTTGCTTTACCTTTGAAGCGGCTTTTGTATAATGGCGCGACCAGCTACAGGGGCATAGTTCCAATTGGTAGAACAGCGGTCTCCAAAACCGATGGTTGGGGGTTCGAATCCCTCTGCCCCTGCCACTTCTTTTTATGAAAACACTGTCTTCTTCACAACAGCAGTTGCTTAAGGTGTTACAAATAACACCACTTGAGCTGGTGCCTGCATTTTTCCGTGAAACGTCTACTACCGCTCTGGCTGAAACTGAAGTAGTCACTGAATCAGAGACATTAGCCGTTGCCGACTTAACGTCAGAGCTGGCACAGGATATTAATCTGGCATTACCAGACGGCTTTAGCTGGCACATTAACCCGCAAAGTATTGCTGCAGAGCTAACAGACAAGCAGCTAATCACGCCGACACTAACCGTATTACAACAGGCCGAAGTAAAGCGTGCGCTGTGGCACATTTTAGGGGCGCTTGATGAAAATTGAACTGTTAAGCCCATATGATATCCCGCGCCTGATAGAAATTGAACAGCAGGCCAACCCTTATCCGTGGCAGCAAAGTGCCTTTGACAGTAGCTTTGCTGACAGCTACTTCAGCTATAAATTGTTTGATGACAACGGTGAGATCCAGGGCTTTTACTTTGCCCAGCTGATCCTTGAGCAACTGGAGCTGTTTAATATCTGTGTTGCACCCGCAATGCAAGGCAAAGGCTATGGTAAGGCGCTACTGCAACATTTTCTACAGGAAGGCGCCAGCCGGGGGGCCACTGAAGTGTTTTTAGAAGTGCGCAGCACTAACCACAATGCTATAGCACTGTACGAAAAATGCGGCTTTAGCAAAACCGGAGTGCGTAAGAACTACTATGTCGCGGGAGACAGCAAAGCAGATGCGGTTTTAATGGCAATAGTGCTATAACACCTCTGTTTGCTGCTCCGTCATTAAAGTCGGTACGCTTTAATCCGAAATGTCAATTCTCAGTTAATTTCAGCGTATATTTTTAGTAAAGTGTCGGCCAGATTTTCCCCAAGCTGTTTCGCCGCTCGATGATCCCAGGGTATGGCCTGAGCTTTCTGACGTAGCGGTTTAAACGATGCCTCCAGTAACAAACTTGGTACACCGAACTGCAGATCTACAAAACTGGTGGCTTTTTGCTGGCCGCAACTGGAGCCGCAACTACCGGCACCACAGCCCACGGCAACATTGCTATAGTCGTATTCGGTTTGAAAGTTGCTATCCAGTTCGGCCAACGCTTGCTTTAGTTGGCTAGCTAACGGGTGTTCCGCCTCTGCCATCATAAAGTTGTAGGGCAGGGTTTCATCACCATGGATATCGATAAAGGCATCTACGCCATATTTAAGCATCGCCTGTTTTACCAGATACACTTCAGGGCATAGTAGCGGATCGGGCGTAGCCCAATGCCGGTTTAAATTTATGCCATTGGCATTGGTACGGTGATTGCCCAGTGCTGCGCCATCCGGGTTCATATTGGCGACAATATAAAAGCTAACAGCGGCGGTACTGAAATGTTGTGCAGCAAAGTGTTCAGCCAACTGCCAGATTACGCCTTCTGCAATCCACTGCGCCATAGTCTCGCCTGGATGCTGGCGGGCAATTAACCAGATTTTTTTTGCCTCAGCAGAAGCGGAGCCAATACGCAGCAAGCTAATGTCACGACCTTGCGCTGTTTGGCCCAGTACCTCAAGCTGTGCCGCTGGCATGCTGGCAACGTGCTGTAGCAGTGCTGTCTGGCGTGTTAGCGGATAAGGCACAAAGTAGGCGTAATATACTTTGCTGGCTTTAGCCTCTAATGTCAGCACCAGCTCGCCGTCCTGGTACTGGGTGTCGATACGAAACCAGCTCTGGTTATCGTAGGAGGCAAATGCCTGATAGCCATCCCATGCGCCGCTAAAGCTTACCTTGTCAGCGTTAACCAGCCGGATGCGTTGCAAGGTGCCGCTGATACTCTCGACTGCAAAATAAAACCATTGCCGGGTGCAGCTTTGATTGTCTTTGTTTATTTCAAGCTGAATATTATCGGCCTTGTCTGCATTGATGAAACTGATCGCGCCACCATCAAAATCTGAGCTTACCTTAACCATGTTATTACTCCTGTTTGCTTAAACCAATAAATCAATGCTGATACCGGTAATGCAGGCGGTTAACAGCACCAGCAGTACAAAGGCAAGCAGCAGCGGCCAGTGGAATATTTTTTTCAGCATAATCATCTCGGGTAGGCTGGCACCGGCGCCGGCAATGGTGAGTGACATCACACTACCCATGCTTAAACCCTTAGCCAGCAAAGAGGTCGCGATAGGGATCATGGTAGAGGCGCGCACATAAAGAAAAATACCAATAAGTGCCGCCAGCGGGATCACGAAGAAGCTATTTAACGAGGCCAGCTGACTGAATAAGCTAACCGGTACAAAGCCATGTAAGGCCGCGCCAACGGCGACGCCTAACACCATATAAGGCAACATAGTACGCAGCTGACTAAGCGCATCATGCGTTAACTGTTTTATAGGCAGTGTCGCCAAACGGCCAGGCTGCTTTACGCTGGCTGTTGCTGTACAGCAAGACACCGCAGCAGGTTGGGCTGGGGCTTCGCAACAGCTGCTGGTTGCTGACAGGTTGGTGCTGCTGTTGCATGCAGTGCTGGAATCTGTTGTTGCACCGCTATTGGTTGGTGTGGCGTTTTGCAGCAGTTCCTGGCGGATATAGCGCTCAAAACCCAGCTGCTGCAGCAGATAACCAGCGCTGGTGGCTATCAAAACTACACAAAAGCTATATAGCAAGGTTACTTTAGCGCCAAAGGTCAGCCAGAACAGCGCAATAACGAATGGGTTTAGCAGTGGCGAGGTGATTAAAAAAGCCATCAGCGGGCCAAAGGCGGCGCGGGCTTTAAGCAAACCCAGCAGCATCGGCAGGGTTGAGCAGCTGCAAAATGGCGTTACTGCGCCCAGTGTAATGGCAACGCCATAGCCGCGGTTACCTGATAATAGTGTTCGCACTTTACTGGCTGGCAGATAATAGTTAATCACGCTGACCAGCAGGCTTATCAGTACAAACAGCACAGCCAGTTCGGCAAAGGTACTGACAAAAAACTCAGTAGCAGCCTGCCATGGGGTGGGTGTGGTCATAGTTTACTCCTTATTTTTATGATTCCAGAAATGTCGAAATATAAGTTAAATGTTTTAACTGCCTAAGCAGCATTCGTCCGATAAAAAATGGATCAGTTTGTCCAGCTGCTGATACTGCGCCTGACAGCGCAACACCCTGCCTTCACGGGTCTGGCTTACCAGCCCGACCTTTACCAGCCGCGCTATATGATGCGACAGCGTAGAGCCGGGGATATCCAGTTGCTGCTGAATAGCCGATACCGCCAGGCCATGCTGACCTGCCCGCACTAAAGCGCGGTAGATCTGGAGCCGGGTAGTATGGCCCAATTCGGCCAGTTGCTCTGCTGCGGTATCTATATTCATGCGCGCAGTGTAATGCGCGCGTTTTTTAAATGCAATATATTTCTAGAAATATGGAAATATTTAACGGCTATCCTGAGCCTGCACTAGGTTAATCATTATGGGCAACTGTGAATGCAATCGTCAGATAAAACCAGTTATCGCGAATACAAGAATTTAGCTGCCATTGGTAGCCCTGGCAGATACGGTTAACCAGATGCAGGCCCTGACCTATGCCTTCACTACTATGGCCTTTTACGCCGGGGCTGTGGATATCTGCCGGGCTGCCTGTCGCTACCGGGTTGGCGATACACAGCTCATCGCCATTAAGGCTAATCTCCAACTGGTTGGCGCTGGCATGGTTTAGTGCATTGTCGATGATATTATTCAGCAGAATATGCAGTAAATTCTTATTGGCGCTAATATGGTAGTTTGCAGCTACGGTTAGCTGCAACTGCAGATCGCTTTGGCGCATTAACCTGGGGTTATTTACCAGGCAGTGTTCAATTTCTTCCAGCAAACACAGCGGTTGTTGTTGCATCGATTCTTCTCGTGCCAGCGCCAGCAGCACATGAATGGTTTGCTCCATTTGCAAGGCGGCTTGCGTTAATTGTGTCAATGTTTGCTCATCGGGTGCCTGGCTGCTGTTTAGCCGGCTCAGTACCATTTTTAGTACGGTAGCGGGTGTGCGCAGCTCATGGCTGATATCGCGGGTAAAATCGGTTTCACGTGCCAACGCGGCTTGTAGCTGGGCAATATTGTGTTGAATGGTTTGGCCCAGATAGCCAATCTCATTGTCCGGTAGCGTATCATCTAAGTTAAGCGCGGTGCCGGGTTGATGCTGTTTTACCCGGTTACTTATCGCTTGCAGAGGCCGGATAATTTTCAGGCTTAGATAACGTGATAGTGCAAAGGCCATCGCCAGTACCACGGCCAGCGCTAAGCCTAAATAAGGTAGGAGTTTGGGCAGATAATCACGGGTCACTTCAAAGGCGGTGACATCTGCCGCCAATATCCAGTCTGTGTTGCCAAGCGCTATAGTTTGCAGGTGCAAGGTACCACCGCTGCCATTGGGAAACTCTACCCGCTGTGGCGCCAGCTGGCGCAGTTGCTGGATCTCGCCGGGCAGCGCCTGCCAACCGGCATGCAAGGTCATAAAGGGTTGGCTGGGGGCAATGACATTGCCGGTTTGCTGATACTGCCGGCTGATATGCTCAGCTTCTGCCGTCACCAGGCGGTTAAACACGTTATCTTCCACCACCCAGGCGTAGCCGAGCATGAGCAGCATTAAACACAGCGCCAACAGCAAACTAAACAATACTATGCTGCGCTGTAAGCTGGTTTTTAAACTATGAGATGCCAGCATGCTTAGCCTTGTACTTGCAGTTTAAAGCCGATGCCGTGCAAGGTTGCCAGCATCGGTGTAGCAAAGGGTTTATCCAATGCCTGACGCAGCGTATAAATATGCGAGCGGACAACGTCGCTGTCTGGCGTGTCATCGCCCCATATTTTGTTTACCAGCTGTTGGCGGCTCACCGCATTCGGGTAAGCCTGTACCAATAACAGCAGAATGGCAAAATCCGTGCTGCTAAGCTTCAGGTGTTGCCCCTGTCGCTCGGCAAGCTGCTGCTTTTCATTTACAGCCAGCTCGCCAATCACAATAGTTTTCGACTGGTGCAACTGATGGCGGCGCGCTAACGCCTGGCAACGCAGTAACAACTCAGTCAGGTCAAATGGCTTCGTCAGATAGTCATCCGCGCCGGCATCAAAGCCCAGGCTTTTGTCGGTAATGCTGTCGCGTGCTGTCAGCATCAATACGGCCGGCAGCGGATCACAGCTTTGCTTCAGTGTTTTGCACACCGCAACGCCATTGATATCCGGCAGCATCACATCCAGCACGATGACATCGTAATGTTGTTGCTGCGCCAGTGACAGCCCAAGACCTCCCGTAGCAGCGTAATCTACCTGCATGCCTTGTGTGGCAAGAAAGTCACACACTTCGCGGCCAATCTCCGGGGTATCTTCAATCACCAGTACCGACAATATTGTCATTAGGCTTGTTCTCAGTTGTCGTTAATCTGACTGTTAATTATTGCAGCTTATCATGGTTGTCGGCGGTACCCAGGTGTTGTAGCACCTGCTGCAACGTGGTGTCGATGGCGTTTTGCTGATCTTGCAGCTTATCTGCAACAGGCAGATCCGGTATCACAGCGCTTACCGAGGTATTGCCGCTTGGTCTAACCAGCAAGCGGGTTGCAACATAGGCCCTCAGCTGCGAGTGGGGTAAGTTAAACAGGTTACCCTGCGCACTCTGGTTGGCAAAACCGCCGGTGGCTTTGCCGGCCAGTAAGCCAAACTGGTTATCCTGCACTGTGGTGGCAAACACGATAGCGGCAGAGTAACTAACCGGGCCAATAAGCACGATTACTTTACCTTTAAAATGATTAGCCGAGGCGTTTGGCTTAACGTAGTCATGCCATTCGCTATTGATAATCTCACCGATGTCACCTTTATAACCAAACAGGCCGCGATTGTCTGCGTTAAGCTTCTCTGTCATTTGCGACACCAGGCGAAATGGCTTGTCGGCGATATAGCTGGCCAGCTCAGTAGCCGTATCGGTATTGCCGCCAGTGTTATGCCGGATATCAATAACCAGTGCTCTGACGTTGTCTTTGGCAATCTGGCTAAAGGCCGCTTTTAGCTGGTCAGAGAACGCATCCGGCTCTACATCAAAACTGGTTACCTCCAAATAGCCGGTTGCATCATCTAAACGACGATATGTTAGGTCTGCATTAGCATTATCTTCTTTAGCTGTAACCTGCCAGCTTTGCTGGTTATCAATTAACAGGCGCTGTGTTTTACCCTGATAGTTATATTCAATGTCGAACTTATCAATAAAACCATATACCGCCCACAGCAGAAACGGCAAGCGTTCAGCGACAAAGGCCTGGCGCAGCAGTGCAGTTTCGCCACCAACGTAGCGCTGGGCGTTTGTAAAAATATCGGTAACTGCAACGCCGTTAATGCTGATTAATTGGCTACCTGCGGGAAGTTGTTGGTTCTGGTATTGGTAGTGTTTAGCAACAAAGACGCCATTACTACTGAGTTTTACCAGAAACGGGAAGGGTTTACTGCCTTGCTCACGCAGTGCGTTCAGTTCCTGATAGGGCCAGATTAAGAAGCTATGACCATCCTGAAACAGATGTGACAGCTGGCCAATATGGCGGAAAAATTCTACCCGTGTCATCGGGGTGTTGATACTAGCTTTGAGCGTCGCGACCTGCTGATACAACCCAACTTCGTCGGCATAGCCGGCAAAATCCGGATGGCGCAGTTTTACCCCTGCAACCAGTGCATCAATATCCTGATGTAATAATTCAGGCGCAATTTTCTGCTGCATCAGAGCAGGGTTTTCCAATTCAGGAAAAATATCCAGATGTGCACCGGTGCAACCGCTTAACAGCAGTATCGTACTGAATAATAAACTAACAACAGCTTTCATAGCCCTTACTCCTAAGTTTCAGCTATCAAGCCTACCAAAGTCAGCGTGAAGATTTTGTCGCAGGAATAGTGCTTCACACATTTACGACATTTGCTTTGCTAGCTTGCGGTAGTCACCCTAGCTAAGCAGGAATCTATACTATGCAAAGATCATCTTTTAAAACGCTACTTGTCTGCATTGCGGCCGTTGCTGTGATGTCTTGTGGTTCAGGCAGAGAAACCTCTTCGAAAGGTACTAAGCGAGAGACATACTGGAGCCTGGACGTGCCCAGTTTTATGCGGGATGCGGATACTCCTGTTATTGAGCTGGTCGGGCCGAAAGTGATCCAGCTGCAGGTTGGTGAAGCTTACGTTGAACTGGGGGCGACAGCCATTGATGCGCAAGATGGTGATATCAGCTCAGATATTACGGTGGTTAATCAATTAAACAGCCAGATAGCAGGTGACTATTTTGTGCGTTATCAGGTAACGGATTCGTCAGGAAAGGTGGCGTTGGAGCAAGTTCGCCTGATCAGAGTGTTCGATGATCAACCAGCTATGATGGCCAAACGACCACATGGCAGCACGCAATCTCATTTGGGCTATATCGAGAGCTTGCCGGCAAATTACGGCATGGATGAAACTCAACAATACGCCCTGCTGATCTTTAATCATGGCAATGGCGCTAACGCTGAAATAAGCGGCAATGACCCCGATTTGGCATTAGATCAGATTATAGCCGGAGCCGGACCTGCCTGGTTACAGTATACCGGTAAATGGGATGCCACTATGCCGGTCATTACACTTAGCCCGCAAATGTATGGCATAGGCCGTGGTAACGAGATGGCTCGGCTGGATGCCTTTATCGACTATGCCATTAACACTTACAACATCGACCCGTCGCGTATTTATATTACCGGTTGGAGTCAGGGCGGTTTTGTCAGCTTTTTGTATGCGGCAACTTATCCACAAAGGGTTGCGGCGGCGGTATCAATCTCCGGTGGCTTGCCGTCAAATCCTAGTGAAGCGCCTGCCAATATCTGTGCCCTGGAGACTGTGCCAATTTGGGCCTTTCACGCCAAAGATGATGAGGTGGTGTCGTTTAATTCAAGTGTCAGAACCATTGATTATGTCAGCCAAAACTGTCAGGCGACAGTGGCACCTAAATTGACATTATTTGAAGCCGGCGGACATTTTATTCATCATGCAGTTTATGATCTCAGAGCAATGGACAATGGTAGTGCAGGTTTAGAAGCCGACCCAACACGCCAGCGTTACGACATTAGCTTGTTTGACTGGTTACTGCAGCATCAGACTGAATAACCGGCGGTATGCAAGCAAATAAAAATTGGCAATATCGTGGTGCAACAAAGCGTAAGCTAGCCGCGTTAAGGTTTTGTCAGCGTTAGATAACTTTCTAAAGTTTCACAATTTCACGACATTGGCTTTGTTAGCTTGTCGTGACGGTATAACAGGAAATTGTTTATGAAAGTAAAAACGTATTTGGCAGGCAGCTGTATGGTATTAGGGCTGGTTACATTCTCTGGTATGGCATCTGAAAACAATACAGTAGCTAGCACTTCAACGGTAGGTACGGTGTCGTCGATCATTGATAAAATGCTTACAGCCTACGGTGGCGATACGTTACTGCAGGCGAATAACATCAAAGTCGTCGACTACAATAAAGGCCCCTGGCCCGGCGAGGGCGAATCACCAGATGTGCCGGAGCTGTGGCGTATTAACGAAGAGCTGACCATCGACTATAAAAACCAGCGTAAGAGCTTACTATCGTATCGGGTACCGCGTAGCACGCTGGATTTGGAAAAGTGGGTGCAGCAGGGCGATAGCACCATCATGTACGACATTCTGCACCAAAAATACTCTGAAGAAAGCTGGGCCAACTTTGACCGCTTAGGCGCATCGTTAGAGCGCAGTAGCGATACGCTGCAAGCTAAACGCTTAGCCGGCCTGACAGCAGAGCTGGAATACAGTGGCAAGGAATATTACCGTGGCCGCTTGCAGCAAAAACTCATGCTGCAACATGCATCCGGTGAGCGCTATACCTACTTTGTTGATAACACGTCCGGGCTTATCCATAAAATACTGCGCCAGCACCCACGGGCAGGCGATATGTTGTATGTGTTTTCTAATCACAACACCGCCGCTAAATTGCCCTATGCCCGCGATATGAATTTCTTTGTTAATGGTCAGCTGCGGCTAAGCTCAGTGCATCGCGATCTCGAGCTAAACCCTGATCTGAGCACAGTCTTTAACGGCTTTGACCACTTTACGCCCTGGGGTGAAACCATTGATGGCTCTGAATTTACTGCGAAAAAGCTCAGCGATGGCGTTTATCAGGCCGGTAAAGGCCGGGCGCTAACAGTATTTATTGAACAAGCAGACCATTATATTGCTATGGGCGCCGCGGAGGCGCTGGCTGATAATTTTGCCGAAATTAAAAAGCTGTCGCTGCAGGATAAACCGCTAAAGTACTTTGTGGTAACGCACCATCATAATGCCAACGTGCGCGGCTTAAATAACGCTGTGGCACTGGGTGCAACACTGGTGGTTGCTAAGCAGCACCAGGCTACCATTTTAAAACATGCCACTACTGCCCAGGCGGATAACCTGCTGGTAATCCCAGAACGTGCAGCATTCACGCTGGGTGATCTGATGCTATTTGATATCGCTACGGCACATGCACAACATTATTTGCTGGCGTATTTACCCGGCAACCGGATGGTGCTGGCAGAAGATCACTATGTCACCGATTTAAAAACGGCTAAGCCTCGTATTTACCACGATATGGTGCGCTTTGCCCAGGCATTAGATGAGCTAAAACTCGATGTAAACACCCTGGTGGATATCCGTGGCTGGCGCCAGTTCAGCATGGCGGAGTTCAGGCAATGGACAGACGACTTTAGGCCGAAAACCTGTCCGGCGGGTTATGATATCTGCGCCAAGGGATAGAGGCATACGATGAAACACAGACTATTGCTGCTGATGGTTTTTATTGGTCAATGCGTTGCAGTTAACGCACAAACGCTAACTGCAGAGACATTGTCTATTGGTGAGGTGATAACCCTGCAATACCCGTCAGCGGTGTTGCAGCAAAAGCGCCACTTTATATGGGCACTCTTTAGCTGCGTATTTTACCGTTGATTTACTATCAACCCAGCCAGCGCTATTTGACCGATATATCGCGGCCAGCCCACCGCTGCAGCGTCATGTAAAGGATCTTTATCAACAACTGATTGGGCAAACGTTAGCGTCGGGCAAGACGCTGTACATCACTATGGCAGAGCCGGTAATGGAGGGGGAGCAAGTGTACAACGCTTATCTGCAGTTTACCCGCTTACTGTCTGACCAAGCGCCGTCTGGCTTAACATGGCAGGCCGAGGTTATGCCGGGCGAGAGCCATATCAGCAACTACTACATCAGTTTTTTCAAAGGTATTTTCAACGTCTATAGCAATCCATAGTAAAAGTTTTCAGACATTAACGGCTACAGCTTATACGACGCTGAGTATTGGTAATGCCAATGAGAATTGGCAGCCTTGCGGGCTGAGGTTAACCACGCTAAGTTGGCCGTCGTGTGCCTGGGCGATGCGCTTACAAAGATACAGGGCCAGTCCGACCCCTTTGCTGTTTCTGTGCTGGATGTCAGCGGCATTAAAAAATGGCGTAAATAAGCTGTGCAGCCGGTGTTGCGGTATGCCCTGGCCCTGATCTGTCACACTCAGTATCAATGCTTGTTCCGTGAGGGTTACCGCTAGTTGCACCTTTTCTGACGTGTTGCCATGCTCGATGGCGTTTTGCAGTAAGTTGCGTAAAACAAATTTGATTCGGCCGGTATCAAGTTTTACCGCAATTTCTGGTAGGTCAGTCGTAATAACAACCTGTTCTGAAAAACCATTTTCGCTTAACACATCCTCTATTAACATCGGCAGATAGCAATTAGTGATGTTTAATACTCTTGCACCTTGTTCAAGCCGTTCGCCTTCCAGCAACTGGCCAATAAGGTTATTCATGTAATTGATATCGTTGTTCAAATCTGTGCTGATATCGTTGTTATCCAGCAGCGCCAGTGACACTTTCATCCTGCCTAACGGGGTTCTGAGCTCGTGGCTGATAGCCATTAACATGTCATTCTTGGCGGCGAAAAGTTTTTGCAGATCCTCCGCCATTTTATTCAGGCTGTGGGTTAAGCGCGCCAGCTCCGTTTTGGGATGTTGGGTTATGCGATAACCTAAATCGCCGCTACTAATGCGCCTGGCGCTGTCTATTGCCTGATTGATCGGGTCGAGTAGGGTTTTTAGCACATAGTAACTTGCGATTAGCACCAGCATCGCCAGGATCCATGGCCATAAAATTAGCCATTGTGGGTAGACAATGAGATTCGCAATGTTGGATGTGACCGCAATATGGCTATCGGCAATGCTGGCATGCAAATAATACTTTGAGCCAACTTTACTAAATAACAATGGGCCTATTGGCTCGGCCGCAGCGAGTAAAACAGCACTGTTTGGAAAGTTTTTTGTCGTTGCATAAAGCTGCTCACCACGCTTAACCATAATACTGACACGATTGTTCTTAGCATCCTGGTTAAGCTTTTCGATATCGACTGGTTTGTCGGCAATATCTTTTACCATTTGAAACAGCTGCGTTTGGCGCTCACTGATAAAGCGTTTTGCTTCAGCTTCACTGATAACAAAATAGCCTAAGGCAATGCAGGCTGAAACAATAACTGTGGTGATTGAAAACAGCAGCAGTAAGCGGCCAAACAGGCCCAGATGGGGAATTTTCATGAGGCTTTAGCAATGAAGGTGTAACCCACATTCCTTAGTGTTTTTATAAACTTAACCTGTTTAGGGTCGTCTTTGAGTTTTTGCCGCAAACGACTCATCAGAATGTCGATAGAGCGGCTGTAAATTTCCGCGTCTATACCTTTTAGCTCATTTAACAGTTGATCACGGCTGAACACTTCTCCCGGGTGACTGGCTAACAGATGCAGCAACTTAAATTCCATGCCGGTAAGGCATAAATCTTCACCGTCCAACGTTGCCTGATGGCTGCTGGTAAAGATGTGTAAATCGCCAAAACGCATTGAATTCGGTTCTTTCACTGTTGAGGTGTTGCGCCGCAGTAATACCTGGATTCTGGCGACAAGTTCGCGCGGTTCAAACGGTTTGGCCAGATAATCATCGGCACCCAGCTCCAGCCCCAACACTTTATCTGACAGCTCGCCACGCGCAGTAAGCATAATAATGGGAATGTTGCTGCTTAAGCGGATTTGTTTGCATAACGTAAAGCCGTCTGTCTCTGGCATCATAACGTCAAGCAATAACAGGTCGGGCTTTCTAAGCGTTAGCTGCCTTAGACCGTCGGCAGCAGCATTGGCGATAAGAAGCTGGATACCAAAGTTAGCAAAATAGCTTTCAAGCCGGGCACATAGCGACGTATCGTCGTCGATTATCAGCACGCTTATTGTCATCATGTCACCCTATTTAATTAAGCGCGGCTCTTGCTTACAAAAGGCAATGCAAGAGCCGTAGGTTATGATTTATCCGCAATAATTATTCTGCCTTGGCATTTGCCTGCAGCAGTTTTTGCAACAGTGCTTGCCTTTGCTCAACGCTAAGTTCAGCATGCAACTGGCTCATGGCTTCCAGCAGCTGCAGTACTTTACCATCAATGTTTAACTGCCATTGTTTATATGCCTCAAATGCGGCGGCTGCATCAAGCTGATCACTCTCTGCTACGGTTGCAAAGTAGTCTTTTAAACCACCTTTGCTTGATTTAGCTGCGTCGGCAACCTCTTTAAATGAGGCATAAACGTCTAATGCCAGTTCTTGCTGCTGTTCACTAAAGCCGTGACTTTGCACCAACAGTTTTACCAGAGTTTCATTTGCCGACGATGATGCCGATGTAACAGTTGCCAGCACAAACAGCACTATAGTAAGTAATTTAGTCATAACATGAGTTCCTTTAATAGCACAATCCTGCGTATTGCAGTGCAGACCATTATCAATAAATAAAAAAATGCTGCTTCTCATGCCGGCAACGGAATGTAACATTAAGTAACACCGCTGCGATGTTGGGTGTTTTTTGGCTTTCCCTGGCTAAAACGCAACGTCAGTTGTTGCACTGATACACTCCGTTACATAGCGTTACCGCAGCGCAACCAGCGCTGGTGCACCTTTAATTATGCTGTGCGTCATCAAAATGCACTTCAGATGAGTAAAGGTGAAAGTAGATGCAAAATATTAAGTTAAGTAAGGTAGTAGGGGTATTGTTGCTACTGCAAATGGCAGGCGGCATATTTCTGAATTTCAGTTTTTTAACCATCTTTAAAACCGATATTTTTACAGTACAGCACGATGATTTAAAGCTTGCGCTCGGCGTTGCCACAATTTTGGCGCTAGGCCTCAGTGGTATTAATGTGCTTGTTGCTGCAATTGCGTCGCAGCGGTTTCGTCATAGCAACGCTGTGCTGTGCTTACTGCTTGTGGTATTTGCGGCTTCAGGCTTACTGGCAACAGGCTTTGAATATGCCGATTTGGCCAACTATACCGCCTTCATACACGATATTCGCGCACAAGGGTTACAGGAATTAAGCCCGCTGCATGAGTTAATGCGCTTGCAGGTAATCTCAACCCGTAATGAGTCACATCATCTGGCACTATTTTTATCCAGCCTGAGTTTATTGCTGTTTTATGTTGTGCTGTATCGCACCACTCATATCGCAAAACTGTTACTGGCCTTTGCAATTATGGCTTGTTCACTACAGCTTATCGCCTTAGGCAACACCTTTTTCCAGGGGCAGGTAATAGCGGCAATCCAGTTACCCTTGTTCGTTACACAGCTGGTGATGCCAATTTACTTTATTACAGTTGGCTTTCGCGCTAAAGCAAGCGTTGCTGAGGTATCGGATGCAGGCACAGCAACACAAAATAAAGCCGCAGGAGCCTAACCATGTCAGCAATTTTCTTGGGGTTACATATCACTGCGGGTATTGTCGGCCTGATTGCTGGCTTTACGGTGATTTTTTTGCAAAAGGGCAGTGTCACACATAAAAATACCGGCTGGGTTTTCCTGCTTGCCATGCTGGTGTTAGGGTTAACAGGGAGCATAATTGCCTATGCGAAGCATATTCCGCTATCGATGCTAAATGGTATGCTGCTGTGTTATTTGTTGCTGACATCTTTAACCACCATCAGAGCAGCGTCTTCTGTTAGCGCTCTGCTTAATAAAGCGCTTTTCGGCTTAGCTGCGACGCTTGTAGCTGGCTATGGTTATTATTTTTATCTGGCGATTGGCGTAAGCCCTGCTAAATTGGCTGGTTTTGGCCCGGCAGCATATGCAGTGTTTGGGGTGATCACCGTCTATGCCTTAGCTGAAGATATTGTCGTGCTGTGTTCTGAGCGCTTATCCAGCAGAATGACGCTTATAAGACATCTCTGGCGCATGTTGTTTGTATTGTTTATGGCCACAGCTGCCGTGTTTTTGGGCCAGGCTAAGCTGTTTCCGGCGCCGTTAGTACAAAGCGGCGCTATTTTTGTGCCAGTGGTGTTTGTCTTGCTAAGTCTGTTCTATTGGTTGTTTAAGGTATTGTTTAAAAAACAAATCATAAAAAATTAAGTGCTGAGTTATAAATAACTGGCAATTCAGGGGGCTGTTTAACGGAATTGCTTAGACTTACAGCGACAGAAGATATAGGGTTACTTTCAGTAATGTCAGCGAAATTTTTAACACTGCTATTGATTGTGTTAGCTAGTCTTTCCTCTACAAAGATCGTTGCTGCAAAACCTGACCCGGCAGAGGTATGGCTGCACTATAGCAAGCCAGAGCAGGCGGGTGTGCTACCTGAAAAATTACACAAGGCACAGCAGCTATATCAGCAACATGCTTTTGCCAGCGTATTGGTGATTAAAAATGGCGCTGTGGTGTTGGATTGGGGCGAGAACACTCGCCGCTTCCCCATTCATTCTATTCGAAAAAGCTTACTTAGCGCGCTATACGGTGTGCACTCGGCGCAGATTGATTTGCAGGCAACGCTGGCCGAATTAAATATTACCGATACGCCGCCCCTGACGGAACAAGAACGCATGGCAACCTTGTTCGATGTGCTGGCATCACGCTCTGGCGTATACCTGCCTGCCGCTGCCGAAACCAGCAATATGACACAACAGCGGCCCGCCAGAGGCAGCCACCCGGCAGGCCAATATTGGTGGTATAACAACTGGGATTTTAATGTTGCCGGCACATTGTATCGGCAACTTACCGGTGAAGAGATATTTTCGGCTTTTGCTACCCATTTAGCCAAGCCGTTACAGCTTGAAGATTACCGCGAGTTTGATGGCTACTACCTTAAGTCAGGATCTGAACATGCGGCATTTCAATTCCGTATGTCGTCGCGTGATTTAGCCAGAGTTGGTTTGTTGTATGCACGTGAAGGCAACTGGCGTGGTACGCAAATTATTCCGTCAGCCTGGATAAAACAGAGTACCCAGGCGATAAGTCAGACCAATATGGGGGCAAAATATCCTGCTGGCTACGGCTTAAGTTGGTGGGTTGATAGCCATGATAGCTATAGCGCCCGCGGCGCTGGCGGCCATGTGCTGGCGGTTTATCCTCAGCAGGATTTAGTTATTGTGCTGCGGGTTAATAGTTATATTGACCAGTCGGTGCCGCAAAGCGCAATAAAAAACTTACTCTCGCGACTTGAGTCAGCAATGCAAGGCCCGGTTGACACTAATCCTGAATTAGCGCCAGCAGAGCCCGATGTTGCCAGCGAACAGCCGCTACCAGCACGTTATCATTTGGCAGAAGCGTCAATCAGTTTGCCAAACGGGCAGGTTGTCACACTGAAACAACGGCAAGGGCGGTTATTTATCAATTATGGCCGTGGTGATTTTGAGTCGTTTTATGTGAATGACGATCAGTTTGTTATTGCTGACCTTAATGAACCCCTGCAGCTGGAACTCGATAGCGCGGGGACGCTAACCGACATATTAACGCCACGGGTGTTCTATCTCAGGGCTGCTGAGGCGGCTAAAGCTGGCGATCTAACGCAGGCCCAAATGTGGGTGCAGCGCGTGATTGATATGATGCCAAATTCGTCAATCGCCTATACCAATCTGGCGAAAGTGTTGTTAGCACAACAACTTAATCAAGACGCTAGCAAGAACCTTGATATTGCGCTGCAACTAGACCCAGACAACAAACAAGCTGAAAATTTAAAGCAAAGTTTGTTGATTAAACAATGGCTTCTGCCAAGTCTATTCATCGTAACAATATTTGTATTGTTTTGGTTTGCAATAAAAAGGCGAAGCAGAGCAAAGTGGCTTAAGCAACAGCCTCCACACGGAACTTGAAGTAACCGCTTCACATTTTAACGACATACACACTGATAATGTGTTGAGTATGGTATCTGTGCTAGCCATAGGGCTTTGGAGCACAAACTTGATTTATCGCAACCGCCATTATCGTCAACCGATCCGCTTTAAGCTAAGCACCATCACCATCTAACCAACTTAAGTGATATGCCCTCCTTGGCAAATGATCACGTTAGCGGCGGTGTGTTAAGCGTGGTTTATGCTTTCTAACTTTGTTAGTTTCAATATGTAACCGAAAATCATAAAGTTACATTGTTCAGAGTTGCGGGTTAAAGCTAAATGTCGGGCAGATATTCTGCGTTTCTGGCCAATTTAGCAGCTTAATGTCCGTGTTATTTGTCTTCACAAGGTTACGAAAGTCGATTTGTTAGGCTGCACCTGTTACATAACAGGAGTAATTCAATGAGATTGTTAACCTTAATACTTACCGGCATGATACTGGTTAGTCCCTTAGTGTCTGCTGAAGAAAAACGTGTACTGATGTTAATTTCCAGCTACGGCTCTGAAGCGAATCCCGAATTGAGTTACGATTTGGAAGAGCTGGCACAGTCGTATCTGGTGCTGCATGACAATGGCGTAAAACTGGATATTGCCAGCCCGAAGGGCGGTGCTGTGCTGGTAAAAAACAATAAAGACGCACTGGATTATATTCAGCGCTTTAAATCGCTAGCTTCGGCGCAGTTAGCGAATACACTGGCCACAGCTGATACTGACATTAAGCAGTATGACGGTGTATTTATTGTTGGTGGCTCCGGCGCCATGTTGGATTTACCCAGCCATCAAGCAACACAGCAACTACTAACCAACGCAGTAAATAAAGACAAAGTTATTACAGCTGTCTGCCACGGCCCGGCAGCGATTGCAGATTTAAAGTTAACCGATGGCAGTTATTTCGTGGCTGGTAAGCTGGTTAATGGCTTTACCAATAGCGAAGAGCAAGCGTTTAGCGGTGAACACTTATCATTGTTTCCGTTTTTGCTGCAAGACCGATTAGTAAAAAACGGTGCTCAGTTTGTGCATAATGCGCCGATGCTGCCTTATGTCGCGGTTGACGGTAAATTGATTACCGCGCAAAACCCAGGCTCGGTAGCCAAAGCTGCCGAGGCTATGCTATTGGCGCTGGGTTTACCGGTTAGCGTCCGTCAACCTTTCTCGGACGAGCGCACTATGGCATTGCTGTCAGAGGCCAGGCAAAACGGCCCTGTGGTCATTGATTTGGCGTTGCAACAACCTGGGCACAATATCGATATTAACTATCTGGCGCTGTATGGCTTTTACGCCTTTAGGTTGGCTGATGACGCGGACAAAGGCCGTGAGCTGATGCTTATGCATACCATCAGCAAGCACTTCTCACACCCGGAGTTTGATGCCCAGCTTATCGTACAATCTTTAGAGCAGGGGCTGCTAGCGCAGGCTAAGGCGGGATATCAGCAGTTTGTGCAGCGTTACCCTGAGCATAAATACGTCGCCGAGCTTAAAACGCAGTTAGCGCTGTAATTGGTTTTCGGCACGCCCGCTAACTGCTGGCGTGCTTATGCCATAATGTCATGCATCCGCTCTGTGCCCATGCCTTTCAAGCTGCTATAATCGCGCGCATTATAATTTTACCTCCGGGTTTTACCCGACACCGTAGCCGGATGCCTGCGGTAACAGACTATTGGATATTATGAGCACAGATAATTTTTTAGCCGAAGTAAATAGCCGGCGCACTTTTGCGATCATTTCGCACCCCGATGCCGGTAAAACCACCATTACTGAAAAAGTATTGTTATTCGGACAACTGATCCAAAAAGCCGGTACCGTTAAAGGCAAAAAATCTGGCCAATATGCTACCTCCGACTGGATGGAGATGGAAAAAGAGCGGGGTATTTCGGTTACTACCTCTGTGATGCAGTTTCCGTACAATGATTGTCTGGTAAACCTGCTCGATACCCCGGGCCACGAAGACTTCTCGGAAGATACCTACCGTACCCTGACGGCGGTAGACTCCTGTCTGATGGTTATCGACGGCGCCAAGGGTGTTGAAGATCGCACCATCAAACTGATGGAAGTCACCCGCTTACGCGATACGCCTATTATCACCTTTATGAACAAAATGGACCGCGATATTCGCGACCCGATCGATTTGCTGGATGAAGTTGAAAGCGTACTGAAAATCGCCTGTGCACCTATTACCTGGCCAATTGCCTCAGGTAAAGAGTTTAAGGGCGTGTACCATATTTTGCGTGATGAAATCATTCTGTATAAGTCTGGTATGGGGCATACCATTCAGGATCTGGATGTTATCAAAGGCCTGAATAACCCTGAGCTGGATAAGCGCATTGGTTATTACGCCCAGCAACTGCGTGACGAAATGGAGCTGGTGCAGGGTGCCAGCAACGAATTTAACCAGGAACTGTTTTTAAAAGGCGAGTTAACACCGGTATTTTTCGGTACAGCATTAGGTAACTTTGGTGTTGACCATATGCTGGACGGTTTAACGCAGTGGGCACCCGCGCCGCAGTCACGTGCAACCGACAGCCGTACTGTTGAGCCTGTTGAGACCGGCTTTAGCGGTTTTGTGTTTAAAATTCAGGCCAATATGGACCCGAAACACCGCGACCGGGTTGCGTTTTTACGCATAGTGTCGGGCAAGTACGAAAAAGGTATGAAGGTGCGCCATGTGCGCATTGGTAAAGACGTGCTGATCCCACAGGCGTTGACCTTTTTAGCCGGTGATCGGGAGCACTTAGAAGAAGCCTATCCCGGCGATATCATTGGTTTACATAACCACGGCACCATTAAAATAGGCGATACCTTTACCACCGGTGAAAATATGCAGTTTACCGGTATCCCTAACTTTGCGCCTGAGTTGTTCCGCCGCATCCGCCTGCGTGATCCGCTAAAGCAAAAGCAGTTACTTAAAGGCCTGGTACAGTTATCCGAAGAAGGCGCAGTGCAGGTGTTCCGCCCGCTGGACAATAACGATTTAATCGTTGGCGCTGTTGGTGTACTGCAGTTTGACGTGGTCGTTAGCCGGTTAAAGTCAGAATATAACGTTGATGCACTTTATGAAGCGGTAAACGTCTCAACAGCACGCTGGGTTTACAGTGATGACGGCAAAGCGCTGGACGAGTTTAAAAATAAAGCCAGTCAGAATTTAGCACTGGATGGTGGCGATGCCCTCACTTATATCGCGCCAACCATGGTAAATCTGAATCTGGCGATAGAACGCTACCCGAAAATAAAATTCCACAAAACCCGTGAACACTAACAGGCTGAGCGCATGAATATTAAGCATTTATTAACCGAAAAAACTCAGGCCGCTTTTGTTGCACTGGGCTTACCTGCCGACACCAATGCTGCGGTTACGATAAGCACCAAGCCGGAGTTTGGTGATTATCAGATTAACGGCGCTATGGCTGCGGCCAAGTTGTTAAAAACCAACCCGCGTCAATTAGCCGAGCAGTTAGTGCAGCAGCTTGATTTAGCCGGAATAGCTGATAAAACTGAGATCGCCGGCCCGGGCTTTATTAACGTTACATTGAATAAAGCCTGGCTGGCCGCACAGCTACAAATCGCCAGTACTGATGAGCGTTTGGGCGTGTCGGCTAATTCTGCGCCGCAAACTGTGGTAGTGGATTACTCGGCACCTAACCTGGCTAAAGAAATGCACGTCGGCCATTTGCGCTCGACCATTATCGGTGATGCTGTAGTGCGCACACTGGAGTTTTGGGGCGATAAGGTTATCCGCCAAAACCACATGGGCGACTGGGGTACCCAGTTTGGTATGCTGATCGCACACCTGGAAGATAAGCTGGCCGCCGGTATCGACTTAGAGCAGGTCGCTCTGGCCGATCTGGAAGATTTCTACCGTGAAGCGAAAAAACGCTTTGATGATGAAGCCGGTTTTGCTGACAAATCCCGTGATTACGTGGTGAAGCTACAAAGCGGTGATGCGCATTGCCAAAAGCTGTGGCAGCTGTTTATCGACACCTCGGTAAAACACAGCGAAGAAGTATATGAAAAACTGAACGTCACGCTAAGCCATGCCGATATTAAGCCGGAAAGTGCCTATAACAGTATGCTGCAAGGCATAGTGGATGATTTAAAATCTAAATCGATGGCCGTGGAAGATCAGGGCGCCTTAGTGGTGTTTCTGCAGGAGCTGGCCGATAAAGAAGGCAAGCCATCGCCCTTTATCGTACAAAAAACCGGTGGTGGCTTTTTATATTCGACCACTGATTTAGCCGCCTGCCAGTACCGCAGCCATACGCTAAACGCCGATCGGGTTATTATTTTCACTGACGCCCGTCAGGCTTTACATTTTAAACAGGTCGAGCTGGTGGCGCGTAAAGCCGGTTATCTGCGTGATGCTACGGTTTATGATCATTGCCCGTTTGGCACCATGATGGGCGAAGACGGCAAACCGTTTAAAACCCGTACCGGCGGCACTGTTAAACTGGCCGAACTGCTGGAAGAGGCGGTCGTGCGCGCCAAAGCCGTAGTACAGGAAAAAGCCTCTGATTTAACCGCTGACGAAATAGCTGAAGTGGCACGTAAAGTAGGCATTGGTGCGGTGAAATTCGCCGATTTATCGAAAAACCGCACCAGCGATTACATTTTCAGCTGGGATGCAATGCTAAGCTTTGAAGGTGCCACAGCACCTTATCTGCAATACGCTTACACCCGCGTGCGCAGCATTTTACGCCGTGCAGATATCACCGATAGCTTCAGTGCCGCCCTGGTCATTGAGCAGGAGCAGGAAAAACAGTTAGCGGTTAAATTGCTACGCTTTGAAGAAGCACTGCAACAGGTAATGAAAGATGCGCAGCCAAACCTGCTGTGTAACTATCTGTATGAGCTGGCCAGTTTATATATGGCGTTTTATGAAGCCTGCCCGATATTAAAAGACGGTGTTGAACCGGCACAGCGCGACAGCCGTTTAATGTTGAGTATTGTTACCGCCAAGCTGTTACAGCAAGGCCTGGATTTGCTCGGTATTGAGGTTATGGAGCGTATGTAATCATGAAAATCGACGATATTCGCCGCAATTACACTAAAGAAAAGCTGGATTTTGACAAGCTAAATGCCGATCCGATAGCGCAGTTTGAGCTGTGGCTAAAAGATGCCATAGCGGCAGAGCTGCCGGATCCGACGGCAATGTGTGTGGCGACTGTCGACGAGCAGGGCCAGCCGTCACAGCGGCTGGTGCTGTTAAAAGATGTGGATCAGCAAGGTTTCACCTTTTATACCAACCTTGGCAGCCGCAAGGCTACCGAGCTTGGCGCTAACCCTAAAGTGTGTCTGCATTTTCCCTGGCATCCGCTGGAGCGCCAGGTCATCGTTTATGGCACGGCAGAGCGGGTAAGTGCAACGCAGGTGGCGAAGTACTTTTTATCGCGGCCAAAAGAAAGCCAACTGGCCGCCTGGGCGTCAGAGCAAAGCCGGCCGGTGTCTACCCGTCAGGCATTGCTACAAAAATTTGCTGAAATAAAACACAAATTTGAGCACGGCGACGTGCCGCTGCCATCCTTCTGGGGCGGCTTTTTAGTACGGCCGCATAAAATTGAGTTCTGGCAGGGCGGCGAGCACCGCTTGCATGACCGCTTTATGTACAGCAAGTCAGCAGATGGCAGCTGGAGCATTGACAGGTTATGTCCGTAACGGCCCCGTCCGTTTTACCGGCTGCTGCCAGCAATACAGTTGACGGTAGTCAACCACTTAAACTTTTCGACACCCATTGCCACTTCGACTTGCCGGAATTAGCCTCTGAACAGCAAATGCACTGGCACAACGCACAGCAGGTCGGAGTGTCTGCTTTACTGATACCTGCCGTGCAACAATCGGCCTGGCAAAACCTGCTGAATTTACAAAAACAACGACGCCACTGGCATATTGCGCTGGGTATTCATCCCTGGTGGGCAGCGAAGGCTAAGCCAGAAGCGGTGACAGAGCTTGAGGCGCAGTTAATACAGCATTTATCACAGATTGCAGCCGTGGGTGAAATTGGCCTCGATTTCGCGTTAGACACCAGCAGCTTTGATGTGCAGCAAATGTTGTTTAGCCGTCAGCTTGAACTCGCCGGCAAATACCATAAGCCGGTAATTTTGCATCATCGTAAAAGTCAGCCACAGCTTTTAGCAGAGCTTAAACGCCAGCAGTTTACTGAAGGCGGTATTTTACATGCCTTTTCCGGCAGTCAGCAGCAGGCGATGGCCTTTGTCGATTTGGGTTTTAAGCTCGGGATCGGCGGTACCATTACCTATGACCGTGCAGAGAAGACACGACGTAGCGTGAGTAAGTTACCGCTAAGCAGCTTTGTGCTGGAAACCGATGCGCCGGCAATGCCACTGGCAGGCTTTCAGGGCCAAATAAATACCCCGGCACAGCTGGCGTTGGTTTTTGCTGCTTTTTGTCAATTACGGCCAGAGCCGCCAGAGCACATTGCCGCCAGTCTATGGCACAACACTATGGACATTTTAAGGCTTGGTACGGCGTAAGCGCAGCGACTGACGGGAAAAACGTGAAAAACCGCGGCGCAGCAAAAAGCCAACTATGCCTGCCAGCACCAGCATCGCCAGAAGCTGTTGCATCAGTTGTTGCCATGACCGCACCACAGGTGACAAAGACGCATCCAGGCGCAAACTCAATTTAATATAACCCAGCAACTGCGCACCCTGCATTATCGGCTGCACCATGGCCATGAGCGGCTCTGCCTGCGCCGGCGAATACAAAATGCGTGCTGGCGCACTGTTTTGTGACCAGCTCATGCGCATACCATTAGCGTCATACACCACGACATCATGTAAATACGGGCTTTGTGCAATATGCTGGGTAAGTTGCTCCAGGCCATCGAGCTGATCGTTTTCTATTAAATAGGCGGCGGTATGGGATAAGGTCACCAGCGTTTCCCGGGTAAGCTGGGTACTTTGCTGCTGAAACAACACCTTGCCTTGTTGTTGCGTCCAGACCCAGCTATGCAGTAACAGCCAGATCCCAGCAATGGCAATACTAATCTGCAATAACTTAATAGTGCTTGAAGTCGTATCCGGTATTGGGCTATCGTTCTGCATAATTTTTAACTCCATTCGGCTGGCCAAGTTCAATCAATCCAACCACAGGATGTCGCCGGGGTAGCAAGTACAGGTGCCAAGTGTCGTTTTTTTATCAGATCTCTGCAACTGATTTTAGTCAGTCAACGCCTTTAGCCATTTTACCCGCTCAGTTTCAGCT
This sequence comes from Gammaproteobacteria bacterium, assembly GCA_018826295.1. GTDB lineage: Bacteria > Pseudomonadota > Gammaproteobacteria > Enterobacterales > Alteromonadaceae > Alishewanella. The sequence continues at coordinate 26,072 of JAHJZX010000014.1, forward strand.
GCAGCTGGGTGCTGACGGCAGTATTAGCCTGAACAGCAACCATGCATTACCTTTGCCTGCCGCAACGCCTTTTGCTGATCCTGCCGCATCGCCGGTGGCGGTGTTGCGTGTTTTTGGTGCCGAACTTAGCTGGGCAGTATTGCAGCAGTTGATGCAATTAGCCGCGCCAGATAAGGTGTTGTCGGGTCGCTGGTTTCAGCCTCATCCGTTATTAGCCCAAGCATTGGAATTACAACTTAGCGAGCAGCCGACACCGGCACTGCTGGCAGAGCTTGATGCGTTGGCGGCAGACCAGGGGATTGAACTGCTGTGTTTAACCGCCCGCCCCACGCTGAGTCAGCCGGGCTTGCTGGTGATGGATATGGACTCTACTGCAATTCAGATAGAGTGTATTGACGAAATTGCCAAACTGGCCGGAACCGGCGAGCAGGTTGCTGCGGTAACTGCGCGGGCAATGAATGGCGAGCTGGATTTTGGCCAAAGCTTGCTGGCACGGGTTGCTACGTTGCAGGGCGCGCCAGAGAGCATATTGCGTCAGGTATTGGATGCGGTGCCTTTAATGCCGGGTTTGACTGAGCTGGTGCAGCATTTACAACAGCAGCAGTGGCAGGTCGCTATTGCTTCTGGTGGCTTTACCTATTTTACTGAAGCACTAAAACAGCGGCTGGGCTTAACCGCTACATTTGCCAATGTGCTGGAAATTATTGATGGCAAGCTTAGCGGCCGGGTAGTGGGCGATATCGTTGATGCCAATACTAAAGCGCAAGTGGTGCATAAACTGGCAAGCGATTTTGCCATTGCGCCATCACAAACCGTTGCCATAGGCGATGGTGCTAATGACATTCCTATGCTTAATGCTGCAGCGCTTGGTGTTGCCTTCCATGCTAAACCCAAAGTACAGGCCCAGGCTAAAGCGGCTATTCGCCGTGGTTCTTTGTTGCAGCTGCTGTATTTGCTGGATTAAGCATGAAGCATCAGCAAAGTTCCTATTATTTGGATTTACAGCAGTATCAGCTGCATTTGCGCCGGCTATTACCTCTGCAACAGGGGCTGGCGCCGGTGTTAATGTTGCACGGCGCCATAGAAAATGGCCGTATTTTTTACAGTAAGTCAGGTAAAGGCTTAGGCTGCTTTTTGGCGGATCAGGGCTTTATGGTGTATTGCGCTGATTTTGCCGGCCGGGGGTTGTCTAAGCCGCACGTGTCAGAAGGGTTTGCACAAAGCCAGCAGCAGATGATCACCCGCGATATCCCTGCCTTAATTGACCACCTGTATCAGCTGCACCAGCAAAAGGTAATACTGATTGCCCATTCCTGGGGTGGCGTGCTGGCTTCAGCTTGCCTGGCCCGTTTTCCGGCGTTGGCGGCCCGGGTTGCTGTGCAAGTGTGTTTTGGCACTAAAAGAGTCATTAGCGTTAACAATGCTGAGCGCAAGCTGAAAATAGATCTGGTATGGAACACTGTGGCACCCTGGCTTAGCCGTCGCTATGGTTATTTTCCGGCCCGTAAATGGCGCTTGGGTGCTGATGATGAACCGGCACAGTTTTTACAGGATACTGTGCAATGGATAAAAGGTGCCGGTTACACCGATCTGTGCGACCAATTTGATTATGCCGCTGCCAGCAAGCAACTTAGCTGGCCACCGGTATGGCATTTTGCCGCCCAGAACGATCGCTTGTTAGGCCATCCACAGGATGTTAAAGCCTTTATCGCTGAAACATCGCCGCAGGCCCGCTTTACGCTATTGGGCAAGGCCAGCGGCTACCTGCATGATTATGATCATATTTCGATGCTGACACATCCGGCGGCACTATCCGATCACTTTGTCGAATTACGGGACGGCTTGCTGCAGTTTATTTAGCAAGCTCTGCTGGCGTTGCTGCTGGCGCTGATAGACGTCGCTGGCAGCACCATAGCGCCAGGGCACTTCATCACTAATGTCTACCGCATCTATCATGCCGGCTACACTCCACAACTCCTCTTCTAACAACTTAGCTTTATGAATGGCGTAAGCGCTGATATAGCTTAATTCTGCGGCAATAAAGTCGACATCCGGCCGGCCGGTGCGGCATAACTGCAAACGGTAACTAAAGATAATTTTGTGTTGTAACGCATTAAGCACAAACTGACGTTTATGCTGTTCGTCACGAAACTCATAATCGAACATACAACTAAGTTCTGCAGTGTCATTAGTCTGGCTGATAACCAGAAACATCTCATAACTTTTCGGTGCCTCCAGGCGCTTCATTTGCTTTAAATGCTGAGCAAAATGCAGGCTGGCGGCGTTATTTTGCAGAATTAGCGCCAAATCTTGTTTGTTTATATCTGCGCTAAACAAGCTGAGTAACAGGTGCAAACTAGCCGGATTATTGCCCTGGGTAACAGTATTAACTTCGTAGCGAATACCTTTACGGTGCAGGTACAGCGTAAAATGGTTTTGTACGTTGAGATACATATTGCGTAAAGCTGTCGACAGGCCGGGATAGCGTGGACTTTCTTCTGCCGGGGTCAGTTTAGCCCTGTTATTCTGGATCAGCTGTTGAAAGAATAACCGGCCGGTGTGTGGCTCGGCGCCCTCATGTGCGCGTAAATTCATAATAGTACGGCTTTTACTGACAGCCATCACCTCATAGGGTAAGGCCGTCAAAGGGTACTTGTTGCTGATTTTTTGCATATCGGGTAGATCTAACAGCAGCACATCGCCTTTTTGAAACCGCACCGGCAGGGTGGTTTCCAGCTGTAATCCTTTGGACGAAAAATCACGGCTATGACCGGTTAACGGTGCCGGCTGTTCTTTATCACTGATGGCAATACTGGTTTTATACAGATAGCGTGATTCGGAGCGCAAATTAACATATTGCATAGCAACAGCTTCACAAGGCGGCTGTTGTGGCGTTTTTTTATGGCCAAACCGGGCCAGATTTTTTAGTAGCTGTTGATCAACCGGATAATTCTGATACCAGTCGGTACTGCGATCAGAGCTGATATCGCTTAGCGTCGCAATGTAGCGGATATCCTGAATATATTGCTTGATCAAACTGGATAGCCCGGCGTTTTTCTGGCCGTTGTCAGCCTCTGGCACTGTAGGCGGCATTTCGGCCATTGCCGGGTTAACACGTTGTATATTCAACTGAAATACCCGCCATCCGGCCTTGGTTGCACCAAAGCCAAAAAACAATTGCCGCAGGGCGTCGTCTTCAAGTAGTTCTTCACTGGTGGCGGTATAAAAAAACAATTTACCTTTAACTGCATGGGTAAAGCTGTACAAAATAGTACTTTTGTCTTGCTGCGGCAGCTGCAAAATGGCTTTGAGGCGGCGCACCGACAGCACAGTATTAAAAACCGCCTGATGCTGTTCATCGAGAAAATGTTGCCAGGTGGCTTTGTTAAAGTCTGTGGTTAGGGCGCAAAGTGGCAGCGGAGCACCATCGCGTACGGCAATGTACACCGGCAAACTGCTAAGCTTGGGTAAGTAAAACTGCTCATAGCCCTTACTTAATAAGCTTTGGCTGACACTATCTAAATTCACTTTGTAACGGCGTTTATTGCCACTGATAAATTTCTGCAAAAAAGTGGCAAACTGCTGCTCATCATTACCCGGTAAACGTTGCATGCGCCAATATAAATTGGCACCTTGCTGCTCGGTGTCTACAAGCCGGTATAAAATACCGGCAGCAAATCCCAGCATATATTCTTGTTCCAGGCCGGTAAAATGCAGGCGTACCTGCTGGCCTGGTTCTAACTGCAGCGGTTGTTGCAGTTTTAATTTGCAGCCGGACACCGATAAATCAGAGGTACTGGCGCGGTATCTTTTGCCGGCTAACTCCAGTTCAACGTCAATGCTAAAGTGCATCCGCTCATCGCGTCTGACGGTGTAGTTGCCAATTGGGATAATGCGGGCATACTGGTTGTGCACCGCTGTGGGTTCTTCAGCCTCGGCTTCACTGCTACCCGACTGTTGCAAGGCAGTTTTTACTCGTTGTTCGGTTTGCTTGCGGTGCATTACCCGAAAGTTATTTTCGGTATTCATTACCTCTTCATACAAGCCGACGGTATAGGCACCGTATTGTTTCAGGCCACGTTCAAACACATTAACGGCATTGGCATCCATGTAGTGAGTTTTGCCCTGGTGCTCATAGGCTCTGACATCGCCATCGACATGGCCGCGTAAGTCGATATAGAAGTTACATGGCTGCGCCATGCGTTTTAATTCCATTTTCAGCAGAAACTGCTTGGATTTTGGTAGATCTGAGGTTAGTAAACTGAATACCTGATCAAAGTCGGCAGAGTTAAGCGAGCTTTTCATCCGCTCAATGACGCCAATATATTCCTGTAAATCTGCTGTTGTCATAGTTCTGTCAGGTTGAATGCCAAAATTACGGCACCTTAGGGTTATAATCTGTAGTACGCTACGTTGTTACATTTTGAAAAGCAATATCCATGCCTTTCATTTAGTTCAGGATAATTAATTATGGCAAAGGTTAAAACCGCCTACGTCTGCAGTGACTGCGGTGCAGATTTTGTGCGCTGGCAAGGCCAGTGTACAGAGTGTGGCGCCTGGAATACGGTAAGTGAAGTACGGCTGGGCACTGCCAGCAGCAAAAATGCCCGCTTTGAAGGCTATGCCGGCGCTGCAGTGGCTAAAGTGATGCGGCTGGATGAAGTAGACTTACAGGATGTACCGCGCTTTAGCAGCGGTTTTGCTGAGTTTGACCGGGTGCTTGGGGGCGGTATTGTGCCGGGTTCGGCCATTTTAATTGGCGGCCACCCTGGCGCCGGTAAAAGTACCCTTTTATTACAAATTATGTGTGGCCTGGCGCAACAAGGCGGCGCGCTTTATGTTACGGGTGAAGAATCGCTGCAGCAGGTCGCTATGCGGGCACAGCGCCTGGGGTTGCCAACTAATGCGCTAAAGATGCTGGCTGAAACCAATGTCGAGACAATTTGCCAGCTGGCGCAGCAGGAAAAGCCACGCATTATGGTTATCGACTCGATACAGGTGATGCATTTAGCGGATATTCAGTCCGCGCCGGGCAGCGTGTCGCAGGTGCGTGAAAGTGCGGCCTATTTAACCCGTTTTGCCAAGCAGCACCATATTGCCATTATTATGGTGGGCCATGTGACTAAAGACGGCTCACTGGCCGGCCCCAAGGTGCTGGAGCACTGTATAGATTGCTCGGTAATGCTCGATGGTGACAGCGACAACCGCTACCGCACTATGCGCGGTAATAAAAACCGCTTCGGCCCGGTAAATGAGCTGGGGGTTTTCGCCATGACCGGTCAGGGCATGAAAGAAGTAAAAAATCCGTCGGCCATTTTCTTAACCCGCGGAAAGGAAGATCAATCCGGCAGTATTGTAATGGTGCTGTGGGAAGGCACCCGGCCGCTGTTGGTTGAAATTCAGGGCCTGGTCGACTATTCGCCGCTGAACAACCCGCGCCGGGTAACTTTGGGCATGGAGCAAAACCGCATTTCTATGTTATTAGCGGTAATGCATCGCCATGCCGGTATACAGATGGCCGATCAGGACGTGTTTGTTAACGTGGTCGGTGGTGTAAAAGTGAATGAAACCAGCGCCGATCTGGCAACTTTACTGGCGCTGGTGTCGAGCTTTCGCGACAAACCGCTGCCGAACGATTTAGTGGTGTTTGGTGAAGTAGGCCTGGCCGGTGAAATACGCCCGGTACCCAGTGGCCAGGAGCGGCTGCGTGAAGCGGCCAAACACGGCTTTAAACGCGCCATAGTGCCGCTGGCCAATGCACCGAAAGAGGCTATCAGTGGCATGGAGGTTATTGGCGTCAGTAAACTTTCTGAAGCGCTTGAGGCTATTTAACGCTGAAAAAAAGCCCCGTTGTGACGGGGCTTAGGGGATTAGAATTTACTGTTCTGTGGGTAGTTAAGTTTTAATACCTGATAGGTATCTTCTTTAAGTTTGGTTAAACCCAGCTTGTCGTAACTTTCTACCATCAGTTCCAGCGCTTGTTCTACCAGCGGCGAATCGCGATAGTATTCAACAATATATTTGCCCCGGTTAGCTGCAGCTAAATAAGCACCACGGCGCATATAGTAATCGGCAATAATCAGTTCATGCCGCGCCAGCGTATCTTTAATGCTTAACATGCGGTTTTTCGCTTCGGCAGCATATTTACTGTCAGGAAATGCACTTACCAGCTTCTTAAAATCATCAAATGCCTGGCGGGTGCTGGCCAGATCGCGATCGGCGCGATCGATATTTAACATGTCGTGCAGCGTATTACTATCAGCCTTGAGATTGCTTAAACCACGCATATAGTAGGCGTAATCCAGCTCGGGATGATTAGGGTTCAAGCGGATAAAACGGTCAATGCCGGCCAGTGCTTTGTCGACATCACCCGACTGATAATAAGCGTAAATCAGATCAAGCTGAATTTGCCGGGCAAGAGGGCCAAACGGATAGCGGCTTTCAACTGCAGTAAGTAATTCAATCGCTCTGTTATACAACCCGGTGTCCAATACTGCTTTGGCATCCTGATACAGTGATTGGGCAGTGCGGGTGTTACTGGCATCGGGTGTTTCCGGTTTACCTGTACAGGCACTTAGCGTCAGTGCCAGTACAGAAATCAGTAAAAAATTCGCTTTCATTTAAAAATCCATTACTACTTGAGCTAAATGGCTGTCTAGTCGGGGGTAAAGTCGCTAAAATACACTTTATTGCGATTTTACCCCAGACCCGCCGGGGTTGCACACAGGATAACTGCTTCCGTCATGACAAAACAGCTAAAACTTTCAGAAATTGTACCTGAGCATTTATTTGGCAAGCGCTTAGATCAGGTGCTGGCCGAAATGTTCCCGGATTATTCGCGTTCGCGCATAAAAGAGTGGATTTTGGCCGACGCGGTGAAAATAAATGGCGAATTGCACAACAAGCCGCGGGAAAAGCTGCTTGGCGGTGAGCAAGTGGATATTCTTGCTGAATTGCCCGAAGATCAACGCTTTGAAGCTGAAGCCATCGAGCTGAATATCGTTTACGAAGATGAACATATACTGGTGATCAATAAACCGGCCGGGCTGGTGGTGCACCCTGGCGCTGGCAATGCCGATGGCACCTTGCTTAACGCCTTATTGCATCATTGCCCGGGTATAGGCGAAGTGCCGCGTGCTGGTATTATTCACCGCCTGGATAAAGACACTACCGGTTTGATGGTGGTGGCAAAAACCATACCGGCGCAAACTCATTTAGTAGAGGCTATGCAGGCACGGGAAATTACCCGCGAATATGAAGCGGTGTGCCACGGAGCCATGACCGGCGGCGGCACTATCGATGAACCTATAGGCCGCCATCCTACCAAACGTACCCACATGGCCGTGACGCAATCGGGCAAGCCAGCCACTACACACTTTCGTGTAATGGAAAAATACCGCGCTCATACCCGCTTGCGCTTACGGCTGGAAACCGGCCGTACGCATCAAATCCGCGTACATATGACTTTTGTTAACCATCCGCTGGTGGGCGACCCGGTGTATGCCGGCCGGCCAAGGCCACCACGTAAGGCCAGTGAACAATTGCTGACTATTTTACGTAACTTCCGCCGTCAGGCGCTGCACGCCGCCATGTTACGGCTGGCGCATCCTATTACGCTGGAAATCCTCGAATGGCATGCGCCTATTCCGGATGACATGGTGCAGTTAACAGCAGAGCTGCGCGCCGACACTGCTGAGCACGGTTTGGATTTTGTCTGATAATAGCCCCATTATAGTACCAGACTGGCCTGCACCGGCAAATGTGCGGGCTGTCTGCAGTACCCGTCAGGGCGGCTGCTCAGCCGGCGTGTATGCCAGCCTGAATTTAGGCCTGCATGTTAATGATAACCCGCAGCGGGTGCATGAAAACCGGCATCGTTATCAGCAATTGGCAAAGATGCCAGCTTCACCGGTATGGTTAGAGCAGGTGCACGGTGTGCGGGTGCTACCGCTTGATCGGCATACTGTATCAGGCGAAACAGCAGACGCCAGTGTCACAACTGAACCAGGTGTTGTGGCAACCGTCATGACGGCCGACTGCTTACCGCTGTTACTTTGCGACACTCAAGGTACTCAAGTCGCCGCCGTCCATGCTGGCTGGCGTGGCCTGTGCAATGGCGTTATCGAAGCCACTGTAGCGCAATTCGCTGCGCCTGCGCAGCTGATGGTTTATCTTGGCCCGGCAATCAGTCAGCGTGCTTTTGAAGTAGGGCCCGACGTCCGGGCTGCCTTTATGGCACACAATGCTGCTGCAGAAGCCGCTTTCGTTGCCGCATCTAATGGCAAATTTTTTGCCGATCTGTATTTTCTGGCACGCCAGCGTCTGCAACACTGTGGTGTCAGGCAAATCTATGGTGGTAGCTTTTGTACCCACCAACAAACCGAGCTGTTTTTCTCTTACCGGCGGGATGGTCAAACCGGCCGTATGGCCAGTTCTATCTGGTTAGACTGATCTAAGTCAATTTTTTGACGTTTGTTGCTTGAATTTCCGGCAATAGCGCCCAATCTTAGGACACAACAGCGTTGTATCTATAGGAGCAAACTATGCGTCTGGATAAATTTACCAGTAAGTTTCAGGAAGCCATTGCCGATGCGCAGTCGCAGGCACTGGGGCGCGATCAGCAATATATCGAACCGGTGCATTTAATGTTTGCCTTACTGAATCAGGAAGGCGGCACAGTACGTGAGCTGCTAAACAAGCTGGCGATTAATTTTAATGAGCTGCGTTCTAAAGTCAGCCAGGCCATTGACCGCCTGCCACGTGTAGAGGGCGAGGGGGCTAACCTGCAGTTGTCACCGGCAACCGCCCAATTATTGCAGCAGTGCGATAAATTCGCGCAAAAACGTAAAGATCAGTTTATTTCCAGTGAGCTGTTTGTGTTGGCTGCCACGGAAGATAAATCGGATCTGGGCAAAATATTGCGCTTGTTAGGTGTAACCAAAGACGGCGTTGAAGCGGCCATTGAGCAAATGCGGGCAGGACAGAAAGTTGATGATGTTAACGCTGAGGATACCCGTCAGGCACTGACTAAATATACGGTTGATTTAACCGCCCGGGCTGAAGCCGGTAAGCTGGATCCGGTTATTGGCCGCGATGAAGAAATCCGCCGTTGTATTCAGGTCTTACAGCGGCGCACTAAAAATAACCCGGTATTAATTGGTGAGCCGGGCGTAGGCAAAACCGCTATTGTCGAAGGGCTGGCACAACGCATTGTTAATAAAGAAGTACCCGAAGGGTTAAAAGACAAGCGGGTGCTGTCGCTGGATATGGGCTCATTGCTGGCAGGGGCCAAGTACCGTGGCGAATTTGAAGAGCGGTTAAAAGCGGTGCTCAATGAGCTGGCCAAAGAAGAAGGCCAGGTTATTTTATTTATTGATGAAATTCATACCATGGTTGGCGCCGGTAAAGCCGATGGTGCTATGGATGCCGGTAATATGTTAAAACCGGCATTGGCGCGCGGTGAGCTGCACTGCTTAGGCGCCACGACGCTGGACGAATACCGCAAGTACATTGAAAAAGATGCAGCATTAGAGCGGCGTTTTCAAAAAGTGCTGGTCGGTGAGCCGACAGTAGAAGATACCATTGCCATATTGCGTGGTTTAAAAGAGCGCTATGCCTTACACCATGGCGTAGAGATCACTGATCCTGCCATTGTTGCAGCGGCGACCTTGTCGCATCGTTATGTGTCAGACCGGCAACTACCCGATAAAGCTATCGACTTAATTGACGAAGCGGCGTCCAGCATTCGCATGCAGATGGACTCTAAACCGGAAGAGCTGGACCGGCTGGAGCGGCGCATTATTCAGCTGAAGCTCGAAGATAACGCTCTAGCCAAAGAAACCGACGAGGCGACGAAAAAACGCCGCGATATTATTCAGGAGCAAATCAGCGAGCTGGACGCTAAGTACAATGAGCTGGATGAGGTCTGGGCGTCGGAAAAAGCCGCCTTGCAAGGTACGCAAAATATTAAAGCTGAACTGGAGCAAGCCCGGTTAGATCTGGAAGTGGCCCGCCGTGTCAGTGACTTGCAACGCATGTCAGAACTGCAATATGGCCGCATTCCTGAACTGGAGAAAAAGCTCGATTTAGCCTCCCAAGCTGAGATGCATGAAAACACCCTGCTGCGTAACAAAGTTACTGAGCAGGAAATTGCTGATGTACTGTCTAAAGCAACCGGTATACCGGTCAGTAAAATGCTTGAAGGCGAACGGGACAAACTGCTGCGGATGGAGCAGGCACTACACGAAAAAGTTATCGGCCAGGATGAAGCTGTTACTGCTGTATCGCACGCGATTCGTCGCTCCCGGGCCGGTTTGGCCGATCCAAACAAACCGATCGGTTCGTTCTTATTTTTAGGCCCAACCGGTGTTGGTAAAACCGAGCTGACCAAATCTCTGGCCAGTTTTCTGTTTGACAGCCCCGATGCGATGGTGCGTATTGATATGTCGGAGTTTATGGAAAAACATGCCGTATCGCGTTTAGTGGGTGCGCCACCAGGCTACGTCGGTTATGAAGAGGGCGGCTATTTAACTGAAGCAGTGCGACGCAAGCCTTATTCGGTAATACTGCTTGATGAAGTCGAAAAGGCGCATCCGGATGTATTTAATATCCTGTTGCAGGTGCTGGATGATGGTCGTTTAACCGATGGTCAGGGCCGTACCGTCGATTTTAAAAACTGTGTAATCATTATGACATCGAACATGGGCTCAGATCTTATTCAGGAGCACTATCGCGAATACAGTTATAGTGAAATGAAAGACATGCTGATGGGCGTGCTGAGTAAACAGTTCCGGCCGGAGTTTTTAAACCGCTTGGACGAAACGGTGGTGTTTCATCCGCTGGATAACCGGCAAATTCGCAGCATTGCCAAAATTCAGCTGGCACGGCTGGAGCAGAGACTAGCAGAGCGGCAGTATAAGTTTGATATTACTGATGCCGCGCTGGATAAACTGGCCGAAGTGGGCTTTGACCCGCTGTACGGTGCCCGGCCGCTGAAAAGGGCTATTCAGCAACATCTGGAAAACCCGTTGGCTCAGGCGTTACTGCAAGGTGATGTTGTCCCTGGCAGTACGATACAACTGCACCATGATGGCAGAGAGTTTGTCGTAAGCAGCCACTGAGTATCAGCATAATGGCTAAATAAAAGTGACCGCTTCGGCGGTCACTTTGGCTTACAGGCTATGCATGCTAAGGTATGTCACTTATAATCTTAAGCAATTTCCTCTACTGAAGTATGATATGACAGAACCTAAAACCAACGATAGCGGTCCACGCAAGGGCATTTATTTACTACCTAACTTACTGACAACTGGCGGATTATTTTCAGGTTTCTTTGCCATAGTCGCCTCGATGAATGGCCGCTTTGAAGCAGCAGCAGTGGCAATTTTTATCGCCATGATTTTTGATGGCCTGGATGGCCGGGTGGCGCGTTTAACCAATACCCAAAGTGAATTTGGCGCCCAGTACGACAGTATGTCGGATTTAGTGGCCTTTGGTATGGCGCCGGCGCTGGTGGCCTATAACTGGGGGCTGGCCGATTATGGCAAATTTGGCTGGTTGGCTGCATTTGTTTATGTAGCTTGCGCCGCACTGCGTCTGGCGCGCTTTAATGCCAATCTGGGCGTAACCGACAGTCGGTTTTTTCAGGGGCTGGCCAGTCCGGCCGGAGCCGGTATTATTGCTGGTATGGTATGGACCGGCAGTACTTATGAGGTAAATGGCGACAATATTGGTTATCTGGTTGGCCTGATAACCATCGCATCCGGTTTACTGATGGTAAGTAATTTCCGCTACAACTCGTTTAAAGATTTAAATTGGCGCGATCGGGTGTCGTTCCTGACCATACTCATGGTGTTGCTGGTTTTTGTTGTTATTGCTTCGCGTCCGGCAGAAATGCTGTTTGGCATCTTCTTTATTTATGCCTGCTCGGGGCCGGTTACGACAATCCGCAGTGTGCGTAAATTAAAGCTGGAACACGTAGTGGGCGACTCGGACGATGCAGACTTTACTGATGTAGAAGGTACTGAGAGCAAGCCATCTACTGAGGCACAACCGCAACGCGATGACAGCTCTGCCGATAAAACCCCCTGAAAAAACAACCCCGCACTTGCGGGGTTGTTTTTATGGCGTCGTTTTTGTGACGTAGTTTTGTGGCTTAGTTGCCGAAGCTTTTATTTAAACCGGCTATCTGGCCGGTTTTTTGTTGCAGAGCCTTACTGTTTTCTGCAACCACAGCAATATTAGCCAGATTTGATTCTGCAATCTGCTGAATATGGCTGACATTTTGTTGTACATCATGCGCCACAGCGCCTTGCTGAGTGGCGGCGGTAGCGATTTGTGATGACAGATGCGCTATCTGATCGATCATGGTGGAGATTTGCGTCAGTTGTGTCTGGCTTTGTTGGGTTTCGACTACACAGCTGTCAGCCTGCTGCCGGCTTTGCTGCATAACCTGGCCCCAACTGAGCAGCGTTTGCTGGATTTCACCAATAGACTGTTTAATTTGCTCGGTAGCTTTATGGGTGCGAGATGATAAAGCCCGCACTTCATCTGCTACTACAGCAAAGCCACGGCCATGCTCACCTGCACGGGCGGCTTCAATAGCGGCATTTAGCGCCAGCAGGTTGGTTTGGTCAGCAATGCCTTGAATTTCTGTCATCACTACACCAATGCGCTCGGCTTCAACCGCCAGGCTATCAGCAGTGGCCGCTGCCCCCTGAACTTCCGAGGCTAGCTTTTGTACGGTGCCGGCGGTGTGCTGCATTACCTGTTGTGCGGTTTCACAAATTTTGTGGGTGTCATTAACCTGCTGGTGTGTTTGCTGCGTGCGCCCGGCAATATCCTGCACTGTGCTGTACAGCTGAGTAGTCGCGGTGACAATACTGCGCAGCTGATCGTGTTGCTGATGTATGCCTTGCTCCGTCATGCGCACGGCTTCGCCCTGGGTTTCAGCGATAATATTCAGCGCATGAGTGCTGTCTGCGGTGCGGCCAAGTACAGTGCGTAGTCTGGCCTGGGCCATTTTCAGCTGAAAATCAGCAATACCGTAAGGGCCAAAACCTGAATATATCCAGCGTGATACACTGTCAAAATTACTGCGCGCCTGCTGCAATTTCGCCGGTATTAGCCATAACTCATCGTAGCAACAGATAAACCATACCAGCGGCAACAGAGCGGCCAGCAAAAAGTGCCAGCCAAACCACATACTGCCAACGCTTAGCATTGCCAGTGTCAGCAACGCGGCTACAGCGCGTTTTAAGCCAAAGCGGCTGCGCCAGTCAGATGGCGTTTTGCCTTGCAACATTGCCGGATAACTGGCCTGTGCCCGTTGTACCATCTGGGCATCAGGCTTTACCCGCACTGACTGATAACCGACCAGCTTATTATTGTCATAAATAGGTGTAACAAAGGCATCAACCCAATAGTAGCGGCCGTCTTTGCAGCGGTTTTTAACCAGGCCGCGCCATGACTGGCCTTGTTTAAGTTTTTGCCACAAATCAGCAAAGGCAGCCGGTGGCATGTCGGGGTGACGTACCAGATTGTGGTTTTTACCCAGCAGTTCTTCGACACTAAAACCAGCTACCTGACAAAATGCCGGATTGGCGTAAGTGATAACGCCACGTAAATCGGTGGTGGATACCAGTTCCTGCTCGGCGGTAAAACGCACTTCTTCATTAATGAGATCTTGATTGCGACGGTTCATGTTGTCTACTTATTCAGAGGTATTGTCAGTTAGCGAACAGCGCTGAGTGTAACCTATAACAGGGAATTTTTCAGCCGGCACTATACTGCTTCATCCCAACATGGCAGCCGGACAACGGATTTGATATTGTTGAACGCTTATTTGCAGGCTAAATTAAGCTTCGCTCTTGAAGTTTGCGCCGGCGCCCCAATTTCTGCCGGATGCCCTTACCGATTAAGGAAATAACTTGGGTTCACTTCTTCAACAACGGCTGGCTCAGCTGTCAGCTACACATCCTCAGGCTATTGTAGGTATTTTGCACGGTATAGAACGCGAGACCTTAAGGGTAAATGCCGATGGCACCCTGGCGCAAACTCCGCATCATCAGGCGCTTGGCTCGGCATTGACGCATCCGTGGATCACCACCGATTTTTCTGAGTCGTTACTTGAATTTATTACGCCGGTCAGTGACAGCATTGAAACGACGTTGGCGCAGCTGGCCGATATCCACCACTTTACCGTCAGTAATCTGTCTGACGAGCAGTTATGGCCGGCCAGTATGCCGTGTTTTATCAGTGATCAGCAGCAAATTCCTTTTGCCCGGTACGGCAGCTCTAACGTTGGCCGGATGAAAACCCTGTACCGCAAAGGTTTGCATAACCGCTATGGCAGCATGATGCAGGCCATTAGTGGCGTGCATTTTAACTTCTCCCTGCCGGACAGTTTTTGGCAGTTGTATCAGCAACAGCTTGCTGACAACAACAGCTTGCAGGACTTTATCTCGGAGCAGTATCTGGCGCTGATCCGCAACTACAAACGCAATGTCTGGTTGTTGGTGTATCTGTTTGGTGCTTCACCGGCGATGTGTAAATCGTTTTTAGAAGGCCGCGCCAGCCGCTATCCGTTTCAGTTGTTGGGCAAAGGCAGCTTATATTTGCCTTATGCGACGTCACTGCGGATGAGTGATCTGGGCTATACCAACAGTGCACAGTCCAGCCTTAACGTGACCTACAACAGTTTGCCTGAGTATATTAGCGGTCTGCATGCCGCTATTAGTATGCCATCTGAAGAGTATCGCAATATTGGCGTTAAAGTAGACGGCGAGTACCAGCAACTTAATGCCAACGTATTGCAAATAGAAAATGAATTTTACTCTACCATCCGGCCTAAACGCACAACCCAGTCCGGTGAGCGGCCAACATGTGCGCTGGCTAAACGCGGTGTGGAATATATCGAAGTGCGTTGTCTGGACGTCAATCCGTTTAGCCCTATTGGGATTACTGCCGAGCAGATGTATTTTCTCGATGTGTTCCTGCTGTACTGTTTGCTGCACGACAGCCCGGCTTTATCAGCCGCAGAGCAAACGGTGACCGAGCAAAACCTGAAAAAGGTGGTGACCGATGGCCGGCGCAGTAATCTGGACTTGTTGTGCGATGGGCAGCCTCGTTTAATGCAAGACTGGGCTGAGCAACTGTTTGCCGACATGATGCCGGTGGCGCACTATCTGGATCAGGCACATCAACACAGTAAATATAGCGGCGCGTTAAAACAGTTTTATCTGTCCTTGCTGGATCCGGCGCAAACTTACTCGGGAAAGTTACTCAATAGCTTGCTGGCCTCACAGCAAGATAACGGCAGTGTATTACTGCAGTTATCGGCGCAATACCGCCAGCAGCTTATGCAGCAACCTTATCAATATTATAATGAACAGCAATTTACCGAAGCTGCTGCTTTATCGATACAGGCCCAGCAGCAAATAGAGTTGCAGGATACGGTTAGCTTTGAGCAATACATAGCACAATATTATGCTGAAGTGCCGGCATGTGACAAAACTGCCGGATAAAAAAACGGCTACCAACAGGTAGCCGTAACGGTAGATCCAGGGAAAACAAAAAACTTGGTTGCATCCATGCGAGTGGTTAGAATAGGCATGATGAGAAAAGTTCAAAATTTATACAAGCCATTTGCTATCGCCGTATTAAGCGCCGCCATGTTAGCGGGGTGTGCAACCCCGCCACCGAAAAACAGCTCTGACATCTGTCAAATCTTCGCTGAACACCGTGATTGGTACCATGCTGCGGCCAAAGTACGGGATAAATGGGGCGTGCCCATCCATGTGCCAATGAGCATCATGTATCAGGAAAGCAGCTTTAAGCACGATGCTAAGCCGCCGATGCGCTGGTTTCTTGGCTTTATACCCTATGGCCGTGCCAGCAGTGCTTACGGTTACTCGCAGGCAAAAACCGTCACCTGGGATGAATATGTTAAAGAAGCCGATCGCTTCTGGGCCAGTCGGGACAATTTTGACGATGCCATCGACTTTATTGGTTGGTTTGTCGATAAAAGCCAGCGGCTAAATGGCGTATCTAAATGGGATGCTTATGCGCAGTACCTTAATTACCATGAAGGCTGGGGAGGCTATAAGCGCGGTAGTTACCACAAAAAAGCCTGGCTGGTTAGCACAGCAAAGCGGGTAGACAGCAGGGCCAAAGCTTATGCTTCACAGCTTAAAGGCTGTGAGGAAGATTTAAAACGCGGCTGGTTGTGGCGGCTGTTTTTTGGCTGAGTAAGGCAAAAAAAACCGGCGCTGCCGGTTTTTTTATTTAATTTTTTTTCAGATGTGGCAGTAAGCGCACGGTTTTAATCATATTGTCCTGCACGTCTACCACCTCCATCGGGTAACCGGCCAGACGAATACTTAACTTGCCCTGCGGAATTTCTTCCAGATATTCCAGAATTAAGCCATTTAATGTTTTCGGGCCATCGGTTGGTAGCTCTAACTGCATTTCACGGTTTAAATCGCGCAGGTTAATACTGCCATCAACCAGATAAGAACCATCAGGCTGCGCCACTATATCTTCACTGCTGTCATCGCTGACATCGGTAGTAAATTCTCCCACTACCTCTTCAAGGATGTCTGCCAGTGTAACCAGGCCCTGAATATCGCCATACTCGTCTACCACCAGGCCGATACGCTCTTTGGTTCGCTGAAACTTCAACAGTTGGGTATTTAACGGCGTGCCTTCAGGAATAAAATAAATCTCGCTAACGGCACGCATCAATGACGCTTTAGTCAGCTGCTCTTTAATTAGCAGCCGCATTAATTCGCGCGGATGCACAAAGCCTACTGCATCATCGATGGTGTCGCGGTACAGCAGAATACGGCTGTACTGCATATTGGCTAACTGACGCTCAATATCTTTCCACTCGTCGTTAATATCAATGCCAACAATTTCATTGCGCGGCACCATAATATCTTCCACGGTGGCATTTTCCAGATCCAGTACACCTACCAGCATGCTTTGGTGTTGCTCAGGAATAAGAGCACCGGCTTCATGCACCACAGTGCGCAACTCTTCAGCGCTTAAGCTGTTGCCCCGGTGTTTCTCCGGGCTGATGCCCATCATAGATAAAATGCCGTTGGTAATAAAATTAACCAGCCAAACCAGCGGATAAAACACTTTGAGCAGTAAGGTCAATAAGGCCGAACTGGGAAAAGCTATGCGTTCCGGGTGTAAAGCGGCAATGGTTTTAGGTGTTACTTCGGCAAACACCAGCACCACCATAGTTAAGGCTACCGTTGCAATGGCAATGCCGACATCACCGTACAAGCGCATACCAATAATGGTTGCAATAGCCGAGGCAGCAATATTGACCAGGTTGTTGCCAATCAGAATTAAGCCGATTAACCGATCAGGCCGTTTTAGCAGTTCGCTGACCCGCAGAGCCCCTTTATGATTTTCGTTTGTTAAATGCTTTAAACGATAGGGGTTAACTGACATCATGCCTGTTTCTGATCCTGAGAAATAGGCAGATATGAATAACAGTACGCCAAGAATTATAAAAAGCGTACCCGTCGATATGTCGTCCAAGAGTTAAATACCTGTATTGCCAAACACCTGTACTTGATATTACGAAGTGGCAGGTGAGTCAAGAATTAAAGTGTATTAAGCAGCACTTCGCGCACAAAACGACTGCCAAAATAGGCCAGTGTTAACAAAAAAGCACCGCTAATGGTTAAAAGGTTAGCGACTCTGCCACGCCAGCCCAGCCGGGCATGGCCCCAGCATAAAACTGCAAACACCACAAAACCAAGCAGACTAAACACATTTTTATGCAGGTTTTCTTTTGCCAGCCAGTTATCTAAAAACACTGCACCAATTAATAACGCCAGCCCTAATATTAATGTTCCGGCCAGCAGTAAACGAAACTGCAGTGTTTCAGCCTGTACCAGTGGTGGCATATGCCGGGTTACCGCACTAAAGTCTTTTTGCTTGAGCTTATTGCTGATATAGCTTACCTGAAAAGAGTACAGCATAGCCATAATTAACACCGCGTAAGCAATGAACGCCAGCAAAATATGCAGCATCAGGCTAGGGTGGTGTTCAAAGTGTTGCACCGTTACGCTGTGCGGCAACAGTAATACCGCCAGTTGCATTAACGCCGCAAAGCCATATACCACGGGCAATAATAAAATAGTCGGGGTGCGCAGTGCAGTTAACGTTACCGCAACGGTAATAAGCCAGCACACTAAAGAGCTGACATTTAATAAACTAAAATTTTGCCCGGGCCCGGCAAACAACATGGACACCAGTACCAGCATATGCAGCACTGTACCGGCCACCGCGGCGGTAAAGGTGGTTTTAAAATGCGGGCCCTGCGGATGGAAAATACGCAGCAATACCGAGCCGGTGGCAACCAGATAAGCAAATAAGGCCAGAGTGGTTAACAAGCCGGTAGACATTAATAGCAATTCCTTTGGTTAGGCTAGCTTGGTATTGTATTGCAACTTTTAGCAGATGCCCAGCATCGAAGGCAACAGTTTCGTAACGGCTGCAGCGCGCGCTGTGGTTTGGTATACTCGGCAACATTACCACTATTGAGTGCAACGCTATGTTTGAAAATCTTTCTGATCGTTTAAGCCGGAGCCTGAAAAACATCACTGGCCGTGGCCGCTTAACCGAAGACAATATTAAAGACACCCTGCGCGAAGTGCGCATGGCACTGCTTGAAGCCGATGTAGCCTTACCGGTAGTGCGTGACTTTGTCGCCAACGTAAAAGAACGCGCCATGGGGCTTGAAGTTAGCAAAAGTTTAACGCCAGGCCAGGAGTTTCTGAAAATCGTCCGTAAAGCTTTAGAAGAAGCCATGGGCGAGGCCAATGAAGAACTCAAACTAAACACTCAGCCACCGGCCGTAGTGTTGATGGCCGGTTTACAGGGGGCGGGTAAAACCACCTCTGTCGGCAAGCTGGCAAAGTTTTTAACCGAGCGTAAAAAGAAAAAAGTATTAGTGGTATCGGCCGACGTTTACCGGCCAGCAGCGATTAAGCAATTGGAAACGTTAGCCAAAGATATCGGCGTAGAGTTTTTCCCCAGCGATATCTCGCAAAAGCCAATTGATATAGTCAATGCGGCTATTAATCATGCCCGTACCCGTATTTTTGATGTGCTGTTAGTTGATACCGCTGGCCGCTTACATGTCGATGCCGACATGATGGATGAAATAAAAGCCCTGCATGCCGCAGTAAAACCGATAGAAACCCTGTTCGTGGTCGATGCGATGACCGGCCAGGACGCCGCCAATACCGCCAAAGCCTTTAATGACGCCCTGCCACTAACGGGTGTGGTGCTGACAAAAACTGACGGTGATGCCCGTGGTGGTGCGGCCTTGTCAATTCGGCATATTACCGGCAAGCCTATTAAATTTTTGGGAACCGGCGAAAAGACCGATGCCTTAGAGCCATTTCATCCGGATCGGGTGGCATCGCGCATTCTGGGCATGGGTGATGTACTGGGTCTGATAGAAGAGCTGGAACTTAAGGTCGATAAAGACAAAGCCGCCAAGATGGCGCAAAAAGTAATGAAGGGTAAAGGCTTCTCACTGGAAGATTTTCGTGAACAGCTGGTGCAAATGCGCGGTATGGGCGGCATGATGTCGATGCTGGATAAACTGCCCGGTATGAAAAACCTGCCGGCCGGCGCGATGAACCAGATGGGCGATAAACAGTTTGTAAAAATGGAAGCCATTATCAATTCTATGACGCCAAAAGAACGTGAGTTTCCGGATCTATTAAAAGGCTCGCGTAAAAAGCGTATCGCCGCAGGTTCTGGTACTCAGGTGCAGGACATTAACCAGCTGCTGAAGCAGTTTACCCAGATGCAAAAGATGATGAAGCAGATGTCAGGTAAAGGCGGCATGATGAAGATGATGCGCGCCATGGGCGGCAAGATGCCGCCAGGCATGTTGCCTCCGCGCTAGATTCAAATAAAAAGCCCTGTTTATTACAGGGCTTTTTGCAAGGGCGAATAGTTTGAGTAAGCTATCAACAAAAGTATTTTTAATTTTCTTAGTGTCATTGGTCTACGTGATAACCGGTAGTGTTGTAGCAGGTTGGCTTGGAATTTTACCGCTTGTTATCGCGCTGTGTTTCCCTCGGATGCTCAAAGTTACACTGTTCTTTTACATTGCATTGGCTACATCGAACGTGTTTCTAATGCTTTATGTTGGTGCAAAAAACAGCTTTCTGGATGCTTTTCTTCACATAATAGGCTTGCCCTATGGCAGTAATGAACTGGCTTTATTTTATGCTGCAAGAACTTGGGGCTTCGGGGTAGCTGGCTTTATGACGTTTATTGGTTATCACAATTATAAAACTGTGATGATGGAAACACGAGAATCCATAAAAGTAGAGAGTTAGGAACCACGAAGTATGTCAGCAATATCTCACAGTAACTGACGATTTTTGCTCTGTTCTGTTGCTTATTTTGAGAGTATGTTGCCGGTATGTAAAACCATGGAGGGTTTTGTATGCAGGTATCTCTTAGTCAGTTATTGCACATTTATCAGATTATCGACCCTATTGACGATGTCATTACGCTTACACAGCGTAGCTGCGAGCTATTGGCGCAAGCGCTACAACTGCCGGATCAGGTGCTTTATCTTAGTAACGCCGGTAAGCAACTTCAGCAGGTGGCGGCCGCGGGGGCTAAGTTTGCCCCCGGTACGGGCGTATTGTCGCCATTGCGGCTGTCTTACGGTGAAGGTGTGGTTGGCCTGGCAGCACAACAGGCACAAAGCCTTTGCATTGCTGATACCCGCACTATGCCCGGCTATATTTGTGATGACGCCTGCCGTTCGGCAGAGCTTAGCGTGCCTATTGTCTATCAGGGGGAAATACTGGGCGTACTGGATGCAGAGCATGCCGAAGTAGGTTTTTTCGGCCCGGCACAACAGCAATTTACCGAAGCGCTGGCGGCCATGTTGGCACCACGGCTGGCGAACCTGGCTGCACGCCGGCGGATGGCGAAGCGCCGGCATTATTCCACGCGTACCGTGGCCCAGGCAACTACAGCCAATGTCTGTTCTGAATATTGGCTGTCGCTGCAGCAGTTCAACAGCACTGTACTGCAGGCACTTAAGCATTTTTACAGCGATAAACGCTGGCAAACCTTACCTTTGGCACAGATGGCGTTGTTACGTGACGAGGGCAATGAACCCGCACTGCAACAAGCTGCACTGCAGCAAAAGCTTGTTGATGCGATCAGCGCAATGCAGCAACAAACGGCTACCCGGTTGTGGGGAAGCATTTTGTCAGCCCGTTATCTGGAAAAATGTGATCAGTTGTCTCTGGCCGAGCAACACTATATGGCATTTAGCACCTTGCGGCGTCATCAGCAACTGGCGCAGCAGCATCTGTTGCAGCAGCTGTGGCAGGCTGAATTGTTGTTGCGTTAATTTAAATGAGCACTTTGTTAGCAGTTTGTTTTGGTGTCGCTGGTTAAACTTAAGGCGAGTGGACAAGTAGCAAACAGGAGGCTCAGATGAAACTGCTCGCAATAGCAACAACCTTAACTGCCATTGGATTGGCAATGCCGGCTTTAGCGGTACAGTATGATTTGCCGTTTAAAGGACAAAATTTTACTGACAATGAAAAAATCTACACCCGGGACCATGCTGTCACCACGTCGCAGCAATATGGCTTTGACTTTAGTGGTCGCCGTTATGATTTTGACAATTCACGCTGGACGTCGGTAAATACTACACTGGCTGTTTATGACGCCGCGCCGACTAACAACAAGCATACCATTTATAGTAAGTCCGTTTACGCTATGCGCGCAGGCAGAGTTGTCGGTTGCTGGCGCAATGCACCGGAAAATCCCCGGCCGAAATTATCCACTGATTCTGATGTTACCCGGCCATGGTTACATGCTGACTTTAAAGCCGGACTGATCCCCGGCGGAGGCAATATGTTGTGGGTAGAGCATGATGACGGCAGCCGGATGTTATACGCTCATATGATCCCAGGCTCTATTGGCCAGGACTTGTGCCCGCACAATGCCAGTTTGTTTCCGGCCCCGAAGGGGCGTAACAGTGAGTTTATTTATGTCGGTGTGGAGCCGGCGCAGCAGGCGCTTATCAGTAAAGGGCAATATCTGGGCCGGGTTGGTAATAGTGGCAGTTCTACCGGGCCACATTTACATGTGCATTTGCAAAACAGTAGCGGCGTAGGCCAAGCAATAAGTTTTAGCCGCGGTATTGCTACTGTACCGGATAACACTAAACCTTACGGCGGCCCCTGGGTGCGGTTTGCTGGCAGCACTATTCCTGCCGGGGCGCAACTGATTTGGGCTCCGCGCACGGTAAGCAGCCGCTATGCACGCCACGCAGTTAAGGCTGAAGCGTATCAGAGCCTCTTTACCCATTTGTCTGATTCTGGCTTTAAACCCAGCTGGCTGGACGGATATAACGTCAGCGGTAACGTGTTTTACAATATGGTGTGGCAACCGTCTAACATTGGCTGGCGTTCATACCATGGCCGCAGCTCTGCGTCGTATCAGGCAGTGTTTAATGACGCAATTGCCGATGGTTTTGTGCCGGTACATGTTGACAGCCACATTACCGGGAGCGGGCCACGTTACAGCGTGATATTTGAGAAAAAAGCCTTAGCGACGCTGGCCCGGCATAATTTAAGCTATGCTCAGCATGCGCAGGTTATGGAGCAGGCTAAAGATTTAGGAATGCGGCCGGTAAGTGTGTCGGTAGTGTCCAGTGGCGGTGAACGTCGTTATACCACCTTGTATCATAATGCCCCGGTTGGTAGCTGGACTATCAGCTCGCAGTTATCTTCTGCCGCCTATCAGAATAAAGTGCTGAGTGAGGAAGCTGCAGGCCGGCGGCCCATTTACGTCACATCCTATCTGCATCATGGAAATGTCAATTACAGCGCGGTATTTGCACAGCTTCCGCTGAAAACCTGGGAGGCACGGCATGGCCAGAGTTCTGCAACCTATCAAAATAACTTTAATATGCTGGGCGGACAGGGTTTTGCCATTGACGTGGTTTCCGGCATAGATGGGTTGAATGTGCACCGCTTTGCCGCAATCTGGACCAAGTAGTTACGCTGTGCTTATATTGCGTCACTAAGGGCGTAAACCGCGAAATACCTTGCAATTGCGCCCTAAATCAGTAAAATGCTGCAGCCCTTCGGTCCAACCGGGGGCTTTGTTATTTTTGATAAAACCTGAACGATAAAATTAGAGGGCCTTATGGTAACTATTCGTTTACAACGTGGTGGCGCGAAAAAGCGTCCATTTTACCAAGTTGTGGTAGCGGACAGCCGTTTTGCTCGTGATGGCCGCTTTATTGAGCGCGTGGGTTTCTTTAACCCAATCGCTGGCGGTACTGAAGAGAAACTGCGTCTGGACCTGGACCGCGTTAATCACTGGGTAGCACAAGGTGCTTCACTGAGTGACCGCGTGGCAAACCTGGTAAAAACTGCTGAAAAAGCATCTGCTTAATCAGCTAACGGTCGTGTGGAGTAGTCAGCTTGAGTGAGAAAGATTTAGTCGTTCTTGGCAAATTTGGTGCGGTTTACGGCATCAATGGCTGGCTTAAAGTTAACGCTTACACCGACTTCCCGGAAGGGATTTTTGATTACACACCCTGGCAAGTTAAATTTCAGGGTAACTGGCAACCAGTGCAGGTTTCCAGCTGGAAGCGCCATAGTAATGGCCTGATAGCGAAACTGGACGGTGTCAATGATCGGGACTTGGCGCAGCGTTATGTAAATGCTGACATTGCCATAGCAAGCCAGGCGCTACCTTCATTAGAAGAGGGCGAATATTACTGGAAAGACCTGATGGGCTTAGCAGTAATAAACGAGGCGGGCTACCACTTAGGTGAAGTCACCGACATGATGGAAACGGGTTCTAACGACGTATTAGTTGTTAAAGCCAACCGTACCGATGCATTTGGTCAGAAAGAAAGGTTGTTGCCGTTTTTAATGCATACAGTGATTAAAAGCGTTGATTTAACCGAGCGTCGCATTATCGTAGACTGGGATCCCGCGTTTTAATGCCGGATGACACTAAGCTGTGGGTAGGGGTTATTTCCTTATTCCCGGAAATGTTTCAGGCAATAACGCAATATGGGGTAACCGGCCGTGCTGTTAAGCAGGGCATTATGCAGTTGCAATGTTGGAACCCGCGTGATTTCACAACGGACAAGCATCGCACTGTAGATGACCGGCCTTATGGTGGTGGCCCCGGTATGCTGATGATGGTGCAGCCGCTGCGTGACGCAATACGCGCCGCTAAGCAAGCTGCAGGTGAAGGTGTACACACGGTGTATTTGTCGCCGCAAGGCCGCAAGTTAGACCAACAAGGTGTTACTGAACTGGCGACGTATTCTAAGCTACTTTTGGTAGCTGGCCGGTATGAAGGCATTGATGAGCGCGTAATAGAAAGCGAAATTGACGCAGAATGGTCAATAGGTGATTACGTGTTAAGTGGCGGTGAATTGCCAGCGATGACATTGATAGATGCAGTGTCGCGCTTAGTACCAGGTGTACTGGGGCATGACCAGTCAGCAGAGCAGGATTCTTTTGCATCCGGTTTGCTGGATTGTCCACACTACACCAGGCCTGAAGTGTTATCAGACAAACAGGTTCCGTCAGTTTTACTGAGTGGTAACCATGAAAATATACGACGCTGGCGTTTAAAGCAGTCTCTTGGGAGAACCTGGCTTAGACGACCGGATATGTTAAATCTCCTGGCTCTGACTGAGGAGCAACGACGGTTACTGGCTGAGTTCCAAGGTGAACATCAGCAAGAGTGCCGGACGGGGCAGCAAGAAGACAGTTAATTCCAGGTAAAGTGAGATTGTTATGAGCAAAGTTAGCCAAAACATCATCAAAATGCTTGAAGACGAACAGTTAAAGCAAGACGTTCCTGCGTTCGCGCCGGGCGACACTGTAGTGGTTCAGGTTAAAGTTAAAGAAGGTGATAAAACCCGTTTACAGGCATACGAAGGCGTAGTTATCGCTAAACGTAACCGTGGCCTGCACTCTGCATTCACCGTACGTAAAATCTCTAATGGCGAAGGTGTTGAGCGTGTATTCCAGACGCACAGCCCAATGGTAGACAGCATCACCGTTAAACGTCGTGGTGCGGTTCGCCGTGCTAAGCTTTACTACTTACGCGATCGTTCAGGTAAATCAGCGCGTATCCGCGAAAAGCTTAACTAAGCTACCCTTAAGGCCGACACTTGTCGGCCTTTTTTCTTTTTGGCATAGTGCACGCTATGACCGATACTCAAGCTCCGCTTAACACAGCCATTCTTAACTTGTTGCAAGGCCAGCTGGAAAGCCTGATCCTGACATTTAAGCCGCAGCACAGCCCGATAGAAGAACAGTATTTGCTATCACGGCTGGGGTTAAAGTTACACAGCGATACGCTGCAAAGTGCTGATCTTGCCCGTTTTCAACAACACTTTGTGCTGTATCACTTGTTATACCGCATTCAGCAGCACTGGCTGACACAGCGCCACGGCTATTTAGCCATTGGCCTGGCCAAACTGCAGTTACTTCCGCCCACTGAAGCTTTGCCGCCTGACACAGACATCGGCCGGCAAGACTATTATCTGAACTGGCAGAACTTCTATGCCATGACAGAGCAATTACTTGACCAACATCTGGATGCTTTCTGGCAGCAGCTACAACGGCCAAACGTGCAACCAAATGTATTGGCGCACAGCGAAGCGCTGGCTTTACTCAACTTACCCGCTGCGTTTACACCACAACAGCTGAAAAAAGCCTACCGCACTAAAGCATTACAACTGCATCCGGATCGCGGCGGTGAGCCGCAACAATTTATTTTGCTGCGCCAGGCCTATCAGCAGTTGTTACAACATTTCTGATTACCACCTTGTACATTTATATTTACGAAATTTCCATTGCTGATTTTTTATCAGAATCTTGATTTTATTGGTTTGCAATGGGTTGACGCCTGATGGCCTGATCTTTATTATGCGCGAAGTGTATTTAATAAATTACGTTGTGTATATATAAGTTTACGTAAGGGCGTGCTTAGCAACTTTGGCGTTTTTACCTATGCTTAATAAATTTTATGGTGGAGTTGTAGCATGAGCAAAATAGTAGATGATTTACGCATAGTGGCCGAAAAGCCGTTAAGTCCGCCGGCGGTATTGAAAAAAGTATTACCTTTGTCTGAGTCGGGCGCCGAGTTCGTGCAGCAAGCGCGCAACACCATAGCCGATATAGTGCATGGCCGCGATAAACGCTTACTGGTGGTAACCGGACCTTGTTCCATTCATGATCCGGTTGCTGCTATTGAGTACGCTCAAAAGCTAAAGCAATTGCAGCTGGACTACGCAGATAGTCTGTACATAGTCATGCGGGTCTATTTTGAAAAACCGCGTACTACCGTAGGCTGGAAAGGTTTTATTAATGATCCGCATTTAGATGACTCTTTCGATCTGGAAACCGGTTTAACCTGGGGCCGTGAATTGTTGCTGAAAATGGTGGATATGCAGTTGCCTACCGCAACTGAAGCACTGGACCCGATCAGTCCGCAATATTTATCAGATTTAATCAGCTGGTCAGCCATTGGTGCCCGCACCGTTGAATCGCAAACGCACCGTGAAATGGCCAGCGGCTTATCAATGCCGGTTGGCTTTAAAAACGGCACCGACGGCAATTTAAATATCGCTTTAAATGCGCTGCAATCCGCTGCCAGTGGCCATAGTTTTATTGGTATTAATCAGCGTGGTGAAGTGAGCCTGGTGCAAACTGCCGGTAATCCTGATGGCCACATTATTTTGCGTGGCGGCGCTAAGCCAAACTACGATGAGCATAGTATTGGTGAAGCATTGGCCAAGCTGGATAAATTACATTTACCACGCGGCATAGTAGTAGATTGTAGCCATGGCAATTCGAACAAAGATCACAACCGTCAGGGCGAGGTAGCGCAAAACGTGCTGGCGCAACGACTGGCCGGCAACGCCGCTATTATCGGCATTATGCTGGAAAGTCATTTGCATGCCGGCCGGCAGGATTTAATTGACGGTAAAGCGGCTAAATACGGCGTATCGGTTACCGACGCGTGCATCGACTGGGACACAACGGCAACACTGTTAGCCAGTTTACATCAGCAAATGCAACCGGCAGTAGCGGCGGCCTAGTATGACCAATTCGCAAGCGGCGCAGGCTTTGTCGCCACTGCGCCAGCAAATTGATAGTATCGACAGCCAACTGGTAGCGCTGCTGGCGCAGCGCGCTAAAGTTACCGCTCAGGTTGGTAAAATTAAGCAGCAGTTTGCATTGCCGGTATATGTACCCGAGCGCGAGCAAGCGCTGCTGGCGGCCCGGCGGGAACAGGCTCAGGCGCTTGGTGTGTCGGCCGATTTAACCGAAGATGTGCTGCGGCGCATTATGCGTGAGTCATACCAAACCCAGGAAAGTGGCTTTGTTTGCTGCCGTGACGGCGCTGGCAAGGTTGTTATTGTTGGTGGCGCGGGCGCGCTTGGTGCCCGCTTTGTTAGCCTGTTTCAGCGCTCTGGCTACGAGGTGGCGCTGCTGGAGCAGCAAGACTGGCCAGAGGCTGAAGCAATTTGTGCCGATGCCGTGCTGGTGTTGCTGGCGGTACCTATTACGCTGACCGTTCAGCTGATTAATAAGTTACCAGTGCTGGCAGCCAACTGCGTACTGGCAGACATTACCAGTATTAAACAACAGCCGCTTAATGCCATGTTACAGCAGCACAAGGGCCCCGTGGTTGGTTTGCATCCTATGTTTGGCCCGGATATTACCAACCTGGTAAAGCAGGTGGTGGTGGTATGCCACGGCCGTGATGAAAGCCAATACCATTGGTTGCTAAAGCAACTGAATGTCTGGGGCGCAGAATTGGCAGTAAAGCAGGCGGCTGAGCACGATAGCGCTATGCAGCTTATTCAGGCGATGCGCCACTTTTCTTCTCTGGTGTATGGTGTGCATTTGGCCGATGAAAACGCCGATCTTAATGAGCTTCTGCAGCTTAGCTCGCCAATATACCGGCTGGAGCTGGCGATGGTAGGGCGCTTGTTTGCGCAAAACGCTGAGCTATATGCTGATATTATGTTGTCATCCTGCGAAGTTGCAGCGTTGCTGCAACGTTATCAGCAACGTTTTACCGCTCTGCTGCAACTGCTACAAGCTAAAGACAAAGCCGGCTTAATGGCGCAGTTTGGTAAAGGCCAGCAGTTTTTTGGTGAGCTGGCCGGCCAATTTTTACAAGAGAGTAAACAACTTCTGCAAAAAGCCGCAGATAGCCGCAGTTAGCAGCGAACAGAGGCGTGTTAGCCGGGCAGTTGGTAGTAGTCCATTATCAGCTGCCAGGCTTGTTCTGGTGTATCGGCGTACTGGATCAACTCCAGATCCGAGGCGCTGATCACCCCTTCCTCTACCAGCATGTCAAAGTTAATCAGTTTTTGCCAAAAAGCCTGGTCATACAGGATAACCGGTACCCGCTCGGCTTTTTTGGTTTGAATAAGGGTGAGGGTTTCAAATAGCTCATCTAAGGTGCCAAAGCCACCGGGAAAGGCCAACAGGGCGCGGGCACGCTGCAAAAAGTGCATTTTACGGATAGCAAAATAGTGAAACTGAAAGCAAAACTGCGGCGTAATGTAGGGGTTTGGCTGTTGCTCTTTCGGCAGTACGATATTTAAGCCTATGCTCTCACCGCCGGCGTCCATCGCACCGCGATTGGCAGCTTCCATTACACCTGGCCCGCCGCCGCTGATAATGGTCATAGCGTAGCTGGGGTTGCAGCAGCTGTAACGGGTAGCCAGCGCCGCAAACTGCTGTGAGGCGGTGTAGTATTTGCTGTTTGCTAATTGTTTGTTGGCGCGTTGCAGGGCTAGTTTATTTTCTGCGGTATCGGCGTTAGCCAGCTGATGTTCTGCCAGGGCTTGTGCGGTCTTTGCCTGCTCTGGCGATAAAAACCGCGCACTGCCGAAAACCACTATGGTGGCATTAATGTTGTGCTGCTCCAGCACTAACTGTGGTTTTAAGTATTCTAACTGCAAGCGCACATGGCGCAGTTCGTCTTGCATTAAAAATTCATTGTCGGCAAATGCCAGCCGGTATGAGCTGTGGTGCTGTAATTTGGCTATCGCTTCAACAGACTGTTGTGCCGACGCCAGATGACGTTGATGTAGCTGATGTGGATCCGTTGCCATTATCTGTTCTCCCCAAACGTACTGTTACAGCTGTTGCAATAAGCTTAAAGCAAAAGTGTGAAAACTAACATCTTGTTTGATATAGGCTAATCTTTAACGTCACGCTATGCGGTATAACAACAGCTACGATACTGACAAGGATATTACTGATGCCTCTTTCTGCTACGCTGGAATTTATCGGAGCCGCTCAGCAGGTTACCGGTTCCTGCTATCTTATCCGTCTGAATAATAAACAGATCCTGCTTGATTGTGGCATGGTGCAAGGTGCTGACCAGGTGCGCGAATGGCATAAGTTTCGCTTTGCCTTTAAACCAAAAGATATTGATCTGGTAATACTTTCACATGCGCATATCGATCATAGCGGCCTGTTGCCGCTTCTGGTGGCACGCGGTTTTGCCGGCAAGATTATCTGTACGCCGGGCACGGCAGAGTTGCTGCCGGTTCTGTTAAAAGACTCGGTGCATTTGTATTTAAAGGATCTGGAGTGGCAAAACAAAAAAGCCGCCCGCGCCGGTAAAAAAATACAAGATCCGGTGTTATCGGTACATGATGCTGAGCGGGTGCTGCAACTGTGCGAGACCCTCAGTTATAAAAAACGTATAACACCAGTGCCCGCTCTGGAACTGGAATTTGCCGATGCGGGCCACATTTTGGGCTCTGCTATCGTACAGCTGTGGCTTAAAGGCAATAAAGCCATGCGCAAACTGGTATTTTCCGGTGATTTAGGTAACCCGGCTACCGTACTGATGCATGACCCAACCGACATTGGCCAGGCCGATATCGTGCTGATGGAAAGCACCTATGGCAATCGTAACCACCAAAATATCGATAATTCGCTGGACGAGATGGCTCAGGCTTTAGAGCAAGCCAATAAAGATGGTGGCAATGTGTTTATTCCGGCGTTCGCGCTCGGCCGCTCGCAGGAGATTTTATATTATCTGGCACTGCTGCAGCATCAGGGTAGGTTAAAGCAGCGGCTGGTGTTTCTCGACAGCCCAATGGCAATTAGCATTACCAATATTTACAACGAATATCTGCACTGCCTGGATCAAAAAGACTTAGCGGCTATTGGTTATAAACCTGGTATGCAGTTGCAGGACTTATTGCCTATGTTGCGTTTAACCGAAAGCGTGGAAGAATCAATGGCGATAAACCGCGTCAGCGGCGGCGCTATCGTCATTGCCGGCAGTGGTATGTGTAATGGCGGGCGCATAGTACATCATTTGAAACACAATTTATGGAAAAGCTCTAACCACCTTATCTTTGTAGGTTTTCAGGCTTATGGCACCCTGGGTAGACGTTTGGTAGACGGCGAGCGGCGGGTAAAGCTGTTTGGCCAGGAAATAATGGTAAAAGCCAAACTGCATACCATAGGTGGCTTTTCAGCCCATGCCGGCCAGCGTGAACTGCTGGACTGGGCACAAGCCATAGCCGGTAAACCAGAGCTATATCTGGTACACGGTGAACCTGAAGCACAAGCCGTGTTGCAGCAGGAGTTAGCGCAACTTGGCATCGCCGCGAAAATTCCGGCTAAAGGCGATGTTATTTCACTGTAATGGTAAAGATATATTTTGTTACTTGTGGCCTATAGTCAGGCCGCCTGCTCTGTCTTATAGTGCAGCTCATGTCAATTACGGCACAGCGACACGGAGCAATACTATGCGTTACAACAGAAGGCTAATTGGCAACAGCATGCCTGCTACTTTTTTGTTCTCCGGCCTGTTACTGCTAAGTAGTGCAGTTCAGGCTAATACTTCAGATCTGGCCAGCCAGGTTGAAACCTTGTGGCAGGCTAACGATTTTGCCGCAGCAGAGGCGTTGTTGGCACCGTTAGTAACGAAGAAAACCAAAGATGCTCAGCTACTGGCTTTATTGGGACGCACCCAGGCTGGTTTACAGAACATGGAGCGTGCTGAAGAGTTGCTGGAAAAAGCCATTAAATATGATGCCAACAACGCCGATTACCAGCACTGGTACGGGACGGCCAGTTGTAATCTGGCCAGCAATGCCAGTATGTTTAGCGCTTTGGGTTATGCCAAACGCTGCAAAAAAGCCTATGAAGCCGCTTTGCAGCTGGCCCCGGAAAACCCGCGTAGTTACATTGCCTTGGGCAGTTATTTAGCGCAAGCTCCTGGTATTGCCGGTGGTGATAAAGAGCAGGCTTTAGTACTGGCGCAGCAGCTAAAGCAGCGTAATGAACTCCAAGGTTGGTTATTACAGCTAAAACTAACCGATATCGCAGATGATACTGCATTCAGCCAATTACTGGCTGAGGCTGCAGCGCTCAGAACCCGGCCTGAGCCCTATTTTAAGCGTGCCATGCAACTAGCCGGCAACGAAAACTACAGCTCAGCAGTAGCGCTATTGCAACAGGCGATACAGCAAACCGCTGAAGATGATGATGCCAAAGCATCTATCAATGAAAGCCTGTACCAGCTGGCGCGCTGTGCAGTACTGGGGGAAACCGCTATTGCAGAAGGTATAGCGGCCATGCAGCAGTATTTGCAGGACAATCCCGCCTCAGATAGATATGACTGGGCGCAGTTTCGCTTAGCCCAACTTTATCTGCTATCCGATCAGGCTGATAAAGCGGCTGCTATTACGCAACCGTTACTTGCCGCAACCGATGATGACAAACTAAAGGCTGAGCTGAAAAAGTTACTCTGATACACTTAGGTCTGAATTAATTCAGGCCTTTTTTATGCCCAAACCTATACTGAGTGCGATTCATCATGTGGCGATAATCTGCAGTGATTATCAGGCATCAAAGCGGTTTTACACTGAGCTGTTAGGGCTTGAGATCCTGGCGGAGAATTACCGCACTGCGCGCGATTCCTGGAAGCTGGATTTAGCGTTACCCAACGGTAACCAAATTGAGCTGTTTAGCTTCCCCAATCCACCGCCAAGGCCAAGCAGGCCCGAAGCGCAAGGCCTGCGGCATCTGGCCTTTGTGGTAGACAACGTCGCCGATTTTGCCGATTACTTAACGCAAAACGGCGTTGATGTAGAACCCATCCGCATCGACGAGTTCACCGGCAAGGCCTTTACCTTCTTTCAAGACCCCGATGGCCTGCCGCTTGAGCTATACCAGCGCTGAGTGCTGAGGGATCTTAACTATGCGCGTTACTACTTATTTTGCCTTTACTTAACCGGGCTTAGCGTGATTGCTGTGTGGCAGCCTTGATTTAACCTGATACAGCAGCCTAGACTGGATAAAAGATTGGAACTTACTTCCTATGGTGCATGGCAAAGCTTTAACGCGCTGCTAGGTTATAACGCTTGATGACCAATGCAGGAAATCTGAAGTACGGGAGGATGGATGATCCTAAGTAGTAAAAAGCGCGTGCTGGTAACCTGCCTGCTATCCATTGCTTTGCCTGTGTCTGCAAGTTGTTTGGGCAGCGGCGATGCAGAAATTGAAGCCTTAGCTAAGGACATAGGCCGCCAACCGCATCAGGCCTTACAAGCCATTGAACTGGCATTAACCCCTGAACGCAATTTAACGGTTGAGCGTCGAGCTTGGTTCGAGGTTGCCAGAGCTCAAGCCAAAAGGATGCTCGGCCTGGAAAAAGCTGAACTGCCGCAGGCTATTGAAGATGCTAAGGAACTGCCACAAGGGCACCCTGCATTGCTTAACTTGCAGATTGCAAATCTGTATGGTGCGGAGTTATCAACGTCAACCTTTGCGCTGGTTGACTCTTTTAAGCTGCAGCTGGCGCAACTACCGTCTAACCAACCCACTACGTTATGTTCAAAGATCCGCCTGGCATCTGTAATGGCTGACTATAACGCCCTGAACGGGGAAACATTTGAGTTGGCTTCTGATGTATACCATCACGCTAATACAGCTCAGTTAGCATGGATGCGTGCTGAGGCAGCGTCTGTTCTCGGGCAGGTGGCCCTCAGAGCCGATAATAACTATGGCCGCCAACTAAACGAAGAAGCTCTGTTGTACTTCGAATCTCAGGGAATGTACGATATGGTGGCCAATGAGTTGTTTATGAGCGGACTGTCATGGGCTGGGCAACGGGATAGAGATTCTCTGCAAAAGGCTGAACAACAATTCCTCCGCTCGGAAGCGGCAGCTGCTCTTGCGCTCAACCCTTTTGGAATTACATATGCCAAAGCTGGTTTGTGCAGAGTTCAGGTTGAGTTAGGGCGTATAGAGGAGGCACTGCATAGCTGTAGTACCAGCCTGCAGCAACTCAAAGGTATTGGCCACGTTACTGAATACAGCACGATTGTGAACTACGCCGCGGCCTTGCTGGCAGACGACAGTCCAGAGCAGGCCATGGATTTACTGGCACCGTTGACAAAAGAATGGCCCGGGTTTGATGTAAGTTATTATGGTTATCGTTTCTACGATACCAGAGGGCGAACACATGAAGCTCTGGGTAATGCTGATGCTGCGATTGCGGATTTGAAATTGGCACTTCGCGAACTGCAAGATTACGAGAGCAACTCTTGGGAGCGCAATAATCGCTTAATGCAGTCCCGTTTCCGAGTTGAAGAGCTATTAGGCAATCTGGAACGAAAAAAGCAGGAAGCTGAAGAAAGTGAAAAGCGTAATAGTTTATTGATTGGTGTTGGGATAATCATAGTATCCCTGCTTCTGATCATTGTCCGGATCCTGGTACGACACAGACGCATATACCGTAGCATGGCGTTCACCGATCCGCTGACGGGTTTAGCAAATCGACGCTATACCATGGTGCGGGCGCAGGAAGCATTTGAACATGCTAAAGCCAGGCAGCAGCAGCTATATATCGCTCTGATAGACCTTGACCGCTTTAAATCATGTAATGATCGCTACGGCCATGATGCCGGTGATGAAGCATTACAACAGTTTGCCCGGGTAGCTGAATCGGTATTGCGTCCTGGCGATTTGATCGGGCGTTGGGGCGGAGAGGAGTTTTTGCTGGTGTTGCAGGGAATAGATAAAGATACTGCTGCTAAAGTGCTGGAGCGCCTGCGTGATGCTGCCGCAAAGGTTCGGTTGACACTCGCGCCTGAGTATCCGCTGCAGTTTAGTGCCGGAGTGGTTGAGCCCAGTAGTGAAAACACCAGCATAGAAGAATTGGTCATGCTAGCTGACAAAGCTCTTTACCGAGCCAAGGAAGCCGGCCGCAACCGCAGCTGCTTTGCTGAGGTGCCTATGCAAAATGTACCTCAACCTTCAGCTTAAGTGGGGTAAAAGTCGCTGCCTGAGAAAAGCCGGGACGCTTTATCGCGCCCCGGTGCAGTTATTCCATGCGATAGGGCATAACGACGCGCCCTGATTTTGCCTGATCTAACCAGACGTCACCTGGGTAGGCTCGATATCTTCACTGGGATAGCAACCTAACACCTTAATAAATTTGGTGATTTTATTAAGCTCTTCCAGTGCGCGGGTCATGGCGTAGTCGTTCAGGTTGGCAAACACATCAACGTAAAACATCTCTTCCCACGGGTTGCCGTTAATTGGCCGGGATTCCAGCTTGCCCATACTGATACCATGCTGCTTCAGCACTAACAAGGCATCTACCAGTGCGCCCGGTTGCTGGCCGGTGTACATAATAAAGGTAGTTTTTGCTGGTATGGCTTTGGCCACGGTTACCGGTTTACGTGCTACCACAATAAAGCGGCTGACGTTGTCTTTTTGGTTGGCTAAGTCGCGGGTTAGCACTTCAAGGCCGTATAGCTGGCCGCCTTCTTCGCCGCCGATGGCAACGACTGTCGGGTCTTGTTGCTGCTTAATGCGGTTAAAGGCATCTGATGAGCTGTCACAATATTCAATTTTAACCTGCGATAAACCTTGTAAAAACTGGCTGCACTGGGCGATGACCTGCGGATGCGCACACACCTGACGGATCTTCGTTAAATCGGTGCCTGGCAGGCCAAGCAGACAATGGGCGATTGGGTGGGTTAGCTCGCCTACAATAGACAGCCGTGTATGCTGCAGTATGTCATACACCTCATTGATGCTGCCGGACGACGTGTTTTCAATCGGCAGCAGGGCATAATCAGCATGGCCGGTTTCTACTGCCTGTACTATCTCGTTAAAACTGTCGCAGCCTTGCTCGATAATACGCTCGGCGCGGCGGGTGAAGTATTTCTGTGTAGCCCAGTAACTGTAGGAGCCCTGGCCGCCAAGAAAGGCCACCCGCACTGCCGGGCTGTCGGTGCCGTTAAGCTGGCCCTGAATTTTAGCCTGTTGCTGTAATACCGAGTCTTCAATGATTACATGGTATAGCCGGGTAACATATTGGGCGTCGAGCCCCAGCGGTTTGCCCTGGCCGATGAGGGATACCAGCAGTTCCTGCTCGCGTTTTTGATCGCGGATTGGTTTGTTCTGTGCCAATTTAGCGTCGGCTACCGCCAGTGCCAGTTGCCGCCGTTTTGCCAACAGGGCCAGCAATTGTTGGTCGGTATCGCTTATTGCGTGGCGTATTTCATCCAGTTCCATGTAAGTTCTCTTTGTATTGGTAAAATAAGCAAAAAAAAACCTCCCGGTGTGGGAGGTTTTCTGGTTTTACTGCGCGCGCAGCTCACCGCCTCCCGTTGGGGGTGGTAAAGTTAAAAAAGCTGAGCGCGATAAATACGGTGTTCATGGCTGCTAACATAATCCGTCCGGATGGCTAAAGTCAACCCTGCGGTGTCAGCAGCAGTTGATATTTTTTCCCACCCGGCAAAAACGGTAATGCCACTTCGTTGAGCCAGTATTGATGATCAGCGCGGTAAAATGGCGATAACGGATGGCCGGATTGGCCCGCTGGTATGGTTAAAATGCCCAAGTGTTCCTGCCCTGGTGCTACTACCATACGCTGCGACTGGCCAAAGCCGGGCCGCTGTACTCTGGGCATATGGCTGTCGCCATTTAACGGTGTAGCCGGCATATTTAACCAGCCGCCCAGCAATGGCACAGCGGATGCCAGCGGGTGTTGGATACGGGCCTGATTAACGGCGCCCCAGTTGCTGGCACTCAGGTTGCCATTTTGCTGTTCAAGTTCACTCTTGCTTTGCAGTATGGCCTCGAGTAGCAACGCCTGCCAGTTGGCGTAATTGGCTGGTAAAGTGTCGGTGCTGCCTTGTTTTAGCAGCGACCAGAACGGCGTTTCCAGTGAAAATTTCAGATCCCGGCTGCGGGCGTCATGTTGTTCTAAAAAGGATGACAGCGGAGCGAACTGTAGTTCAAGGGCTTTCAGGCGGAAGGCGCGCACTAGTGTGTAGCCGGTATCATTAATTGCTGCTTGCTGGTTGCTGTTAACCAGGTGCTGGCGGTAGGCCTGCAGGTGATGCTGTGCCACAATGTCTGGTGTCAGCGTATCGAGCAGTAACTGATACCAGGGTTGTAACATCAGGGCACGATTATCCAACTGAATACTGTGCAGTGCCTGCTCATCTGCCATCTGCAATGTGTCTAAGCCTTGTTTGATCTGCCAGCCTCGGGCGCCAAAATCATAACCGCCATTGCCAATCAGCTGATACGCTGCACCGCCTATCATGCGTGAATTCGCTGTCCATAAACGTTCGGCACCGGTTAATTGTGGTTGTTGCGAGGCGCTGACATAACCCAGCCAGCGCTGCTCGCCGTTACTCCAGTCCTGGGCAATATCAAAATTTGTCAGTTGCCGCTGCGGCACCGGCCCCATCAGGCTCCAGCCAATCTGGCCCTGGCTGTCTGCAACAAGCAAATTCTGTACTGGTATACCGGCGTTGGGGGCTATTGCTAAGGCCTGTTGTACAGAGTTAGCCTGCTCTAACTGCATCAGCTTAAAGTTTACTGCTACGTCATCATAGGCTACCCAACGCAGCGCATAAGCCGGGCTGTCGCCAAACTTTACCAGCGGCCCCCAGATTGTCTCTGTCAGTTTCAGTGTCTGATCTGGTTGTCCGGCAACTTTAATCGTTTCGTAATGGTATTGCAGTGCCTGCCATCCGTCTGGCGTCAGGTAGCGCTTACCGTCTTCTGATAATTGCAGTGATACCAGATCGTGCCAGTCAGCTGTGCTGTTGGTAAAACCCCAGGCAATGTTGCCATTTGAACCCGCTACTACCGCAGGAGTACCCGGCAGAGTCAGGCCGGTGACAGTGCGGATTTTGCCATTTTCACGCCAGTTTAGCTGGGCTTTGTACCAGGTACCTGGCACACGGATGCTCAGATGCATATCGTCGGCCAGAATGGCACTGCCATGAGCGGTTAAACTGCCGGCAACCGCAAAATTATTGCTGCCAATATCGGCGGCATCATGCAACTGGCAGTTGGTACAGGCCAGGCTGCTGTCACGCAGCAGTGGTGGGTAGGGCAGATCTGGAATTGCCACAGTTGGCTCTATGCTGCCATCCAGTGCAGCCTGCCAGCTATCAGAATGCTGTTGTAAAAAGGCATACCACGGTGCTGGCACCGCCTGCTGCAATATGGTCATGGCATAGTCATCCCGCCCCAGTTTACCTTGCAGGTCCAGATACATTGAGTAGATGACCAAAAAGGCATCCTCATCCTGCCATGGCGCTGGCGCCTGCTGCAGCAGCAAGTATTCAAAGGGTTTTAAGGTAAGCGCGCTCAGCCCTTCGTTTACGCCGCGGCGATAATCAACAAGCAGCTGACGCTCTGGCTTGCTTAGCAAACTCAGCGCCTGTTGCGCTCTGGCACGAAAGCGGTGTTGGCGTAAATCCTGGTCTGCCTTCAGGGCACGCTCGCCAAACAGGGCGGATAATTCGCCGGCGGCATTACGGCGTAGTAAATCCATTTGGAAAAACCGTTCCTGTGCATGGGCAAAACCCAGTGCATAGGCGGCATCGTTGCGGTTGGCAGCATGAATGCTCAGGTAACCGGTGGCGTCACGCTCCAGTCTGGCGGTACTGCTGATCGATGAAATTTGTTCGCCGTCGTATTGCGGTAAACTTAACAACAACAGGGTATACAGACCGGCGGCCAGTAAGGTGCCTACCAGTGCTATAGCGCCGATTATCCATTTCAACCAATTCATCTTTGTTGTTCTCTGGTATAAAATCAGAAACTTAGCATAACGGAGACAAAGCTTAATGTCACAGAAAGTACAGGTATGGGATCTGGCGGTGCGGTTTTTTCACTGGAGTCAGCTCCTGTTACTAGCCGGGCTTTGGTATACCGGCGAACAAGGTTTAACCGTACCGCATCAGTTGCTGGCGTATACGTTGCTGGCGCTGGTTGTGGCGCGCCTGGTGTGGGGCGTGGCCGGTAGCAGTACGGCCAGGTTTAACCATTTTGCCGCTACGCCGGCAGCGGCGGTACGGTATTTGCGCCGGCCCAGGCCGGTTAACGGCCATAATCCGGCCTCGTTTTATATGATCATACTGTTGATTACATTGGTATTACTGCAATTACTCACCGGGCTGGCGACGTTTGATAACAGCTATATGAGTGACGGCCCGCTGGTTGCCTTGCTGCCGGCCAATTGGGTAGAGCTGGCGTCAGATATTCACAAAATAAATATCAACATTTTGCTGGCAGCTATAGCGGTGCATGTTGTCGCGGCATTGTGGCATAGCTTTCGGGTGCATAATGTGTTGACGGCGCTTTTTACCGGTAAGGATAAAACGGCGCAGCAAGCGGTAAAAATGCGGCACAGCGGCTGGTTTTTTCTGGTATTTATTGCGTTGTTAGTGCTGCTGTACTACTGGCAGGGCAGTAAGTTAATGGCGCTGCTATAGCACAGCACCATTAACAACACAGTGCCAATAAAAATCAGTTTTTGTAGTTGTCGTGGCAGGCTTTGCAATTGCGGGCAAAAGCGCCAAAGGCTTTGCGTACTTCTGCTTGTTCACCGCTGTCGGCAGCGGCTTTTAATGCCAATGCATCTTGTGCCAGTTTATCGCCACGGCTGTTGAAGTCCTGCAGGTTTTGCCAGATCTCAGCTTTGGCATCACCACCGCCTTGTTCAGTGCCCGGTACGGCGAAGGCTTGCCATGGTAAGGTTGTCAGTGTTGCCAGCGCAGTAGCGCGCTGAGTAACACGGCTGGCGTCGTAATTGACTTCACCTTTTAACATATCGCCGATATCAGCCATATTGTGACGGATTAACTGAAATGCCGCCTGGCGGTAGTCGACACTGTCTTTAGCATCGGTAAAGGCACTGCCAGCGTAGGCTGACGACGACATCAAAGACAATAGGATGGCGCTAATTAAGGGTTTTTTCATTGTGGCGTTCTCTTTTGCTGAATTTACATGCAATAATGACAGGGCGGTATCTTAACAGAATGCGGTATCTTGCCAATAACTAAGCGTTTTCTTATAACAGGCAGAGCAGGTGAAAGACGTCATTTTTAACAGACCCACTAAAATAGATTCACTTGGCCGCAAGTTTGCCCTGGTTGTATTCCTCGCTATTGTGTTTGCCGGTATGGCGGTGGGTTATCTGGTGATCTGGCAACAGCAAGACATAGTGTTTGCCCAGCAGCAGCAATTTTTGCGTCAGCAAGCCACACACAATGCCAAAGTGTTAAGTGATACATTTTTACATAAAGAACAAAAAGCTATTGCTGCCAATCAAATCGTAATGCGGGCTCTGGCCCGGCAGGAATTGCAGGCAGCTTTG
The DNA here is from genome assembly GCA_018826295.1 of Gammaproteobacteria bacterium. Lineage (GTDB taxonomy): Bacteria > Pseudomonadota > Gammaproteobacteria > Enterobacterales > Alteromonadaceae > Alishewanella. The sequence continues at coordinate 65,825 of JAHJZX010000014.1, forward strand.
CGCCTGCCGGTTAACCCGGATAACAGCGTAAGAATGCAGGATGATTATTCGGCTGCCTTTGTTAATGCACAGCGCTACAACAAACGCACGGCTGCTTTGTTTGAGCGCACTGGCGTGCTATGGCAGCAATTGTCTCCGCTGTTGTTACAGGATTTTTTTAACTTCTATTTTATTTCTACAGAGCATTTTATTCGTATTGCGCCTGGCGACTGGGCTATGCAGGTCGACAGCCAGCACGATTTTAGTGCAGACATTTTTTATCAGCTGGCGACGCCGGAGCAAAACCCCGCCAGGCAACCACGCTGGACGCCGGTGTATTATGACAGTATCTGGCAGAAATGGATGACCAGTCTGATTATCCCTTTGTATATCAATGATAAGTTTGTTGGTGTAACGGGCAGCGATTATGTACTAAGCGATATTCTGGATACCTTACCGGAGTTAGCTGACAACAACTATCAGAGCAAGATGTTTTTGTTTGATGCCACCGGAACGGTACTTAAACCGCAAGCGGCAGCAGCTGGCCAGCCTTTGGCAATGAATACCCGTTTTCAGGGCGTGAGTTTAAATCAGCCTGAGCTGGAGCAGTATATCCGTCAGGTGACTGCCGCAACTGATAATCGTAAACCGGATAGCCGGCGTTTAGACAGCCTGCTAGTAGCGTCAGCAGCGGTAGAGCGGCTGGACTGGCAGGTTGGCGTTTATACCGACAATAGCAATATCATGGCGTCGCTGGTCAGTTTTCGCTATAAGCTGGTGCTAAGCTTTGTCGCCGTCGCCGTGTTGATAGCGCTACTGTTGCAGCTGGTGGTTTATCATCTGATCCTAAAACGGTTAAACCGTTTGTCGGCAGCTATTCCTCGGCTGTCGCGTGGTGATCTGGAACCGGCATTGCTTGACAATAATGCCGATGAAATAGGCCGGTTAAATCAGGCGTTTGGCCGGATGTCGGGCGAAATTTCCGAGCTGGTGGCCGGGCTTAATGCCCGTATTGAGGAAAAAGAGCAGGCCGAGCGATCGGCGCGTAAGCTCAGCAAAGCCGTGTCGTTTTCCAGTTCCGGCATCGTACTTACCGATGCCCAGCTTAATATTGAATATACCAATCCTTTTCTGATTGAAATGATGGGTAGCAGTGCCGCCCAGCTGCAACAGCAACCTCTGCATAATCTGTTTGCGCAAGAAATGTTTCATGTGGCAGAAGTGATAGAACAAACCCTGACGGAACGTCAGCACTGGCGTGGCGACATGTTGCTACAACATCAGGACCGCCAGTTGTGGGTGTCACTGGCGATTGCGCCGATCCGCGATGATAAAGGTGATATCACCAACTATGTTTGTGCCATGCAGGACATTTCGTTTATCAAGCAAAGCCAGAAAAAAATGGAGCAGCTGGCCTATTACGATGTGTTAACCGGTTTAGCAAACCGCAGCTATTTTCGCGATCAGCTACGTAAAGCCATCGCAATGTCACATCGCGGTTATTACAGCTTTGCGCTGTTATATTTTGATTTAGATGAGTTTAAGCGTATTAACGATACGTTGGGGCATGATGCCGGTGATGAATTATTAAAAGAAGTGTCACGCCGCCTGATCAGCCGCCTGCGCGAAGAAGACACTATAGCCCGGTTGGGTGGTGATGAGTTTGCGGTCATTTTAAGTGGCATAAATGACCGGGCGCAGGCATCAAACATAGCGGCAAATCTGCAACAAGCCTTTGCCGCACCGGTAAAACTGGGCCATCACGAGGTGTCAATTAGCGCCAGTATTGGTATTACCGTGGCGCCGGAAGATGCGGCCGAAGAAGAACTGTTGCTTAAACATGCCGATTTGGCTATGTACGAAGCCAAGGCGCGCGGCAAAAATACCTTTCACTTTTTCAGTCCGGATTTAAATGAAGCGGCAAACGAGCGTCTGCTGATTGAAAACCAATTACGCGAGGCGATCCGCGATCATCAGTTTTTGCTGTATTACCAGCCGAAAATAGACCTGCGCGATAATAGTATTGTTGGTTACGAAACCCTGCTGCGCTGGCTCAGGCCTGATAATACTCTGATACCACCACTGCGTTTTATCGGCGTGGCAGAAAGTACCGGCCTTATTGTGCAAATAGGGGAATGGATCATTTGGGAAGCGTGCCGGTTTTTATCACGCCAGCAAGCGCGCGGCCACAATGTGACCGTGTCAATTAACCTGTCAGTGCGCCAGTTCCGCGATGACAATCTGCCGGAAATTGTCGAGCGCATTTTGCAACGTACCGGCGCTAACCCGGCTAATATCATTTTTGAAATTACCGAGAGCATGCTGATGGGCGACACTGATGCGGCTATTAGTCAGTTAAATCAGTTAAAGCGCCTCGGCGTCGCTTTATCTATTGACGACTTTGGTACAGGCTATTCGTCGCTTAGTTATTTAAAGCGTTTTCCGGTAGACGAGCTGAAAATAGACCGTTCATTTGTTAAAGATATCCCTGATGATCGCAACGACATGGATATAGTTGCTGCAATTATTGCCATGGCGCAAAAGATGAACCTGCGTGTTGTGGCCGAAGGGGTAGAGACTGCTGAACAGGTAGAATTTTTAAAAAACAATGCTTGCTATCAGGTTCAGGGCTACTACTTCAGCGTGCCATTGGCCGAACAGGAGCTAAGCCGCCTGAGCTACAATATTAATAGTTAATCCAGGAACATGTTATGACCCAAGCCCGCTTGTCGTTGCTGAGCACAGCCTTGCTGACGCTTAGTGTGAGCAGCCACGCCGATCAAACTTCCCCGCTGCAGGGAATTATTGATAAAACCCCAAACTTTATTGCGTTAACCGGCGCCACCGTTTATACCGAACCGGGTAAAAAACTGCAAAATGCCACTGTTTTAATTGCCGATGGCCGTATCAGTGCTGTGGGTGTTAAAGTCACAGTGCCTGCCGGCTACCAACAAATTGATGCCAGCCGCTATACCTTGTATCCGGGCTTTATAGACCCTTATACCCAATACGGCATTGACGCAGCGGCACCGGCAAAACCCGGCAGTTATCGCGATGCACCGCAATATAAAAATGATCGCAAAGGTGGCAACGCCAGTAACGGTGCTATACATGCGCAGCAAGTGTGGGTAAACCAGTTTAAACCCGATGCCAAACTGGCTGACGAGCTGCGTAATTTAGGTTTTACCGCGGCGCAGTCGGCCAGATTTGACGGTATCTTCCGCGGTCAGGCTTTTGTGAGTGCGCTAACCGAAGGTTTGCCCAACGACTTAGTGCTAAATGCTGCTGGCCCGCAATTTATGGCGTTTAACAAAGGCTCATCGAAGCAAAGCTACCCGTCTTCTTTAATGGGGAGCATGGCGCTGGTTCGTCAGACGCTAAGCGACGCCAATTGGTACAGTCAGGCGTATGGTAAAACCGATGTTCGGTATTTTAATCAGCCGATCGAATTTAATGCGGCATTGCAAAGCCTGGTAAATATTAAAGCGCAAGGCGCTATTTTCGAAACGGCAGATGATCGCTCCTTGCTACGGGCTCACCAGTTGCTCAATGAGTTTGGTATAGCAAACGCAGCTATGGTGGGCTCGGGTTACGAATATGTGCGGCTGGATGAAGTAAAAGCAATGCAACGCAAGTTGATTTTACCGCTAAACTTTCCGGCAGCTCCGGCCGTTGAACAGCTGGCCGACCAATTGGATGTCAATCTGGCTGAGTTACGTCACTGGGAGCGGGCGCCAGCTAACGCTGCAGCATTAGCTAATGCCGGGGTACCCTTTGCGCTGACAACGTTTAAACTGAAAGAAAAAAAGGATTTCTGGCCCAACTTACGCAAAGCGGTAGAGCATGGCTTGCCTGCTGACACTGCACTAGCCGCGCTAACCACAGTGCCGGCGTCTATTGCAGGTGTGGCCGATAAGCTGGGTAAGATCGCGCCCGGTTATCAGGCCGATTTAGTGCTGGCCAGCGGTGATCTCTTTACTGACGGTGAAATTGTCGCTACCTGGATACGTGGTCAGCAGCACAGCATTAAAGCCGTTACGCCGGTTGAGTTTGCCGGCGAGTATCAGCTGGCTGTAGCTGGCATAGTACTGAAAGTTACTTTAACCGATGAAGCCGGTAAACTTAGCGGCAGTGCAGTATTGTTGGCCGCAGCCTCTGACGCCAAAGCCGTTAAGCTTGAGCATCTGCAGCACCTGCAACAACAGCTACAGTTTAACCTTAATCTGGCTGAGCTAACCGGTGATAAGCAGGTTGCTCAGTTTAGCGGCCAATTACGGGATAACCGCTTAACCGGCAAGTGGCAACAGGGCGGCGCGACAGAAACTGTTAGTGCACAGCGTCAGCTCAGCGCTACAGAAAGCAAAAAGCCGGCTGAAGAGGCAAAAGCCGACAGCAGTTTAATATCGCAGTTAACCTTTCCTAACCGTGCTTATGGCTTGCCCGCTTTAGTTAAACAGCAAAATGTACATATTAAAAATGCCACGGTGTGGACGGCGGAAGACGCTGGTGTATTGCAAAATACCGACGTCATAGTGCGTGACGGTAAGTTTGAAAAAATTGGCAAAAATCTCAGTACGCCAGCCGGTTTTACTGTAATTGATGCCAGCGGTATGCACCTGACGCCTGGCATGATAGATGAACATTCGCACGTAGCGATAGAGGCCGGCGTGAACGAAGGCACTGATGCGGTAACCTCAGAAGTGCGTATCGGCGATGTGTTAAATCCGGAAGACATTAACTTATACCGTGGTTTAGCGGGCGGTACGACAACAGCGCAGTTATTGCACGGCAGTGCTAACCCTATTGGTGGTCAGGCGCAGGTTATTCAGTTTCGCTGGGGCGAAAATGCACAAGGGCTGAAAATGCAGGCGGCACCACCGAGTATTAAGTTTGCACTGGGCGAAAACGTTAAACAGTCAAACTGGGGCGACGCCTTTACTGAGCGCTATCCGCAAACCCGCATTGGTGTCGAAACCACCATTCGTGATGCGTTTGTCGCAGCTAAAGAATATAAAGCCAGGCTGGCAGCTTACAATAAGTTGTCCAAACGCCAACGCGAACAGGTTGCCGCGCCACGCATCGACTACCGCTTAGAGGCATTAGTGGAAATTCTCGATAAGCAGCGCTTTATTCATACGCACTCTTATGTAGCGTCTGAAATTTTGATGCTTATTGAGTTAGCCGATGAGATGGGGTTTAGCATTACCACCTTTACCCATATTCTGGAAGGTTACAAAACCGCCAAAGAAATGGCCGCGCATGGTGCCAGCGCTTCTACTTTTGCTGACTGGTGGGCATACAAAATGGAGGTGCAGGACGCTATCCCGACTAACGCCTGTTTGATGGCACAGCAGGGCGTTAACGTCAGTATTAATTCAGATGATGCAGGTTTACAGCGCCGGCTGAATCAGGAAGCGGCCAAGTCAGTGATGTACTGTGGTATGAGCGAGCATGATGCTTTAAAGATGGTGACGATAAACCCGGCAATGCAGCTGAAAATTGACGGCGTTACCGGTTCAATTAAAGCCGGCAAGCAAGCCGATTTCGTGCTGTGGAACACTCATCCGCTATCGGTTTACAGCCAGGCACAACAAACCTGGATTGCCGGCGGCAAATACTTTGATATCAATACTGACAAGCAACTACAGCAGCAACTGGCATCCGAAAAAGCGGCACTGATCCAAAAAGTGCTAACTGCCGGCGATAAAGCCAAGGCCGGTGATAAAGACGCTTACAAGCAAGATGAGCCCGAGTGGCACTGTGAAGATCAGGGCGACTGGTGGCAAATCGGTAGCCATATTCACGGTCTTAACCACCATCATAACCATAGCCACTGAGGAGCAGCCGGATGAAATTTAGCAAAACCTGTTTAAGCCTGGTGGCTGCTTTAGCCGCTGGCATCAGCACGACTGCACTGGCACACGATATGGTGCCGGGTAAGGCCCAGACTACACCGTTGTTATTAACCGGTCTGACGGTGCACACGGTAACTGACGGGGTAAAAGCCGACAGTGATGTATTGATTGTGGACGGTAAAATTGCCGCCGTCGGTAAGGATTTAACTGCCCCTGCGGGCGCTACAGTACTGGCACTGGACGGCAAACATCTGTATCCGGGTTTGATCGCGCTGGCTAATCAGTTGGGTTTAATTGAAATAGAGGCAGTACGCTCTACCGACGATTCAACCGAGGTGACGCAAACTAACCCTGACATTAAAGCCAAACTCGCTTATAACGCCGACTCTGAAGTGATCCCAACTATCCGTAGTAACGGTTTTGCCTACAGCATGGTGTATCCGTCAGGTAGCATGTTGATGGGGCAGTCGAGTTTAATGCAGCTCGATGCCTGGAATTATCAGGATGCGCTGGTTGCCGACGGTACTGGGCTGCATGTACGCTGGCCTAATGCCAGTACCCTGGGCTCGCGCTGGAACCCGAAACCCGCAGACGAGGTGCGTAAAGCCAACCTGAAACAACTGGAAAAACTGCAACAGCATTTTAAAGACGCCAAAGCTTACTATGACGCAGAAAAAGCAGGTTTAAACCACGGATTAGATTCGCGCTGGCATGAAATGCTGGCGGTATTAGACGGCAAACGGCCTTTGTTTGTACATGCTGATGATGAGCGGCAGATACGTCAGGCGATGTTACTGGCCAAAGAGTACGGCTTGCAGCTGACTATCGTTGGCGGGCGTGACAGCTGGCGCATGGCCGGTGAGCTGGCTGCGGCTAAGGTTGCCGTTATTTACACCGCACCTTATGGCTTGCCAAGTCGCACCGATGAAAACTACAGCCAGGCTTTTGTCGTGCCTAAAACCCTGCAGGATGCCGGTGTACAGTATGCATTGTCACTGGATGGTTACTGGGATACCCGTAATCTGGTATTTGCCGCCGGCCAGGCCATCAGTTTTGGTTTAACGCCAGAGCAGGCGTTACGTTCTGTTACCATTAATGCCGCGCAAATTGCCGGTGTTGCCGATAAAATAGGCAGCATAGAAGTGGGTAAAGCCGCCAGCCTGGTGGTGTCAGAAGGCGATATCTTCGACTATCTGGGGCACAAGGTCACTCATTTGTGGATTGACGGCCGTGCGGTTGATTTAAATAACCGCCACAAGCAGTTACACGATAAATATCAGCAGCGGATAAACTAAGCGTAATCTGTTGCCTTAATGTCAGTGCCAGCTTAGTGCTGGCACTGCTGTTTTTAAGGAAAACTCATGAAGAAAAACGTATTTGCCGGCGCTCTGGCATTTAGCTTAGTCGTCGGCTGCGCAAGCACTACGGCTTCAAAACCAGGCACTACTGTTTCTGCTGCGAATGCTCAGGCAATAGAGGCTCATATGCAGTTTTTAGCTGCTGACGCACTGGCCGGTCGCGACACCGGTAGTAACGAGCATGAAATAGCCTCCTTGTACATTGCCACGCAGCTGCAGGCATTAGGTCTGCAACCGGCCGGCGATAACGGTAGCTATTTGCAGCGGGTGCCTCTGCGTAAAGCCCGCTTAGCGCAAGACAGCGCCAGGTTTACGTTGCATGTAAATGGTAGCAGTACCGACTTAGCCTATCCTAAGGCCTTTTTTACCGGCCCCAGCCTGCAGTTTGCCCAAACTGAGGTAACAGCACCTCTGGTTTTCGCCGGTTATGGCCTGGTATCAAAAGAGTTTGGCCTGGATGATTATGCTAACCTCGATGTGGCAGGCAAAATTGTCGTGCTGTTAACCGGACGGCCAGACAGCCTGCCAAGTGAAGAAGCGGCGCATTTAAGTAGCCTGAAAACCCGTCTGGCGGCAGAACGCGGTGCCGTAGGCATTATTACCGTGCATACACCGAAACAGGAAAAAGTGCGGCCTTACGCTAGCAGCTTGCTGTATTTAACGACGCCGTCAATGGAATGGTTAGATGCTAGTGGCACTCCGGCCGAAAGCTATCCGAATTTAAAAGCCGGTGCCTATGTGCATTACGATGCAGCCGCGGCTTTATTTGCTAACGCGCCCAGTTCGCTGGCTGATATTTTTGCCCAACAGGACAAACAGCAAAACCCTGCCGGCTTTGAACTTGGGGTATCGGCAACCTTAAGCCGTAAAAGCAGCCATGAAGATATTTCCAGCCCTAATGTGATAGCGGTTTTGCAAGGGGCTGATCCAGTACTGAAAGACGAGTATGTTGTGGTTACTGCGCACTCGGATCATATCGGATATAGCAACGATGTCCGTAGCGACGATAAAATTAACAATGGCGCTATGGATAACGCCGCTGGCGTAGCGATACTGCTGGAAACAGCGCGATTGTTTGCTCAGCTGCCGGAGAAACCCAAACGTTCTATCTTATTTGTCGTGGTAACCGGCGAAGAAAAAGGTCTGCTGGGTGCCGACTATTTTGCTAACAATCCTACCCGGCCTATTGATAAGTTGGTGGCCAATGTAAACCTGGATATGCCGGTATTATTGTATCCGTTTGCCGACATGATAGCGTTTGGCGCCAATCACTCCTCACTTGGCGCTGTGGTGCAACAAGCTGCCGCCAAAGAAGGGATTGCATTAAGTGCTGATCCTATGCCGGAGCAGGCGATTTTTACCCGTTCCGATCACTACACGCTGGTGAAAAAAGGTGTACCGGCGGTGTTTTTAATGACCGGTTTTAAATCTCAGTTACCCGATCAGGATGGTGGTAAAGTCTGGTCCAGCTTTTTTGCCAAGCATTATCATAAGCCGTCGGATGATATCCCAAGTTTAATTAAAGATTACGGCGCTATCCGCTACGACGCCGGGGCGGTATTTGCCGATATTAACTTTAATATTGCCCTGGATGTGGCTAATACTGAACAGCGGCCATACTGGTTAAAAGACAGCTTTTTTAATGGCGTTTTTGGCCAGCCGTATAACCGTGAAGTGGTTAAGTAAATAATAACAATCAGGGCGCCAACGGCGCCCTGATTGTTATTACCCGCCGGCCCATTTGGTTTTAAAGCCCTCAGCGTGCAATAACTGCTCGACCAGTTCGCGCTTATCACCCTGAATTTCAATTACGCCATCTTTTACCGCGCCACCACAGGCACATTTCTTTTTCAGTTTCGCTGCCAATAACACCAGTTCATCATGTGGTTTAGCAATACCACTGATGGTCAGTACCGCCTTGCCGCCACGGCCTTTGGTTTCGCGTCTTATCCGCACTGCGCCATCAGCAAATGCTTCCGCCACTGCTTTGGCTGCAGGCTTAGCGTTTACTTTTCCGCCGTCGGTGCTGTACACCAGATTGTTGTCGTCTGTTATTGCCGGTTTGGCAGCGGGAGTGCTGCCTTGCGGTTTAAGTTGCGCTTGCCAGTCGGCCAATGAAATTTTATTGCCTGCCATAAATTGGGTCTGTTGCTTTACAATAGTGTCAGCTTAAACATCCGCGGCAGTGGCAGCAACAATTTCCTTAACTTGTACGGTGTTGGCTTGGCTTTTTAATCGCTTCTGGTAAAATGCTTGTCAAATTTTAGAAATCTGGATGGCTATAATGTCGCAGGCTGATGTTTCTGTATCCGACTATATTACCCGTGCTGGCTTAACTCAGCAGCTTGGCGCTGTTACTGTGGCCGCTTTTGTTGAAAAGGTGCAACAGTACCAACTTAAATTGCAGCAATTTTTGCAGCAAGCCAGCTCAGTACAAGTGCAGTGGCAGTACCAGGTGCCGGAACTGGGCGAGGGTGGAGCCTGTTCGCTGTTTGGCCAACTGGCTGACGAACCTTATGATTTAACCGCTATTTTGGGTGGCCAAACCGGGCATAATCAGGCTGCACTACAAGCACTTGGCAATATAGCGGCATTTTACCGTGAACACTCCGGGCTGGACTGGTTTGGTATTTATCAGGCGCGAACTAATGTTGACGCAGAAGCGGTTTTAGTAAAACTGGCCTATTACGGCGCAGCCTCGCGGGCCGAATTTCCGCTGAACAGCGAATTTGCCAAAATCAGTAACAACAGCACGGTTGGTTTAACAGGCAAAGCCCGAGTCATTAATGACGTAACAGCTTATTTAGGCAGCGGCGGTGAGTATTACACTTGCGATCCTAAAGTGCAGGCCGAAGCCTGTTTGCCTCTGTTTGACCAATCAGGCAAAATAGCCGGCATTGTCGATGCCGAAGATTTTAATAAAAACGTGTTTACTGCAGATGCCATGGCATTGCTGGTTGCGGTATGTTTAACTGTACCGGCCTATTTGCCTTAAGCACAGCCTTTCATGCAACTTTAACTCAGGTAGAACATTATGTTTGCTCAGTTACAACCGGTGGCCACCGATCCAATTTTAGGTTTAATGGCTGCATACAAAGAAGACCCGAACCCGAATAAAGTCGACCTTGGTGTTGGCGTATATAAAGACGAGCAGGGCCACACGGCGGTACTGAAATGCGTAAAACAAGCCGAAGCACTGCGCCTGAAGCAAGAAGACAGCAAAACCTACATTGGCATGGCTGGTGACTTAAGTTTTAACGGCCATATTGAAAAGCTAGCATTTGGCATTGGCCACCAGGTTTTATTGGCTAACCGGGTTACCACTGCACACACTCCAGGTGGCACCGGTGCATTGCGCGTTGCGGCAGAATTTATTAAAAAAGCTAACCCCAATGCGACTATCTGGGTAACCAGCCCAACCTGGGCGAACCATATTTCATTGTTTAAAGCTGCCGGGCTGAACGTAAAAGAATACCGCTACTACGATTACGACACTAAGGGCCTGAATGAAGACGGCATGTTTGCTGATCTGGCCACAGTGCCGGCCGGTGACGTAGTGCTGGTGCATGCATGCTGCCATAACCCCAGTGGTATGGATTTAACCTTCGCTCAGTGGCAGCGTTTTACTGCTCTGGCGAAAGAACGTGGTTTTACGCCGCTGGTTGATATGGCGTATCAGGGCTTTGGCTCGGGTTTAGACGAAGACGCTAAAGGTTTACGTCACCTGGCAGATCACGTTGATGAGATGATCCTGTGCAGCTCGTGCTCAAAAAACTTTGGCTTATACCGTGAGCGTATTGGTGCGGTGTCTATTGTTGCAGTTGACAGCAAAGTGGCTGACGTGGCCAAAGTAAACCTGTTAAGTGTAGTACGCAGTATCTATTCAATGCCGCCGGCGCATGGCGCTATTATTGTCGCTAATATTCTCGATAGCAAAGAGCTGACAGCCTTATGGCATGAAGAGCTGGCTGAAATGCGTAACCGCATTAACAGCTACCGTCAGTTGATTATCGATAAACTGGCAGCCGAAGGCGTACAGCAGGATTTTAGTTTTATTACCCGTCAGCATGGTATGTTCAGCTTTTTAGGCATCAACAAAGAACAAATTGGCCGTTTACGCAATGATTTCAGTATTTATATGGTGGATTCCAGCCGGGTGAGCATTGCCGGTTTAAACCATAGCAATATTGACTATTTCGCCAAATCTGTAGCGACTGTATTAAAAGGTTAACTTGGTTTAACTGCACGCTTAAAAAAAACCGCAGCTCGCTGCGGTTTTTTGTTGTCTGCTAAAACGGCTATTTAATCAAAGTTTGCGCGGCTTTAATGTAGACATCACCACGCGCCTTTGCTGTAGCGGTGTCCATATGTTCAGAGGCGACATGCACCTCTTCCAGCGTATCTTTTAACTTAGCGGTTTCGCTGTGAATTTTTTCCAGCGCTACTTCTATGCTGTAAGTAAGCTCATGTATTTCGACCATTGCCAGCGGTGTTAACTCTGCCGCCAATAATGTTTGCAGCTTGCGGTTATATTCGCTGAAGTTTGCTACCGCCTGCTCAAGGGTTTCAGATGGCTTGCCTTTATAGTGATCCGGCCGCTCATCTGCGTGCAGTACAGCCGAGGCAAATAGCACATAACCAACACAAATCGCAGATAACAGGTGTTTCATATTGACTCCAAAAATACAAATGAGAACGTTTCGCAACTAATTTAACACAGAAGCGGATAGTCGCCTATAGCCAAATAACAGCTGTTTTTCACATTATCTTCTGGTTGCAGCATTTGTGTTGGATTTTTGATTAGAATAACTAAGCAAAAAAGTCTGGGCTAATGTCTTCCTGGCTGGCATATTTGTTATGGTTAACTTATTTCAGCTCATGTTTAATTGCATAAAATACTATTTTATCTGCATATTACATAAGGTTTTGCCAGTGAGTACTACTTTGGGCAGATAACCTTAGTTTGAATGTAAGATGAATGTTTTAAAATTAAAGATTAGAAATACTAATGCTATGGTGGTAATTAATCTCGTTCGTGCGCTGTGCAAAAAGTCGGCATAATGCTCAGCATCTAAGCAAGCTGTAATGACGAGGTGACGTATGACAACATTAAATTCTGCAGTAAATAAACAAGCTACTGTTGCCAGACGTAGCAGTACTATTGGCCGTGCTTTACTTATTCGTCGCTTAAACAGGTTGCTGGCAGTAATGGGCCAGGCACTGAACACGGCGCAAATGGCCAGAATGAAATAAATTTTGCGGTTTTAAACCGGAAAAGCCACGCGTCCCCAACCCGCGTGGCTTTTCTTTTTCTGTTACTTGTCGCCTTAAGTGGCATGCAGTAGAGTAGCCTTTGCGGTGCAATAGCCAGGGGTAAAGCGATGAGCGGACAGGAAAAAATTAATTACATTGAATTGCCGGCCAGTGATCTTAAAGCAATTAAGCAATTTTATAGCCAGGTGTTTGGTTGGGTATTTGCAGACTACGGGCCCGATTATGTGGCTTTTGCTAATTCTGGCTTGGATGGTGGATTTTATCGTAGCAGCAAATGCTCAGTTACCGCTGACGGTGCGGGGCTGGTCGTGTTATACAGCAAAAATTTGCTACAAACACAAACCAATATTGAGGCGGCTGGTGGGGTGATTGTAAAACCGGCGTTTAATTTTCCCGGTGGTCGTCGTTTTCACTTTGCCGATCCGCACGGCAATGAGCTGGCAGTTTGGTCAGAGCAGTAGCGGGCAGACGCTTATTGCAGATCTGTTGCATAAGCGTCACCGCGTTACACTGCATAGGGCCGGCCTTAATGCTGTGACTGACTGGCGTCGTCACTTACCGTAGCCGCCGGGATAGCAGGCGCTGTGGTGTTTTGTACTGCCTGCTCGGCTTGCTCGCTACCAAGGTTAAAAAATAATTCACGGATAGTGTTTTCCAATTGCTGTTTAGCCTGCAGTTTGATGCTTTGACTAATGTCAGTTAATTGGTTACTGACTACTTCACTCAACGATTCAGTCAGGGTATTTGCACTGGCAGGAGCGGCAACAGAAACAGCAAATAGTGTAGCAAGGGTCAGTTTAGTCAGAGTTTTCATGGTATTTTCCTTTCGGTTTAGTGTTGATTACACTATGGCTAATTCAATTCGCATGCCAATATTAAAATATTTTATAATTCATTGAATAATATGGTTTTAAATTTATTATTGGCGGCGGCATGGCTAAATTATCTAATGGCTGAACAGTATTGCTTTAGCCACTTTGACCAACATTTGGTCAAAACAGTAGCGCGGGTAGGGTGAATTACAGTAAGGTACAGATAAACCAGATTACATACTGATGTTGATACACTATGCGAAGATCTCACTGCTGCTGGTTGTTCGTTCTGTGCTTGATTAGTCAACCGCTCTGGGCGTCTCAGCCGCTGCGGGTAGTAACTGAATTATCACCACCGCACCAAACCCTGGTAAATGGCGAAGTAGCAGGCTTAAGCACCACCTTAGTCCAACAGATTTTGCACGAGGCGGGCCTCAGTGCTCAAATTGAGATTTTTCCGTGGGCCAGGGCATTTCGTCTTGCTAGTAGCCACGCCAATATGCTGATTTACAATATGGCCCGCACTGCAGAGCGTGAAAATCAGTTTCACTGGATTGGCACTGTCGCGTCTTACAATTTGGGTTTCGTTGCGTTAGCACACCGGCAGGATATTACCGTTAATACACTGGACGATGCCAGGCGTTATAGCGTTGCTATTCAGCGGGATGATTTATCGGCTATTTATTTGCAGCAGCAGGGCTTTGAAGTAGGGACTGAGCTAATAGTCGCGGCTGATATTATCGAGTCCTGGCAGCTATTGCTGCTTGGTAAAGTCGATTTAGTGATTGATGATCCGGTGGCGCTAACGGAAATGGCTAAGCTTCTGGCGATATCTACCGAGCAGGTGCGCTTTGTTTACGCTATACCTGAGTTGGCACAACACACCTGGCTTGCTGCCAGCCGGCAAACCGCGCCAGAATTAGTACGGCAATTGCAGCAAGCCCATGCGGTGATTGCAAAAACGGCGTTTTATCAGCAGTTGATGCAATCTGGCTATACTGCCAAACCTTAACAAAACGCCCGCAAATGCGGGCGTTTTTACCGGTTAGATCTTTTTGTATTTAATGCGGTGCGGCTGTAGTGCTTCTGCGCCATAAGTGGCTTTAAGCCAGGTTTCATAGTCTGAATAGTTGCCTTCAAAGAAGTTAACCTTACCTTCGTCGCGGTAATCCAGAATATGGGTGGCTATGCGGTCAAGAAACCAGCGGTCATGCGAGATCACCATAGCGCAGCCCGGGAAATCTAATATAGCGTTTTCCAGTGCCCGTAGAGTTTCAACGTCCAAATCGTTGGTTGGTTCATCGAGTAACAGCATGTTGCCGCCCGCTTTGAGTAGCGCGGCTAAATGCACACGGTTGCGCTCACCACCGGATAACTCGCCGATAAATTTCTGCTGATCGTTGCCTTTAAAATTAAAGCGGCCAACGTAAGCCCGGCTTGGGATCTGAAAGTTACCGATTTGCAGCATATCCTGACCGTTGGAAATTTCCTGCCACACGGTATTTTTCGGGTTCATGCTATCGCGGAACTGATCGACACTGGCCAGTTGTACGGTATCGCCAACACTGATTTCACCGGAGTCGGCTTGTTCAGTGCCGGAAATCATTTTAAACAACGTGGATTTACCTGCACCGTTGGGACCGATAATGCCGACGATAGCACCTTTAGGAATGCTAAAGCTCAGATCGTCAATTAATAAACGGTCGCCAAAAGTTTTGCGCAAATGACTAACTTCCAGCACTTTATCACCCAGGCGTGGTCCAGGCGGAATAAACAGCTCATTAGTCTCGTTACGTTTTTGGAACTCCTGGCTTTGCAGCTCTTCAAAGCGTGCCATCCGTGCTTTGCTTTTGGCATGACGGCCTTTGGGGTTAGTACGCACCCACTCCAATTCCTGCTTGATAGAGCGCTGCCGGGCATTTTCAGTTTTCTCTTCCTGCTGCAAACGGGCATCCTTTTGTTCCAGCCAGGACGAGTAGTTGCCTTCCCATGGAATACCTTCGCCACGGTCCAGCTCGAGGATCCAACCTGCAACATTATCGAGGAAGTAACGGTCGTGTGTAATCGCGACTACCGTGCCCGGGTAGTCGTGCAGGAAGCGCTCCAACCAGGCGACAGATTCTGCATCCAGGTGGTTGGTTGGTTCATCAAGTAGTAACATATCCGGGCGTTCTAATACCAGTCGGCAAATTGCCACACGACGACGTTCACCACCGGATAAGTGTTCAATTTTGGCATCCCAGGGCGGCAGGCGCAGCGAGTCGGCGGCGCGCTCCAGCGTATTTTCCAGGTTATGACCGTCTTTCGCCTGGATCAGAGCTTCGAGTTCGCCTTGTTCACGCGCTAAGGCGTCAAAGTCAGCATTTTCTTCAGCATAGGCTGCGTACACTTCATCTAAACGGGCAAAAGCTTGTTTAACATCGGCAACGGCCTCTTCCACAACTTCTTTAACAGTTTTGTTAGTATCCAGCTGAGGTTCCTGAGGCAGGTAACCAATTTTGGTTCCCGCCAGGGCCCGGGCCTCACCTTCAAACTCTTTATCAACACCGGCCATTATACGCAGCAGGGTTGATTTACCTGAACCGTTCAAACCGAGTACACCAATTTTGGCG
Source organism: Gammaproteobacteria bacterium (assembly GCA_018826295.1). Lineage (GTDB taxonomy): Bacteria > Pseudomonadota > Gammaproteobacteria > Enterobacterales > Alteromonadaceae > Alishewanella. The sequence goes on from JAHJZX010000014.1 coordinate 81,715, forward strand.
CCCGGGAAAAACGACAGAGAAATGTCTTTTAAAATTGTGCGTTTAGGTGGAACCACCTTAGACACGCGGTACATTGAATAAATATATTGCGCCATGATGTTGTCTGGTCTCGTTAGCTGAAACTGTGCGGCAAATTGTACGTTATTTTTTTGCCGCAGGGAAAGGCGCAGCGGCTTTGACAAGATAAAACTCGCTTTTGCGTCCTGCTTTCTGGTCTAATAGCAGGCAATATTTTAGCCAGGTGGAAATTAATATGAGTCAGTTTGCGCAAGATCCAAGTTTTCAGCGTTTTGTCGAAGAAGCTAAAACCCATGGTGTGGTATACGTGCTGGCCGACGGTGAAGATTTGCTGGTGGTTGAATCAGTAGAATTTGAAGACACCGATGTTATGCCATTCTGGTCTGACGAAGCTTCTGCAAAAGCGCATTGTTCTGACGAGTGGGCAGTTTACAAACCTGAAGCCATTCCACTGGATGTATTTTGCGAGGGCTGGTTAAAAGAAATGTATGACGATGGCGTGTTAATTGGTACTAACTGGGATGAAAGTTTAAACGGCCCGGAAGTAGAACCGCGTGAACTACTTGAAGCGCTGTCTTTAGTGCAATAATTCTGCCGTGTAACCTTGTCGCTGGCCGGCAAGGTTACACAAAAATGGCAAAAATAAGACTTTCCCCGTAAACTATCGGCTTTGACACTTCGTATAATGGTTTTTCACGCCGGTCTGGATTGAGTTATGTTAGCAGAAGAAGCAATGTTGGTACGCAGTGCGTTGGAAGCGCAGGGGCTGGAAACGCCTATGCGCGACAATGGCTTATCGCGTGATCAGAAGTACGAAAAAATCAACGCCTTGATGACTCAGGTAGTGAGCACACTGGGGCTGGATTTAACTGATGACAGTTTAAGCGAAACACCACATCGTATTGCTAAAATGTATGTCGATGAAATATTTGGTGGTTTAAACTACGCCAACTTTCCAAAAATTGCACTGATTGACAATAAAATGCAGGTAAAAGAGATGGTTAAGGTAAAGGATATTAGCTTTACCAGTACCTGCGAGCATCACTTTGTTACCATAGATGGCAGTGCGATGGTGGCCTATATTCCGGAAAAACGCATTATCGGTTTGTCAAAAATAAACCGTATCGTGCGGTTTTTTGCCCAGCGGCCACAAGTACAGGAGCGCTTGACGCAACAGATCCTGATTGCCCTACAAACCTTGCTGCAAACCAGTAATGTAGCCGTAACCATGGAAGCCGTGCATTATTGCGTTAAATCACGCGGCGTCATGGATGTTAACTCGAAAACCCAAACTACGGCATTGGGCGGGATTTTTAAAGATGATGCCCGTACCCGGGCTGAGTTTCTTGCCCGCTACTAACTGATGGTATTTTAGGCGCCTGCAGGCGCCTTTTTTAATTGCTGTACCGCCTGTTGTTACTCCAGCCATTGTCAGAAATTTAACTTAACTTAGCAGCACTGGTACAGCCAGTTAGTTTGCAGTACTATCATTTTATCTAAGTCGTAATCTGGAAGTGGACAATGATACCGGTAGAACTGATCTTACTGGCGTTAAGCCCGGTTTTTATCGGCTTTATCGCCTGGGAGTGGTACCGCTCACATCAGGCAGCCAATGGCGTCTATCGCTGGCAAGACAGCTTAGCCAACGCTGTGCTGGCGTTGCTGCATCAGGGCAGTGACATGCTGGCATTGCTGCTATTAATGCCATTTTTTCTCTGGTTACATCAGTTTAGACTGTTTGATATAGACTTAACGGCGGCGACGGTTGCGTTGGCGTTTTTGCTGCAGGATTTTTTGTATTACTGGTTTCATCGTGCATCGCACCATATTCGTTGGCTGTGGGCTTCGCATGTTGCTCACCATAGTTCGCGCCAAATGAACTTTAGCACGGCGTTACGGCAAAGCCTGACCTATCCGCTGTCTGGCATGTGGTTATTCTGGACTCCGATGATACTGCTGGGCTTTACACCGGCATTAGTATTTGCTGTTGTAGCGCTTAATCTGGCGTTTCAGTTTTTTGTTCATACTCAGGCAGTAAAACGGCTGGGATGGCTGGGATGGCTGGAGTGGCTATTTAATACACCGTCACATCACCGGGTACATCATGCTTGTAACGCCGTTTATATTGATAAAAACTTTGCCGGCGTGTTGGTCATCTGGGATCGGTTATTTGGTACCTTTGTTGCGGAGCGCGCCGATGAACCCTGCCGTTATGGTATCACTGAAGATTTTAACTCGGATAACCCTCTTACCATTACCTTTTACGAATGGCGTAAAATGTTGTCTGAGGCCTTGAAACTGAGCTCTGTCAGGCAGTTGCCTGCAGTGCTGTTTGGTGCACCCAAAAAGGCAGGTAACGACGACAACTAAAGGCCCCATGTGACAGTGTAAATATATCTTTGCGCACTTTATCGCAGGAAAGCGGCAAGGCAGAATTTTATGCACTACGCTTGTAGCAAGCTTATAACGCCTTGAGGTGTAATATGAAAATGTACAAGCTGCTGGTTGTCGTTATGGTTTTATTATCCGGTTGTAAGCCAGTTACCCAAACTGACGCTGTTACTGTTACAGAGCCCGCTGCCCCCGCCGCCCCATCCTGTGTGATGACTCTTGGGATGGATGCCTGGGAGCCTTATCAATATATGACCGTTGGCAATTCACCTACAGGTTTAGATGTCGAACTGGTAAAAGCGGTAGCCGATAAAATGGGCTGTAACCTTAATGTGGTGCAAGGCAGTTGGCTGGAGCTGTTGAAGCTGCTCAAAGACGGTGAAATAGATTTTGTGCTGGGAGCCTCACAGACGGAAGAGCGTAAAGAGTTTGCTTATTTTTCAGAGCCATACCGGCAAGAGCGCTTTCAGCTCTACGTGCGTAAAAATGATGCTGAGCAGCCGTTTTCTGATTTAAAAAGCTTTTTAGCCGCAGGCCATAAAGTTGGCATCGTCAATGAGTATTACTATGGCGATGAAGTGGCCAGCCTGTATGCCGATGAAGCACTACGCAGCAAATTTGTCGGCGCTATTATCAGCGAACTGAATATGGCGCGCTTGCTGGATGAAGAAATAGATGGTTTGCTGGAAGACAGTTTTGTTGGCGCCTCGATTTTGCGCCGTAAAGGACTGGACAAATATATTGAGCCGCACAGCATCAGCATGGGCAGTTCCGATGTGTTTGTAATGTTTTCTAAGGCATCGGTAGAGGAGCAGCAGGTACAGCAGTTTAATCAGGCTTTGCAGCAGTTGCGCAGCGACGGTGCTTACAACCGGCTATTGGAAAAATATAGCAATTAAACGCTATTAAAGTGTTGTTGCAAAATAGCGGCGGTGAAACCAGCTTTAAGGTAAAAGCCCCGTGGTAGGGTGAAAATAGGCTCGCCCGATGCGCCTACCGCTTGTGTCAGGGCTTTGCTGTTAGCGGCTTTTGGTCGTAGTTGTAACACCTTGCCCTGAGCGCCGCGAATGTTGGCTATGCCACCCAGTGTGATTTGCTCCATTAGCTCTTCCCAGTCTTGTTGCAGCAATTGCAACTGGGTTGGGCTGGGCTGCCATAAAAAGCCGGTTCCTACCATACGCTGCGCTAAGGGGATCTGTCGCTCTGCCAGTATCGGCACCCAAAGGACATGTTGCAGTTTCTGACAAACCCAGGAATCTTGCCATTGCAAACCGGCGACACCTGTTAGCGGGGCCACACATACATAGGTGCTTTCTAAAGGTTTACCGGATTGATCAATCGGCAGGGTTTTTAATTCAATGCCCAAAGCAGGGAAATCAGGTTCTGCTTTTGAACCGGCAGTTGCGCCCAGCGTATGCTCCAGCAACTGGCCCACCCAGCCTTTATCGCGTTGCAGATTAGCTGGCACAGCTATACCGGCTGAGGCAGCAATTTGTCCCAGCGTTAAGCCGGCCAACGTCTGACAACGTTGCAATAACTCGGTGCTTGATTGCGGTGCGGTGGGCATATAGGGATCACTGATTACAGATTTGAATACGCTAGCATTTTTTTGTCTGCAGCGCTGCTTAAAAACACAGCAAACTAACTTGTGCACAGTCAGTTTTGTCTGTTTAAACCATGCTTATTTACGTAACTACATGATTTATATTTGATATTTTGATTTTTTTTGTTGGGTGTTTACTAGGCAAACGAAGTTATGCAGTGACTATAATGTGGTTATGCACGATTTTATCAACAGAGTCTGTGAAAAAGTGCACATGGCCTATTCGAGATAAGGCGTAGTTGTGGATAACTATGTAAAACTGCCGGTGTAAATTCCGTTTGCCGAACTGGCGACTTTATGAAAGAATCCTTTACATAGTATTTTATGATCCGCCAGAGGTTTGTGTGATCGATGCCGAAGGGTTTCGCGCCAACGTCGGCATAGTAATTTGTAATCACCATGGACAGGTGTTTTGGGCAAAACGGTATGGTCAGCATTCCTGGCAATACCCACAAGGTGGCATTGATGACGGTGAAACGCCCGAGCAAGCCATGTACCGAGAGTTGCACGAAGAAGTGGGTCTTACTGCTAAAGATGTGGAAATTATTGCCACAACCAAACATTGGTTGAGGTATAAATTACCCAAGCGGCTCATTCGTAAAGACAGCAACCCGGTTTGTATTGGCCAGAAACAAAAATGGTTTTTGTTGCGACTGACTTGTGCTGACGAAGATGTAAACTTGTTAAAGACTACTCACCCGGAGTTTGATAGTTGGCGCTGGGTTAGCTACTGGTATCCGGTGCGACAGGTGGTAGCGTTTAAACGCGAAGTTTACCGTAAAGTGATGAAAGAATTTGCCCCGGTTGCTTTGCCATTTATCCGTCGTGATGTCAGGAAAAAGAGTTAGCTAAACCGTTCAGTCCATTCAATAAACTGAAAATGGGGCTCTTATGTTAGGCCAGTTAAGGCGCATAGTTCAGGATGTTGCCCAGGAACCAGTTTTGCAGAATGCGCTAACTGGCCTGGTAAGCAGCGTGAAACAGGCACTGACAACCGAGTGTTGTTCGGTTTACCTTGCTGACTATGAACAACAGCATTTTATGTTAATGGCAACTGACGGCCTGAACCCTGATGCCATCGGCAAAATTGCTATTGGCTTTTCGGAAGGGCTGATAGGTTGGGTTGGCCAACGCGAAGAGCCCATTAATCTGGCTAAAGCCCAGTTACATCCCCGATTTAAAGTGACACCTGAGGTCAGTGAAGACCGTTTTTCCGCTTTTCTTGGTTGCCCTATCATCCATCACCGTAAGGTCTTAGGCGTGCTGACGATTCAGCAGGCAGTAGATCGGGTATTTAACGAAGACGAAGAATCCTTTCTCGTTACCTTGGCGGCGCAATTGGCCTCAGTGCTGGCCAATGCGGAAATGCGTCAGGCAGCAAGTGAGAGCAATAAAAATCAAACGCAAAATGGCCAACTTAAAGGCTTGCCCGGTGCGCCGGGAATAGCGATTGGCCAGGCTCATATTCTTGAACCAGCTAACGACTTTAATGCCATATCATTGAAACGTTCTGATGAGCCGGACAAGGAACTGGCACATTTTTATCGGGCAGTAAAAATTACCAAAGCTGAGTTTAACCGGCTGGCAGAGCGGATGAGCGGCCATTTACCGCCCGATGCACTGGCAATATTTGATGTGTATCACCAGTTGCTGGATGCTGCCAGTTTGGGCCGTGAAATTGAACAGCAAATCGCAGAAGGTTGGTGCGCTAAAAGTGCGTTAAAAAGGGTAGTGGAGAAATTCGCCCGCCAGTTTGATGATATGGACGATAGTTACCTGCGCGAGCGTGGTACTGATATTCGCGATCTTGGCCAGCGGGTATTAAACAATTTGCTGGATACCGAACAGCGCAAAATAAAATTGCCGGATAAAGTGGTGCTGGTAGCCGACAACGTTACCGCGACTATGCTGGCAGAAGTACCGCGTGAGCAGCTGGTAGCGATAGTGTCGCTGAAGGGCTCGGTAAACTCCCATGCTGCTATTATGGCACGTGCTTTAGGCATACCAGCCGTAATGGCGGTGGATGAATTACCCCTGTTGCACTGGCAGGGACAGCGGCTGATTGTCGATGGTTATCATGGCCATATACTTTTATCGCCGGCAGAAGCCATTTGCAATGAGTACCAGCAGCTAATTACGGAAGATGCGGTGCTAAGTGCTGCTTATCAGCAGGAAATAGGCTTACCGTCGCAGTCTGCCTGTGGTAAGCGATTTAGCCTGATGGTTAACTCTGGCCTGGCGATTGAGCTGGAAACGACAGCGCCGCAGTTTACTGATGGCGTCGGCCTGTACCGCACGGAATTCCCGTTTATCATGCGTAGCCGTTTTCCGACTGAGCAAGAGCAGGTAGAGTTATACCGCAAGGTACTGGAAATGTATCCTGGCCGTCCGGTTATTATGCGGACATTGGATGTTGGCGGCGATAAAGCCCTGCCATATTTTAGTATCGTCGAAGAGAACCCGTTTTTGGGCTGGCGGGGTATCCGCCTGACGCTGGATCATCCGGAAATCTTCCTGGTACAAATACGCGCAATGCTGAAAGCTAATCTGGCATTGGATAATTTGTATATTTTGCTGCCGATGATTTCTGATCTGGCAGAAGTAGATGAATCATTGCGGTTGATTAAACAAGCCTGTTTTGAAGTCAGTGACGAGCTGGCGATAGAATTGCCCAAACCGCAGGTTGGCGTAATGATTGAAGTGCCGTCCATTATGTATCAGTTACCGGAGCTGGCCCGCAAGGTAGATTTCTGCTCAATAGGTACTAACGACTTAACCCAATATTTGTTAGCGGTAGATCGCAATAACCCCAGGGTTGCCAGCTTGTATGATGCAATGCATCCTGCAGTGCTTAGGGCTTTATACCAATTGGTACAACAAGCACAAGGTTTGCAGTTTGCCATCAGTGTGTGTGGTGAATTGGCCGGTGAGCCGGCAGGGGTGTTGTTGTTAGCCGCTATGGGCTATAGCAGCTTCAGTATGAACAGCAGCAATTTAGCAAAAATAAAGTGGTTGCTACGCCGGGTTGAAATGTCTGAACTGGCATTACTATTGCCCGAAGTGCTAGCATGTACCTCTGCCAAGCATGTAAGGCTACATATTCATCGCTTTCTTGAACAAAAACAGTTGCTTACTCAGCTTCGGGCATAAGGCTCCGTTAGGTTGCTGTGCGTTTAAACGGCCAATTTCAGGTTGAGTTTATAGTGTTTAGTATTTTTATTATCACCTTGTTCCTCGGTGCCGCTGTTGGTTTTATGGCTGGCTTACTTGGGATTGGCGGCGGGCTTTTGATCGTGCCGGTACTAGTGATGTTGCTACCCGCCTTTGATGTCGTCAGCCAATCAGATGCAATTTTAGTCGCTGTGGCGACATCTCTGGCGTCGATTATCGTTACCGCGACCTCTTCCGTAAGGGCGCACCATAAGATGGACAATGTACCCTGGGCTATCGCCACGCCAGTTGTTGTTGGTGCTGCCTGTGGTGCCTGGTTTGTCGGATACCTTGCCCATTTAGTTGGTGGTCAGCTATTGCAGATGTTTTTTGGCATAGCTGTACTATTGCTGGCGGCCAGAATGCTTGGCTCGCGCTCAGTTATAGGCAGTAAACCTTTACCTGGCCGGTGCGCTACCGGCGCAATTTCTGTAGTGCTTGGCGGGCTGGCCAGTTTATTGGGTATTGGTGGTGGCGCGTTGTTTGTACCGGTATTAAATTATTATTCTGTTGATATGCGCCGGGCTATTGGCTGTGCTGCAGCCAGTGGCATAGCAATAGCTATTTTTGGTACTCTGGGCTACGTAATTGCCGGCTGGCGGCACTACCAGTTTGAACATGGGTTTATTGGTTATATCTACATACCGGCTTTGTTAGGTATAGTGTCCACTTCTGTATTTACGGCTCCGCTTGGGGCGCGTATGACACAACGTTTACCGCTTTTGACCGTTAAGCGGGTATTTGGCGTATTTTTATTGCTGGTATCGCTAAAAATGATACTCAGTTAAGGGGAGTTATGTCGGCAAGTTATTTTACGTTTCCACAAATTGACCCGGTGATATATAGCCTGGGTCCAGTCAGCCTGCGTTGGTATGGCTTAATGTATCTGGTCGCTTTTGGCCTGGCCTGGTGGCTGGCAAACCGTGCAGCAAAAAAGCCGGGCTCGGGGTGGACTGAGCAACAGGTCAGTGATCTGTTGTTTATCGGCTTTCTTGGGGTAATCCTCGGCGGTCGGGTTGGCTACGTATTGTTTTATCAGTTTGATTTGTTTTTAGCAGATCCCTTGTATCTGGTTAAAATCTGGACCGGCGGCATGTCGTTTCATGGCGGTTTGCTCGGGGTTTTGCTGGCAATGACCTGGTTTGCTAAACGCAATAATAAAGGCTTTCTGCAATTAGGAGACTTTGTCGCACCGCTTATTCCACTTGGCCTGGCCGCCGGCCGGCTGGGCAACTTTATCAACGCTGAACTCTGGGGCCGCACCACAGATGTGCCCTGGGCTGTGTTGTTTCCAAACGCCGGCGCATTGCCGCGTCATCCGTCTCAGTTATACGAATTCGCCCTGGAAGGACTAGTGCTGTTTGCACTGATCATGCTGTATCGGCGTGTCAACCCGCCAACAGGTAGTCTGGGCGGCTTATTTTTAGCGGGCTATGGCAGCGCGCGGTTTTATGTTGAGTTTTATCGTGAGCCGGATGCGCACCTGGGCGTGTTATCGGCGGGGATGTCGATGGGGCAGTGGTTATCCTTGCCAATGATTATCGCGGGTATAGGTCTTATTATTTACGCTTATAGTACCGGCAGCAAAGTAAACAAACGGGTATCAGAAACATGAAACAATATTTGCAGCTGTGTCAGCGTATTATCGAACACGGTAGCTGGGTCGAAAACCAGCGTACAGGTAAGCGCTGCCTGACAGTTATCAATGCCGATTTGGAATACCGGGTTGACCAGAATGCCTTTCCATTGATAACCACCCGCAAAAGTTATTGGAAAGCGGCAATAGCAGAATTACTCGGCTACATTCGAGGTTACAGCAGTGCCGCTGAGTTCAGAGAGCTGGGCACTAAAACCTGGGACGCCAATGCTAATGACAACGCTGATTGGTTAGCAAACCCGCATCGCAAAGGTACTGATGATATGGGGCGTGTTTATGGCGTACAGGGCCGAGCCTGGGCCAAACCAGATGGTAGCACACTTGATCAGTTGAAAAAGGTTGTCGACAACCTAAGCCGTGGTATAGATGATCGTGGCGAGATAGTGACTTTTTACAACCCCGGCGAGTTTGATATGGGCTGTTTGCGGCCTTGTATGCACACGCACAACTTCTCGTTACTGGGCGATACGTTGTACCTGACCAGCTTTCAACGTTCTTGCGATGTACCTTTAGGGCTTAATTTTAATCAAATTCAAGTGTTTACCTTATTGGCACTGGTAGCGCAGATTACCGGACATAAACCGGGTATTGCTTACCATAAAATCGTTAATGCCCACATCTATGAAGATCAGCTGTCGCTGATGCGCGATGTACAGCTAAAACGTGAGCCATTTCCATCACCTGAATTGGTAATTAATCCGGACATTAAATCATTGGATGATCTGGAAACCTGGGTCACGCTTGATGATTTTGAAGTGCGTGGCTATCAGTGCCATCCGGCAATTCAATATCCGTTCTCGGTTTAGTTGTTATTGTCAAAACTTCGCCGTCAAATACTGGCCTGAAATTTGCTTTGTTAGTTCCAGGCCAGTATCTGAGGTGGGTATGAAACAGTTAATCTTATGCAGTGTAATGCTGCTACTGCAATGGTGGCAGCCGGCGTTAGCCGCTACCAGGCATGATAGCAGCCAAAAGTCGCAACCGGAACTCAGCCGCTACGCGTTGGATTTTTACACCAATCGCGTAGCCGACAATTTATTTCGCCAGTTAAATACCGAGCTATTACCGCGTGTTGCGGCTCCGCAATTGTCTGTTGCCAGCTTTTTGCCATTAAACTCGCTTGAGTTAACTGCGGCAGATGCCGATGAACGGGCTTTGGCAAATCAGCTTGCTGACAGCATGCTAAGTCATGCTCTGGCCAAGGGCTATAAAGCCTACGACTACAGATTACGCAGTGAGTTGCTGCTGTTGTCCGGTCATGAACAAGCCTTGTCGCGCCAGGCAGCTGAGCTGTCAACTGGGCAGCTGGCCAATGCTATTTTGTCTGGTAGCTATGTAATGCAGGAAGACGGCTATGTGATTAATGCGCGGATAATTGACGTTAGCACTAAACAAGTACTGGCAGCGGTAACCGATTACATACCCGGCAATGTATTTTGGAGTGAGCAGCAGGTTAAGCAACGCGGCGACTATCTGTATCGTAGCAGCAGGGGAGAAAAATAATGAAACAATTGATTCCTACTTTGGTACTACTGCTGTGTGGCTGTGTGCAGCAAGGCCCGGCAAATAATGTCCGGCTAACGGGTGAACCACCGGCAGAACGCAGCCAGCGCGTCGAACAGCAGCCAGGGCTTGGGCACAGCGCACCAGATCAGTTTTACCGGCAGCAACCTATTACAACGGTAAACGAGTACTCACGCAATATAGTGCATGAGCTAATGCAGCAGCATCAGGCGTTGGATGACAATGCGATGGTGGCGGTTACTGACCTTAGTTATACCGATTCTACATTAGATCAGGGCTCCTTGTTTGGTCATCACTTTAGTGAAGCGATGATCTATGATCTGCATCGCTTCGGTGTGCCGGTACTGGATTACAAAGCGACAGATTATATCCGTGTCACGCCCGATGGTGACTTTGTGCTAAGCCGTAACTTTGAAGAGTTAAAAGCTGAATTGCCGATAAAGTATGTGATTACCGGCACTATGACCATGCATCAGCAAGGTTTACTGGTGAACGCCCGCTTGATCCAAATAGACACTAAAAGAGTAATATCTGCCGCCAGAACTTTTGTGCCGAATCATATAGTTCGGGCGTTGCAGCAATGGCAACAACAGCAAACGTTACGGCTGAAACAGGGCTAATATGCCTGCGTGGCATAAATAAGCGGGCAATTTTAAGCGTTTACATTCAAGAATCGGCGTTTTGCACCGATAAGATACGGTAATAGCAGCAACATCAGGCTAGCTGCTTTTGCTGTTGAATTTATCGGAGAGCGCTGCATGAAAAACATCTTACTGACAATAGCCGTAGCCAGCTTGTTGACAGCCTGCCACAGCCTTAATGGAAGCAGTAATAGTTACATCGAATGTAACAGTAAAGCCAGCTGCAATAGCGACACGCCAGGCCCGTCGGCTGAGATGCAGCAGGCATCAGTGCAAGCGGCATCACCCAACCAGCAACAGTCTGAGCCCCAATACGGTGCTACGGTAATCTTTCCTTATACCGGCAATCAGCATTCACATAAGCAGTTGTCTGATTATGCCAGCCAGATGTCGATGCAATTGGTTGAAACTCTGCATGCTTTCCCTGCTGGGGCAAAAATAGCCATAGCGTCCTTTGTTGAACTTGGCCCTGAACTGGATGTGAGCAACAGCCTGGGTAACCAGTTAGCTGAAAGCTTTATTCATCAAATGCAGCAGTATGGTTTAGCGGTGGCCGATTTTAAAACCACTAACAATATCAGGGTAACAAAGCATGGCGATTTTATATTCAGCCGCGAGCATAGCCGGCTGCAGACATCACAAAAAATTGATTATGTATTGGCCGGCACTATGCTGTATACGCCAAAGGGTATAATGGTGAATGCCAGAGTGATTCATTTTGACAGCAAAGTGGTGGCGGCCAGTGCGCAGCAGCTGATCCCGCATTTTGTTATCAGCACATTGTACCCAATAACCAAGGGCTAGCTAACGCTGATACATGGGCTGCCGATTTTTTCGGCAACTGAAAATTTAAGCAAAAGCCAATGATAGTAAACGCTTTATTCATCCAGCCGGCTATGCTAACTTACGCCGCTGTTGCCCTATAGTTAAATGGATATAACGGCCCCCTCCTAAGGGGCAGTTGCAGGTTCGATTCCTGCTGGGGCAGCCATATCTGTTAGCGCGGCGCTATAGTGACTAAATCCCCAGCCTGAATATGACTGACTAACTGCTGTTGTTGCGGTATGGCCCAACTACGGTGCTGGTTTACACTTTGCACTGTCAGGCGGATCGGGCTGTGTAATAACTGCCTGATTGCCGGTTGGCTAGGGTGGCGCTGTATTTGTATAATTTCCAGGGTATCACCCACTTTTAGCCCTTGAGCAGTACCCATGTTTAATGTTAGTTGCTGTTGCTGTACCTGGCTAACTTGGCTTAGTAATGGCTGACAGCGCAAATGTTGTTGCACATCTTCGGCAACAGCATGCAATATAGTGGCGATTTTACTGCCATATGGCATATTCCAGAATGCCTGGCTGTGGCTGTCTGGTGTGTTTGGCTCTTTATAAGGCCAGGGTGCTGCTGTGCGATATTCCTGCTGAAATACTATCTGTTGTTCAAATAAATCATATAAGGTTACATCCAGCGCAAAAAAACGCTCTTTACTGGCATCTTGCCAAAAGCTATTGGTAGTGTTGCCCATAGATAAATCAGTGATTTGCGCGGTAAGTAAGTATTGACTACCTTCACTAAACAGTTGCTGTGTCAGCTGATGGTTTAATTGCTCCAGACTGATATGGGTTGCTATTGCACTGACCATGGCAACCGGGCTGTAATCTCGCAGCTGCTTATCCAATTGCTGAGTTGCATCGCGCGGCAGGTTAAATAAATTGCCATGAATAGCATCCTGGCGGGGCAGTAACTTAAACGGGCTTAGCAGCAAAGTTTTACGATAATTATTGCTTTGGCAGTGGCGTTGCTGAGGCAGGATTTCAGCTCGCAATGTCACTGTCAGCATGTTCTGACTTTTAGTTTCTGACAGCAACTGCACCTGTTGTATTTCTGAATGGCTGTCCAGCTGGTACTGTTCATTTTGTAAAATGCCATTAACCAATTGCTGTGAGGCGCTGAAACTGGCGCCTGAAAACAGGGCTGCACGTTTTAATGCATCGTTAATGGCAGCTTCACGTGCCTGCACCAGATTGCCGCGCTCCACTGCAGCCTGGCCGCTTACCTCATACCAGGTTGCGAAGCCGGTTTGGCTGAATACTAATAGCAGTATCATGCTGAGTGAATATTTCTTCATACATTAACGGCTCTATTTTGTTGTAGGTGACTGTTGTTTATTACTCTTTGTGAAAGCAAATTACGTGCCTATTATCAGCTTGAAGGAATAGTGGCGCAATTTTTGCTTTTTGATAAAAAGATACAACCGTTAAAAGAGAACCGCCATGCGTAAAATTATCCTGTTGCGTAGCCTGATTGCATCTATGTTGGCTTTGTCAGCCGTGAGTTGCAGCCAGTTTTATGACCGTCATGTCGAATATGCTGATGTTAAACCCGATAACTACCCGGTGCTCAGGGCGTTGGGTTATGCACCAATAGCTTTGCAATCAGGTGACACTGAGCAACACAAAATGCTGCAGGCGATGAAGGCATCCAAACTTGAAGCCTATCGCGAGCTCACTGAAATGGTGTATGGTCAAAGAATTGACGCAAGCAACAAACTGGGCGCTATGTTGTTGCGTGATGACGAACTGACAGTACAGGTGCAAGGCGTGATACGTGGTGCCAGAGTAATCAAGACTTATGCCGTTAACGGCACATACATTACAGAGTTAGAATTGGATTTTAAACAGGTGCAACATCTGTATCAGAATGTGCAGCCTAGACAGACAATTAACCGGGTACGCTATTTTTAAGCGCTGATAACTCAGGCTTTAATGCCTTTACCTTTACTATCGACGGCGGGCTGGCCTTTGCTGGTATACGTAAGACCGGATTTACCCCGGCTGGACAACAATTCGTGTTTAAACTGAGCCAGTCTTAACTGGCTTTGTTCCATCGTTAACTGATTCACGTCATTTTGTTGTTTGCATTGCGCCAGTAAGGCGTCGAGTACCGCTACCTGTTGCTTAAAGTCGTCTAGCTCTTTACTTTGTGCCAGTTCGGCGGTGTTAGCCAGTTGGTTGTCTGTTTGCTGGATCAGTTCAAGCAGCTTCACTTTTTCTACTGTTAGCTGTTCGAGGCTGTCGATATCACGGTTGGCGAGGGCGGCAAGTTCTTGCCGTAATAACGACAACAGCACATCCAGGTGCTGTTGTTGCAGTTGTAACAAAGAGGCAATGCTGTCAGGGATTAGCGTCATTTTTTGCCAAATATTTCGCTTTCAAACTGCACGATACGCCGTGCCAGTTGCTCAACATTGATCTTGTATTTGCCTTCAGCAATAGCTTGCTTAATTTTGTCGACCTTTTCTTGATCGACGCCACTGCTGTTGCTTGCTTTGTCTGTTAACTTAGCAAATTGTTGCGCTTGCGGCGTAATAGACACTGAATCCTGTTTTTGATTCGCGGTCTGAGTCGCATTTTGCTGTACAGTGGTTTGCTGACGTTGCTGGTTTTGTTCAACCTTGTCAGTTTTAACCTGCCCTGTATTTTGCAGGTTGTTGACATTAATAGCCATAATATGACCTCATTACCTTATTACAGTTCCCTATGCTCAGGTTAGCGGCAGCAGACAGCAAAACTTTAGCATAATTTTTAAAAAGTAATACTGACGCGGTTAACGGCGACGACTTCAGCTTTTACGGTGCGTTTAGACTGTCTGTTTTGTATCGGGATCACATCGCCCAGGCTACCATCAGACATTGCAATTCCCGACGCTGAAACGTCCAGGCCATTATCCCTGATGGCTATTGTAACAACATCTCCTTTGCACACAAGGCATAGATCCTGGAAGGTTAAAATTTGTCCCATCGACAAGGATCTTTTAGTTTTAGCGCCAATAACAGCATTGGCATCCGCCACCAGATTACCCCGAACAAACCGGCGGGCCCGGTTTGTAGTTTCCAGCATATCGGCTGTTATCAGGCTTCCTGTAGAAATGTTTTGTCGCAGCACCAGAGTTGCGACAATTTCATCTATTCTGACCGGGGCATATAACTGCCAGGCGGTGGTGTCGTTGCAGCGGATCACTATAGTGTTTTGCCGCTGTGTTAACAGTTGCGACAAGCTAAAATCTAACGCTTGCTCACAGTGTTTTGTACCAATACGTGGGTCCAGGCTGCTGATATCTGTTTGATACACTGTTGTCGTGTCGTTTGCCAATTGTGCATCAAGCCATTGCTGCGCCAACGTGGTGAGCTGCTCAGGGCTATAACTTTCCGGTTGACTATAAAGCGGTAGACTACTGCAAAGGCAAAGCCAGATAAGACTATGTCTGATTAAATTTTCGTACTTTTTCATATAGTTTCGGCTATGCTTTAGTTGCTGGTGGTTATAACATACGGCGATAATTTGACGCTAATTGCTATTCCACATCGGATTTAAGCAATTTAGCAAGAATCGATCCGATACGTAGCAGAGGAGCGGCAGATGGCCGGTATTTTAGACGCGGTGAATCAGCGCACACAGTTAGTCGGACAAAATCGGCTTGAGCTGTTGTTGTTTAAGTTGGCAGGCCGCCAACGCTATGGCATTAACGTGTTTAAAGTTCGTGAAGTTTTGCAATGCCCTCCACTTACTGCTATCCCTAAGCGCAATAAATACGTAAGAGGCATAGCCCATATTCGTGGCCAGACTATTTCAGTAATTGATTTAAGTTTGGCAACCGGTGGCCGTGCCATTGACAATACCACTGACAGTTTCATTATTATTGCTGAATATAATCGTTCGGTGCAGGGCTTTTTAGTCAACTCGGTAGAACGGATTATAAATATCAACTGGGAAGCCATTATGGCTCCGCCTAAAGGTACCAGTGGCAAGCAAAGTTATCTGACCGCCGTTACTGAAATTGATAAAGAGCTGGTAGAAATTCTCGATGTAGAAAAGATCCTTGAAGAGATTTCACCTTCACCTACAGCGATAACCAGAGCACTGGATACACAAAGCATTACCGCAGATTTAGGTGACAGGTTAATTCTGATTGCTGATGACTCGGTAGTAGCCCGTAACCAGGTGAAACGGGCCCTGGAAAGTCTGGGTGTAAAGATGCATCTGGTGAATAATGGTAAAGAGGCGCTGCACTTTTTAAAGCAGATTGCTGAGGAATGTCAGGAATCGGTAACGGAAAAAGTGGGTTTACTGATTTCGGATATTGAAATGCCGGAAATGGATGGATATACCCTGACGGCTGAGACCAAGCTGGATCCTAAACTTAAAAAATTACATGTTATTCTGCATACCTCATTAAGTGGCGTCTTTAATCAGCAGATGGTTCAAAAGGTCGGCGCAGATGATTTTATTGCTAAGTTTAACCCGGATGAACTGGCAGAGTCTGTTCAGAAGTGGCTGCATGCGGAATAACCTTTAAGGATGAACGGTGGCAAATAAAGATCTACAAGACAAAGAATATGTGTTGTTCCGGGATTTTCTGGAGCAGCAATGCGGTATTGTATTGGGTGACAATAAACAATATCTGGTAAAAAGCCGGCTGGCGCCGCTGATGCAGCGCTTTAGTGTGGCAACTTTGTCTGAATTGGTAAGCAAAACACTAAGCCCCTTTGAGCGCCAATTACGTTCTGCAGTTATTGACGCCATGACAACCAATGAAACCTTATGGTTTCGCGATACTTATCCTTATGAGCTACTAAAAAAGCAGATTTTGCCGGAGCTGGAAAAAACTTGCCGCACCGTCAAAATATGGTCGGCTGCCAGTTCAAGCGGACAGGAACCATACTCTATCGCTATGACAGCCCTGGAGTACCAGCAAAGCAGACCCGGCGCTTTTAGTTTGGGCGTCAACATACTCGGCACAGATATTTCAAACACTATGCTGGAACATTGCCAGCGCGCTGAATATGATGGTTTGGCGCTATCGCGCGGTTTATCGCCCGAGCGGCGGACTAAGTTTTTTGAAGACAGCGGCAAAGGCATGATGCGTATAAAAGATAATGTGCGCAAAAATGTCAATTTTCGTCATCTCAATTTACTGGACAGCTACACCTTGCTGGGTAAGTTTGACATTATATTTTGCCGCAACGTACTGATTTATTTCTCTGCTGATGTAAAAGCGAAAATAATTCATCAGTTTTCCCAATCGCTAAACTCTCGCGGCTACTTGTTTCTTGGTGCGTCTGAGTCGTTGTCCAGCCTGAACAGTGATTTTGAAATGATCCGCTGTAATCCGGGTATTATCTACCGCAAAAAAATCTGAATAATATCGCGCTGAAAATTTGGCCTGAGATTTGCATTTGAATTGCCATCGGTAACAGACAGGTGGCAAAAAAATGGCAATCAGTTTTGAAAAAGCATTTGGTATGCACCCTGACGCCATGCTGGTGCGGGATCGGCGGGCTCAGGTATTGGCAGAAAATATCGCCAATGCAGATACTCCGGGCTATAAAGCCAAGGATCTGGATTTTCAGCAAGCACTGAATAATGCTCAGGCCAGACAAGCCGGTGCCATGCAGCGCACCCATGAACAACATTTCCACATTTCTACAGCCAGCCGGCATGAAACCAAATTTCGCAACCCTGATCAGCCTGATACCGGCGACGGCAATAGCGTTGATATTCATCGCGAACGTAATGCCTTTATGCAAAACAGCCTGGAATATCAGGCCAGCTTAGGTTTTCTTAATTCCCGTATTGGCGGCCTGAAAAAAGCCATCACCGGTGGAGGACAATAACCATGGGTGCTTTTAATATTTTTGATATTACCGGTAGCGGTATGACGGCGCAGTCACTGCGTATGAACACTACCGCCAGTAACATAGCGAATGCCAACAGTGTCAGTAGTAGTGTTGAGCAAACCTATCGTGGCAGACATCCGGTATTTGCCGCTGAACTGTCGCAGGCTAAACGTATGCAAGGCGATGCCAGCGTTGGTGTCAAAGTGCTGGGCATTGTCGAGTCCGACGCGCCGCTAAATGTAGAGTATGCGCCAAACCATCCGCTGGCGGATGACAATGGTTATATCTATAAGCCCAATATCAACATTATGGAAGAGATGGCGAATATGATTTCGGCGTCACGCTCCTACGAAACCAATGTGCAAACTGCCGATGCTGCCAAGCAGATGGTGATGCGGACACTGCGGCTTGGACAACAGGGATAAGGAGTAGCACATGACTACGGGTGTAAATAACAACTCTGCCCTAGATGGCATGTACTGGGACAACGGCAAAAAAACACCGGATAAAAACAATGGTGCGCTGACTCAGGCCGACTTTTTTGCCTTGCTAACCCAGCAATTGGCGTATCAGGATCCGACCAAACCGGTCGAGAATGATCAAATGATTGCGCAAATGACCAATTTCACTATGGCAGATGGCATAGGCTCGCTCAATGAAAGCTTCAAGGGGTTAGCCCAAAGCATGACGTCAAACCAAGCGTTGCAAGCGTCTTCTTTGGTGGGGCGCACTGTACTGACGCAATCGGATGAAATCGTGTTTACCGGCGAAACTTTATCGCGCGGCAATATTGAACTGGACAAAGCCGCGACGCTGATGAAAGTACGGATAGAAAACGAAAAAGGCGAGCTGGTGCAATCATTCAGCGTGGAAAACCCACAAGTGGGTAAAAACGAGTTTATTTGGGATGGCACCTATATGCCTTCAGGCGCAGGTAGTGCTGCTGAAGTAGATGGTGAGGTGTCCGACCGGGTGAAGGCTGGCGTGTATAAAGTCAAAGTTGATGTGAGTTATGCCGATGGAACCAACGCCAGTTTACCGGTAAACGTTTATACCCCGGTCGGCAGCGTAAGCCTGAATGGCCAGGGTGGCAGCATTATGCTTAACCTGCTGGGTTTAGGGCAGGTTAAATTAAGTGATGTATTAGAAGTTTCATATAGTTAAGCGAGCTGAGGTGAATTATGAGTTTTAATATTGCATTGAGCGGCCTGGCCGCGGCGCAAAAAGATTTAGATGTTACTGCGAATAATATCGCTAACGTAAATACTACAGGTTTTAAAGAATCGCGGGCAGAGTTTGCTGATGTGTACGCCACATCAATTTTTGCATCAGGTCGCACCAAAGTGGGTGATGGTGTAACTACCTCAACGGTAGCGCAGCAGTTTAGCCAGGGCGCTTTGCAATTTACCAATAACTCGCTGGATTTAGCCATTACCGGTGAAGGCTTTTTCGCCCTGACACCGGATAGGCAATCTCAGGATCTTACCTATACCCGTTCGGGCGCTTTTAAGCTGAATAAAGACAATTTTATTGTTGATAATAACGGCAATTATTTACAGGGTTTCGCTGTTGATGCCGTAACCGGTGAAAACCAGTCGGTTAGCTTAAGCACCACGCAACCGATTGCCATTCCGACATCGGCCGGGGCGCCAAGGGCGACCAACAATATTTTCCTGAGTATGAATGTAGACTCGCGCGCGGTTGAACTTCCGAGAAACCCGGGTAACTTTAACCCAGGTGACCGCTCAACCTACACCCATTCAACCTCAGTAACTGTTTATGACAGCTTGGGTGAGGCGCACACGGTAACAACCTACTTCCGTAAAGTTGAGCCGGACGATCCGTTAAACCCGCCGGCGTGGAATGAATGGCAAACCTTTGTTGTGTTTGACGATAATACCGCCATGCCAGCTGCGCCGGCTTATGTTTCGGATCCAACGGCTCCGGGTTATCCCGGCCTGGATTTAAGTGAGTGGGGTAATGGTACCGGCGCTCTGCCTTATGATGGTAATGGCGGTGTCTTTATTGGTGACTCCCTGTTTTTTGATCCCAATGGTAATCTGATTTTACCTGCGGTACCGCCAGTGGTGCCGGTGTTAACTACACCGAATTTAACTCTGCCGGCAGAAGCACTCAGCGCTCCTACTGCTAATTATCTGACCAATGGTGCCCAGTACGCCCAGGATGTTACGGTTAATTACCGTGATGCGTCTGGTGTGCGGTTACCAACCCAATATGCCTCAAACTTTGATGTGTCAAACCTGAGCCAGGATGGTACGACTGTGGGCAGTTTGACCGGTGTCGATATTGATTCATTTGGCCGGGTACTCGCCAGCTATAGCAATGGCGACTCGTCTTATCTGGCGCAGGTTACATTAGTGCGCTTTGCCAATGTGCAGGGCTTAAAACAGGTCGGTAATACATCCTGGAAGCAAAGCATTACTTCTGGTGAGCCTATTGGCGGTCAGGCCAATATAGGCACCTTTGGCGCCGTAAATGCGTCTGCGTTAGAGCAATCAAACGTCAACCTGACAACTGAGCTGGTTGACTTAATCAGCGCGCAGCGTAATTTCCAGGCTAACTCCAGGGCGTTGGAAGTAAACAGCACCTTGCAGCAAACCGTGCTGCAAATTCGGTAAAACTACTTCAGTTGTATTAAACACCACCTGCGGGTGGTGTTTTTTTGTCCTCTATTTACCCCTTACACCTTTTTATGGCATCAATTTTGCTTTCACTATCTGTATAAGCCGTAGTAACAGATCACGGAGAGCCAAATGGACCGTCTGCTATACATCGCCATGAGTGGTGCTAAAGAAAATATGAATGGTTTAGCAGTAAGGGCAAATAACCTTGCTAATACCGGTACTGTGGGCTTTAAAGCAGATTTTGAACAAGCGCGCTCTATGCAGGCGTTTGGTGATGGCTTGCCCAGCCGGGTATTTTCGCTGACAGAACAGCCAGGTCAAAACTTTGACGCCGGCGCTATCATCATGACCGAGCGTGATCTGGACGTTGCCATTCAGGGCGATGGCTGGCTGGCGGTGCAAGCTCCGGATGGTACTGAAGCCTATACCCGCGGCGGCAATTTACAACTCAATGCTCTGGGTATGCTGGAAACATCTTCCGGGTTAGCCGTAATGGGGGACGATGGTCCAATCCAACTACCGGTTCCGCTGGCAAAGCTGGAAATTGGTAATGACGGCACCATCAGCGCTTTACCACAAGGTGCACCTGCAGACGCAATCGCAGCCGTTGGCCGCATTAAGCTGGTGAAGCCGTTAAACAGCGAGATGGAAAAAGGCAACGATGGTTTATTCCGCCGCAAAGACGGACAGCTTGCCGAGGCGGCGCCAGATGTGAATTTACTCAATGGTGCCATTGAAGGCAGTAATGTTAATGCAGTGGGCGAAATGACATACATGATCAGCTTGCAGCGTCAGTTTGAATTGCAGGTAAAAATGATGAAGAGCGCTGAAGATATGGATCGACAGCAAGTTCAGTTACTTCGGATCGTAGGTTAATAACCAGATAACGGGTCAAGGCCCGGGAGGCAGCTATGCATCCAGCTTTATGGATCAGTAAAACCGGTTTAGACGCCAAGCAGCGTGACATATCGGTCATTTCCAACAACCTGGCTAACGCCAGTACTGTCGGTTTTAAGAAAAGCCGTGCCATCTTTGAAGATTTGCTGTACCAAAATGTGAATCAGCCAGGTGGTGCGTCGTCACAAAATACTGAGTTACCCAATGGCTTAATGATTGGTGCCGGAACTAAGGTCGTGGCAACGCAAAAAAACTTTACTCAGGGCAATATGATTACTACTGATAACAGTATGGACATCATGATCCAGGGCCACGGTTTTTTTGAAATTCTGATGCCGGACGGCACTATCTCTTACACCCGCAACGGCCAGTTTACCGTTGATGACGAAGGCAACCTGGTTACCTCAGGTGCCGGATACCAGTTGCAGCCCAATATAGTGCTGCCGCCGGATGCGCAAAGCTTAACCGTTGCGCAGGATGGTCAGGTTTCCGTGCAGCTGCCGGGGCAGGGCGAGCCGGCGGTACTGGGCCAACTTACGGTAACTAATTTTATCAATCCGGCCGGGCTTGAGCCGGTAGGGCAAAACCTGTTTCGCGAAACAGGCGCCAGTGGCGACCCTGTGCAGGGTATTCCCGGGTTGGAAGGCCTTGGCATTATTGTGCAGGGCGCTTTGGAAACATCCAACGTCAATGTTACCGAAGAGCTGGTTAGCTTAATTGAAAGCCAGCGGGTTTATGAAATGAATTCAAAAGTCATTTCATCTGTCGATCAGATGTTGGGCTTTGCCATTCAGCAGTTGTAATTGGAGGCGTTATGTTACGCATTATTATTGGTGTTGGTTTGGGTATGGCGTTGTCTGGCTGCGCGGCATTGCAGGAGCCACAGGCAAACGATCCTTATTTTGCCCCGTTGCAACCAGAAGTGCCAAGTCGGCAACTGGTACAAAATGGCTCTCTGTTTGCACAGCAGTACTCCAATAGCCTGTATTCCGATAATAAAGCGCGACATGAAGGCGATATTATTACTGTTGTACTGAAAGAACGTACTCAGGCCAGTAAAAATGCTAAGACGGAAACAAAGAAAGACAGTTCAGCGTCATTTGACCCCATGGTAGGCCTGGGTGGGCGCGATATTTCAGTGGCCGGAAATGTGCTGCAGTTTGGTGCTAATTCAGCGTCAAATTATAAAGGGGATGCAAAAGCCGATCAGAGTAACTCGCTGGTCGGGGATATCTCGGTAAATGTATTGCAGGTACTGGCAAACGGCAATCTGGTTATCCGCGGTGAAAAATGGCTGACGCTAAACACCGGTAAAGAATATATCCGCTTAACCGGCGTTATCCGCTCGCAGGATGTCGATGTCAATAATACGGTTGAATCGACAAAAATTGCCAATGCCCGTATTGAATACAGCGGTACAGGCGCGCATCACAATGGCCAGTCGCCAGGCTGGTTAAGCCGGTTTTTTAGTAGCCCATTGTGGCCATTTTAGGAGCGCGACAATGAAACGATTTATGGCTGTATTGTTGCCGTTAGCGCTGATGGTGTTACCCGCGCAGGCAGCACGAATTAAAGATGTAGCCGATATTGAAGGCGTTCGCAGTAACCAACTGGTTGGCTATGGCCTGGTAGTGGGCTTGCCCGGTACCGGAGAGCAGGGCGCCTTTACCGAGCAAAGTTTTCGCACTATGTTGACCAATTTTGGTATCACCTTGCCGGCTAATCTGAAAGCGCAAACCAAAAATGTGGCGGCGGTAGTAGTGCATGCTGAACTGCCGGCTTTTGCTAAACCAGGCCAGACGCTTAACGTTACTGTTTCATCGGTTGGCAGTGCCAAAGGTTTGCGTGGCGGCACCTTAATGCAAACCTTTTTAAAAGGTCTGGACGGTAATGTCTATGCGGTTGCGCAGGGCAGTCTAATTGTTAGCGGTTTGGGGGCCGAAGGCCTGGACGGTTCGCGTATTTTGGTCAACACCCCAACAGTGGGCAGTATTCCTAATGGTGCTATGGTAGAGCGCGAAGTGGTATCGCCTTTTGCACAGGGTGATTTTATTACCTTTAACCTGAAGCAATCCGATTTTACTACCTCAAAACGGCTGGCAGAGGCGATAAATGCTTTTATGGGGGCTGATACGGCCTATTCAATGGATGCGACTTCTGTACAGGTGCGGGCACCGCGTGATATCAGCCAGCGCGTATCTTACTTGTCGACACTGGAAAATCTGACGTTTGAACCAGGCGATAACGCCGCTAAAATTATTATCAATTCCCGTACCGGTACTATCGTGATAGGCAAAGAAGTGCGCTTGTTTCCGGCTGCGGTCACCCATGGTGGCTTAACGGTAACCATAGCGGAAAACCCACGCGTGGTGCAGCCCAACCCTTTGGCTGAGGGGCAAACTGCTATTGAGGAAAATACTATTATCGATGTGCGGCCTGATCAGTCGCGGATGTTTAAATTTGACCCAGGCGTAACACTGGATGATTTGGTGCGCACGGTTAATGCTGTTGGTGCTGCGCCAGGCGATCTAATGGCAATACTGGAAGCATTAAAAGAAGCCGGTGCTATTCACGGCGAATTGGTGGTGATCTGAAATGGGCCCGGGCAGCAACCAGATGTCTTATCATGACTTAACCAGCCTGCAAAACATTCGCAGCCAGGCCGGTAAAGATGAAAAGGCGGCGTTGCGTCAGGCTGCCGAGCAATTTGAATCGATCTTTTTCGGTATGTTGCTTAGCAGCATGCGCAAAGCCAACGAAGCTTTTGAGGTGGACGGCATGATGAATAGCCAGACCACCAAATTTTACCGTGACATGCATGACAGCCAGATGTCGACCGAATTAGCCAAAAATGGCGCTTTAGGCCTAGCCGATATACTGGTGCAGCAGTTAAGCCCGGCTTTATCTGGCCGCCCGGCGGCAGACAAAAGTGATAAAGCCTCAGCGAATAAAACCAATACAGATTTAATTATGCCGGCTTATCGCCAACCTGCAATCAAAGCAGCCGTTAAGCCAACTGATGGCGCACAGATGAAATCTGCGCAGACGCAGGCTGATAATCTGTCTGCAGAGGCCGGCTGGCAGGTTGCAAGCCCGCTGGATTTTGTGAAACAACTACTGCCAGCGGCGCAGCAAAGCGCCAAACTGCTGGGGTTAGATCCGCTGGCGCTGGTTGCTCAGGCCGCGCTGGAAACCGGTTGGGGACAGCGGATGATTAAAACAGCCAAGGGCGGCAACAGCTTTAACTTATTTGGTATAAAAGCAAACAACGGCTGGCAGGGTGATACTGCGGTGGTAAACACCCTGGAATACCGTCAGGGCATAGCGCAAAAAGAACAGGCAAAATTCCGCTCTTATGGCTCGTTAGAACACAGTCTGTCTGACTATGTCGCTTTTATCCGCGAAAACCCGCGTTATCAGCAGGCAGTTACAGCCAGCGAAGATCCGCAAGCTTATTTTGAACAACTGCAGGTTGCCGGTTATGCCACAGATCCGGCTTATGCAAAAAAAATTATGGCGGTGTATCAAAGCCCTGCCATGCAACAGGTTCGGTCTGAGCTTAATGAGGCTCAAGAAAATGCACCTAACGCCGATTAATAGTCAACTGACACCCGACAGTGGTGTCGCCGGAGAGAGCAATGTCTGATAATTTACTGCGCATAGGTACGTCCGCTGTGTTATCGAACAGCACTTTACTTAGCACCACCAGTAATAACATTGCCAACGTCAATACGCAGGGCTATTCAAGGCAGCGCACTGAGTTTGAAGCGCAGACGTTAGGTTTGGGGGTAGGTAAGGGAACGACAGAGCGGCTGGTAAGCGAATTTACCTCGGCCCAGCTTCGTCGCGATACCTCACAGCTGGCTTTTGCCAGTCAGTATACGGCAGAGGCGAACCGGATTGACGGTTTGTTTTCTAATCCGGCCAACAGCATTTCATCGGCAATGAATGACCTGTTTCAAAAATTTCAAACGGCCAATAACGATCCCAGTGCCATCTCGACCCGACAATTAATTATCAGCAGCAGTGAATCATTAACCGACCGCTTTGCTACCTTGTCGAATCTGGTATTGGATCAGGCAACCTATGTTAACCAGCAACTGGATTTAGATTTAACCCAAACCAACTCGTTAATCCGTAATATATCTGAACTTAACCGTAGTATCGCCGGCTTTGGCCGGGGCGATAATAACCAGCCGCCGCTGGATTTACTTGACCGGCGCGATGAGGCGATGCGCCAGTTGTCAGAAAAGCTCGACATTAAAGTACTCGATTCTGACAATGGTGAAAAACTGGTGTTTATGGCTACCGGCCAATCACTGGTGGTTGAAAACGGTGAGTTTAGTATTTTAAGTCTGAACGGTGACCCGGACCCAAATGTACGTAATGTTCAGCTGAGCCTAAATTCCAAACCTTCGGTTATTCGTAATTTAGGCATTGAAGAAATGGGCGGTCAGCTAGGCGGCTTGCTTAAATTTCGTGACGATTTGTTAATTCCAACTCAAATGCAACTTGGCCAGTTGGCACTGGCAATGTCAGATAAATTAAACACACAAAACCGGCTGGGCATGAATGCTAATGGCGAGCTGGGTGGGGATTTATTTGTGCTGCCTCAAAGCAACGGCTTTGCATTTCAGGGCAATACCGGTGCCGGAACTGTTGCAGTAAGTATTGAACCGGGCCGGGCCTCACAGTTGCCGCCAAATGACTTTCTGTTAACCTTTACTGCGCCAAATACGCTGACGCTGGAAGCCACTGACACCTCGGGCAATGTGATACCCGGCTCGGCAATAGCTATTCCGGGCGTGGCGTTTCCGGCAACCCTTAACAGAGAAACACTGGGCGCCGGTTTTCCGGATATGTATGGTTTATCACTCGTCGTGACAGGCCCGATGAATGACGGTGATCAGTTTGCGTTAAAGCCGCTCTCCAGCGCCGCACGCAATGTTAATCTGGCAACCACCCGCCCGGAAGATATTGCGCTGGCTTCGCCGGTACGTAGTCTGGTCGCACAGGATAATCTGGGCAACGGCCAGGTCGATAAGTTAATAGTGTCAAATACCAATCCGGCAACGTCGCAGTTTGTTGCACCATCGTCTATTAATGGTGCGCCTTTTACTGTGACGCATATTGGTGGCAATCAGTTTGAAGTACGTGATAACACTAACGCCTTGTTAGGTACGACTGCAGCGCTACCCAATGGCCAGTTTAATAACATTATGGCAGAGGCGGGTTTAGGCGCTTATGGCTTTGATTTTAATATTACCGGTATTCCGCAAACCGGCGACAGTTTTACGATCGAATACAATACCGGTGGTTTTAATGATAACCGTAATGGTCTGGAGCTGGCCAAACAACAAACCGAAGAAACAATGCGCCGGTACGCGGTAGCCACACCTTCTGCCGATAACAGCGTCAGCTTTAACGAAGCATACGGCACTATGGTAAGTTTTGTTGGCGACAAGACCGCGCAGGCCAGAAACAGCCAGGCTGCAGCCGAAGCGCTATACTCACAGACACTGCAATTAAAAGAATCCTTGTCTGGTGTAAGCCTGGATGAAGAAGCCGCCAATCTGGTAAGGTTTCAGCAGTCTTATGCGGCAGCGGCGAAAATTATTTCGACGTCACAAACCATTTTTGACACCTTGATACAAGCGGTGAGGTAATGTATGCGTGTTACGTTTAACAGTAAATTTAATCAGAGTCTGGATGGCATACTCAATACGCAAAAACGCTTGTTGCGCGCCCAGGATCAGATGATTAAAAAGACCAAAATCCTGACACCGGCCGACGATCCTTCAGGCAGTGCCAAAGTACTTGGTGTAGGTCAGAACCTGTCACAATTATCTCAGTTTGAGCAAAATGGCATAGCAGTAAAAAATAACCTCGGCGTAGAAGAAACCGTGTTGGCATCTGTCCGCACCGCAATGGACAGAGCCAGGGTATTGGCTATTGCTTCTGGTAACGGCTCTTATGCGGAGTCTGAGCGCGAAGCCGTCGCATCTGAGCTTGAAGGCATACAGCAGCAATTGTTTGACCTGATGAACAGCCGCAATGTTGAAGGGGGCTATTTATTTTCTGGCTTTCAGGATGGCCTGCAGGCTTTTAGTTTAGATGCATCGACAGGTAAGTACGTTTTTAACGGCGACGACGGTCAGAAAGCCTTGCAGGTCTCGCCTGGGGTGACGTTACCGGTAAATGACAGTGGCAAAAAGGTATTTGACAGTGTTCAGGTAAGGCCACAGCCGACTGCTCCTGTCATCGCGGTGCCCGGGCCCACCAGTGCGGCGGTCAATGTAATTAACCCGGACGTGTTTAATAGTTTTTATATCAATAACTATGACAAAGTTACACCGGCTAATAACACTATCAGCGTTGAGCTGACTGCGCCGAGTAACTATCAGATACTGCGCGGCGGTGCAGCTTTGGTACCACCGGTAACCGGTGCCTACACCTCAGGCCAACCAATTGACTTTAATGGCCTGGAAATTGTGGTCAACGGCCCAGCTGGCGCCGGACGGGTAGACTTTGACCTGCCGGCACCAGAGAAAACCAATATCTTAAATACGCTGACTGAGCTGATGACGGCATTAAGAACCCCTGGGCCGGTCAACGATGCATTTCAGGCCAGTGTCGCCAAAGCAGTCGGCGAAATTGATGACGCCTCTACCAGTGTCGCGTCGGCGCGCTCGGCCATAGGTGGGCGTATTAATGTGTTGGATAGTATCAATGGCTCGAACGCCGATCTGGAAATTCTGGCTACCCAATATCAGGCCGATATTGCTGAAGTGGATTTTTCTAAAGTTATTGCTGATCTGACCAAAGAAGAAACTGCGCTGCAGGCAGTGCAATCCACCTTTAGTACTGTCACTAATACCTCATTGTTCGATTATATTCGATAACTATAGCTAAGCCGGCAAAAAATTGCCGGCTTGTGATTTATCTGCATTTTTTGTTGAAAGTTTAATTAAATCAATGCGTTAAAAATATTTATATAAATTTTCTAAAGAATGGCATTCCTCATCCGATAACTAAGTATCAGGCGAATCACAACGCGAAAACAACATCAGCGTGATTCGAAATCAGATAAGGTAATCGGGAGAAACACCATGGCTTTATACGTCAACAGTAACATCAGCGCATTAAATGCACAGCGTCAGTTAA
>JAHJZX010000079.1 GCA_018826295.1 Gammaproteobacteria bacterium
AGTATGTTACGATGAAGTTATCAAAAATGGCTGGCGATTGAGTTTACAACTACACAAATTTCTAGGTGTAAAATGACAACAGTTCGTTATTCGCAAGTTTTGAACAAAGTTATAGAAATGATGGAAGTGTTGGGAATTGATCTTTCTGATCCTAATTTCAAAGATACTCCTAAGCGATATACAACATTTCTTATACATTATTTTCCTACAGACGAAGAAATAGAAGATTTATTGCAAGAATATGCCTCTGCGATTTTTCCGACTAATTACGAAGGAATGGTTGCGTACAGCAACGGTTTAGTACATGGAATTTGTCCTCACCACATTCTAATCGTTAATTATAATTTCGATTTGGCATATATTGCAAAGGACAAAGCGATTGGTGTGTCGAAACTGCACCGAATTGTTGAGACGTTGGCGCGTCGCCCTGTATTACAGGAAGATTTGACTGTTCATATAGCAGACACAATGCAACGTCTTCTTGGAACAGAGAATGTAGCAGTTAAATTAACTGGCAGCCATTCGTGTATGCGAGTACGTGGAGTAAAAAGTAATGGAAAAATCCATACTGTTGTCATCCGTGGAAAGTTTTTCAGCGTGCCAGAGGTTAGACAGGAATTTTACTCGCTTGTGGAAAATAAATGATATTGACATTGTGTCTCTTATATCGCAAACAGGAGTTGAATTAACGCAACAAGGAGACATTTATTCAGGTTTATGTCCGTTGCACAACGACAAAGACACGCCTTCATTAAAAGTCTATCCGCACAATTCGAGTTGGTGTTGTTTCGGTACAGGTTGTGGTAACAAGGCTGGAAAATTAAATGGCGGCACAGCAATTGATTGGATAGAACAACGATTCAATCTTACATACTCCCAAGCGAAGGATTGGATAGAAGCAAATTACAAAGGCAAAACGCATATAGATTTGCCGAAACTGCGAGTTGCATCAAAACCTAAAATTGTTCCACCTAATTTGGTCACGTATTGGCACGGTTTGCTTGATATGTGTGAAAGACGTAAATGGTTTCATGGGAGAGGATTTGAGGATGCAATGATTGATCGTGAGATGTTTGGGTGGGATGGGATACGATATGTCATTCCTGTTTGGGATGACGAACCGAGCAATTCAAATTGTCTAGGTGTGCGACTGCGCAAATCAGAACTTGACACAGATGCAAAGTCTCCGAAGTATAGAGGTTTCAAAGATCACAATGCGCCTGTAGTATGGGGCAAATATTACTGCAAAGGACGTAATTTAATTTTGGGATTTGCAGGAGAATTAGACGCAGCAAGGGCGGTACAAGATGGCTTTGCTGCGTTTTCTGTTGTCAACGGCGTCAATGCGATGGAACGTTTTCCAGAGAATTGGCCTGATTTATGGTTTCCTGATTCAAAATATCTAATTGTTGTGTTTGACAAAAAGGAAGAATTTTTAGGTGGGCGATTGGCGAAGGATTGGAATAAAAAGAAAGGCAGTATGATGGGTAGAGTAGTCCATTGGCCTCCACAAATAAGTGCCAAGGATTACAATGAATTTAGAGACTCAGGAAAGTCTTCTCAGGAGTTTTGGGATCTCCTCTCTATACAGGTGAACGCGCCACGTAATTTAGCGAAAGTCGTATAGGAGTCTCCAATGTTGGTTTCCGAATATGAGAAAGCCGTCCTTTCTGTTATTCTCAGAAACGCGGTTAGTAGGGAACGTATTCCTCAAAGAATTTGTTTCGAGTTGGATTTTGATAAATTCGATCCCAAAGGCCCTCACGGAATTATTTATCGTGCTATTCAAAATACAGTGTTTGACAAACAAACACCTAATATTCCAACTGTTGCAGCGAGACTTGGGAACGATATAGACAGAATAGGTGGAGAAGAATATTTACAAAGCCTTTTGTCATTTCTGTCTATAATGGGTGTGTCGGGAAGTGAAGGATTTGAGACATGGGTTCAGGTTGTTGACAATGCAGGACGATTGAGACAACTTGGACTTGTGATAGACAGTTATGCTCAGATGTATGATGATTTTCAACGCCTTGTCAACGAGGTCAAAGATGTTGACGAATTTATAGCGAATGTTTTATCAGAGATTAACAAAGGTGTGGGCTGTCTAAAATCGTCGTATACGCACATATCGGAGGTTGGGCACGAAGAACGATTGCGACTTGAAAAGGAACGTCAAGGATTATCAGTTGATTTGATACCGACAGGTTGGCCGTCGCTTGAACGTTATCACATACCACGTCCTTCGACTTATGGTGTCATATCAGGTTTATCGTCTATTGGCAAAACACAATTTGCGTTACAAATTGCATTAGGGGCTGCGTTATATTTGAAGCATAACAACTTGCCTGGTTGTATTGGCATTAACGAATTGGAATCGAAGGCATGGCGTTTGCACCGGCGTATGGCTTGTTGTCTTGCAGGCGTTGATTCAGATGAACTAACGTCGAGTACGTTGTCAAAAGATACGTTTAAGCGTTATCTTGATACCTTTGATATTATTGATGAACTGCCCATTTATTTTGACGATAATCCTTCGATGAATTCTACGAAATTGGTTTGGAATGCAACAGCCATGCATTTAGAACACGGACCACGGATATTAGGTATTGCTGATTATATTGAACTATTTGCAGACGAAAG